>JBAPOI010000092.1:0-13270 GCA_049279555.1 Candidatus Sulfotelmatobacter sp.
ACCATGACCCGATACGTGCCACGTCGCTCCCTGGTGAGTGACCTCCGCAAGGTCCTTAAGCCTGCCCCAAGTAGCCTTGAATAGCCCGCTACTGGGGTGGCTTGGGTGCCGCTCGGCCGCGTACGCACAGATCCCAGCCAAACCGTCGGCAAATGCGGGGGGAGTATCCGCCATCTGACTCCATTCGTACAGCCGCGTCTCCCACTGGTCCAGCAACTTAAGTTCGCGGCTTTCAACATCCACCGAGTCTTTCAGATGCTCCACTGCCCAGCATATGCCAATCGCTCCAGTTTCAAAGCCAGGTTGCATGTATTCGTGCTGGGTCGCAAGAATAGCGTCTCGGAGAAAACACGACGCGCTGTGACGATGTCTATCCTCGCCTAGCGCCTGAACCAAATAAGAAAGAAAGAGCGCCACTCCTGCGCTGCCAAAAGCAAGAGAATGAGGGTCACGGAGCTCGGATCCCCACCTCCACGGCCTCTCGAGCGAATACGTGAGATCTTTTGCGATAACTTCGAGCAATTCCAAGACCCGGTCCCCCATTACACCGGTTAAAAGGGGGCGCCAAGAATCTATCGGCAATTTTAATTCTCCACTGTCGATTTGGACCAGGACATCTGCCCCGGATGCAATAAGCAACTACCGGGCTTAGAAGGTCACAGTATAGCCATTGTTGCGCGGCAAGCGCCACGAGAACATCCAAACATGCGGGTGCGGTGACACGATTATGCTGTCTCCCGTCGTTCCGGCACAAATTCGTACCTTGTAAATCGGGTTTATGGTCTGTAGTTCCTAATGGAAAGTCAAGGCTTTTGTTAACGAAGTAACGATTTATATAATTATATATGGTTTTACCGTTGGTTACCTCCTACAACAAACGGCCAAGATAACAATCCAGGAAATGCAAGCCTACGCATGGGATTCAAAAGCAGCTCAACGCGGGGAAGAAAAACCGCTGAAAGTGCACGATCATGGTCCTGATGCATTTCGCTATTTTGCAAAGACTGAAGTTCCACACTGGCGATTGGCTTCGTGATGTGTCCAGTAGAGGTGACGGGATTCACTGGTTGCCTGTCGGACACAGCCCCGAAGTTGCTCACGATCTAGGAGCATGCCCCGGCCGCAAGTCAAGCAGATGAACTTCCCCAGCCCGCCCTGATTTGACTTGAACTTTCTCCGAAACGAAGCGTGAATGTTGCTGATCGCTTTCAAGGAGACACTATGCCCGATTCGTCCATTACGGAACGCCTCGCCTCTGCGCACAGGCTGAGTAAGCCAGCCTTGTGTGCCTTGTGGCGGCAGCTCTTTAAGAAAGAACCTCCGCCTGAAATCCGAAAGGATCTGATGCTTCGCATCGTTCGTCATCGCCTGCAGGAGCAGGAGTTTGGTGGACTCAGCGACGCCAGTTGCCGTCGGCTTCGCCAGCTTGCAGCTACATTCGAGGCTGATCCCAACGCTGTGGTCTCCAACCGTCCGCCCGTCAAAGCCGGAACTCGTCTGGTACGCCAGTGGAAGGAACAAGTCCATGTGGTCGAGGTGGAAACGGAAGGACACGAATACCGAGGTGCTCGTTATGAGAACCTCTCGGAGATCGCACGCCTGATCACCGGCACCCGCTGGTCGGGGCCAGCTTTCTTCGGTCTCAAAGCTAAACAATCCAACGCATCCCAGGAGGAGGCTCAATGAGCACGGAATCGAAAGCCGTCATCCGCTGTGCGATTTATACGCGCAAGTCTTCCGAAGAAGGGCTGGAACAATCCTTCAATTCTCTCGATGCTCAACGAGAAGCCTGCGAGGCCTTCATCGCGAGCCAACGACACGAAGGCTGGCGAACGCTTCCGGCCCGATATGACGATGGAGGTTATTCCGGAGGGAATCTGGATCGGCCAGCATTGAAGCGTCTGCTCGATGATATTCAAGCCAACAAAGTCGACACCATTGTGGTTTACAAGGTCGATCGGCTCACCCGCAGCCTGGCCGACTTCGCCAAGATCGTCGAAGCTCTCGACGCACGCGGAGTCTCTTTCGTTTCTGTTACCCAGCAGTTCAACACCACGACTTCCATGGGACGGCTAACTCTTAATATCCTTCTCTCCTTCGCCCAGTTCGAACGGGAAGTCACTGGCGAGAGGATCCGCGACAAGATCGCTGCCTCGAAGCGCAGCGGTCGTGAAGGACTTCGTGAGAAAGGTCGTGCAGCGTGTCGCGGTTCATCCTGACAGAATCGAAGTCGAAGTTGTGAAACAAAAACTGCGAGACATACTTACCGCAGATTCACACGCGTCCTCGTCAAGATCCGCGACCCACCAACCAGAGCAAGCTTCGAGTGACGTGATCAGTTTCAATATCAAGGCTCGAGTCAAACGCTGCGGCGGCGAGATGCGGCTGGTGTTTCCTCCCGATCATCCTGGGCAGCGGCCGTCGCTTCCCGCTCCGTCACTGTTGAAGGCGCTGACACGTGGACGCCAATGGTACGAAGGGATCGTGGCAGGAGAAGTTTCGGGACGGAGATCAATTGCCGAAAAACTGGGACTTGATGAGCGATATGTAGGCCGCATTCTGGAGTGCGCTTTTCTCGCTCCCGACATTGTGGAAGCGATCCTCGATGGACGCCAGCCCGCTGATCTGACCTTTAAGAAACTGACCCATCGCTTGCCACTCGGTTGGATCGAGCAGCGAAGGCAGCTCGGATTTCAGCCACCACACTCACGGCAATACCACCTCAGATACCTGCTTGCCGATGCGCAGCTCATGATCACATAACGCGGAAAGTTGAGGACCAGAGAATGAACCAACGTCGAGTAGAGAAAAGAAAAACGCAGAAACCCAAGCCCCGCGTGCACGGCAAACAATATCCCGGTGCTCACGGCAAAGTCGTGGATTGGGTGGAACACAAATTCGAGCAAGGCATCCTCTTTATAGACGTTCAATTCGTTGACAAGACGGCACTCTCCTGGAGCATCGGCTCAGCGATCGTGATCGAAGAAGCCCGTCTGGCCGATTGGAAAACTGGCGACATCAGACTACTCAAACGCTTCGTGCAGGACAAAAGCGGTCGGGCGTGATGTTGTGGTGGCGGGCCAGTCTCCACGATCAACTTGCAGGCGGATTTTCTTCTTCGCACGATGACCTCCAGCGGCTAGGGCGGGCCGCAATCCATCTCTCCATGATCTCCGGAAAATCTCACTGCAACAAATTCCCTGATCAGACAAATAAATTCCCTGATACCTCCCTGTTATGTCCCTGATAATTCCCTGTTCCGATTTACGCCTGCAGCAGCTACTTCTCCTGTCAAATGTGTGACTTAGCGGGAAAGACTGCGGTTTTAGAGGGCAAAATCTCGCAAATTCCCTGTTATTTTCCCTGTTAGCAGGGAATTCTCGCGGAGAAAAGTTAGCGCCAGACTGCATGCTCCGCCACACAGTCTGGACTGCAGAGGATTCCGGTTCGCTCTGCGCTGAAATAGGCTAATAATGCCCGTATTTCGCGATTGTTCACAGACAAACCGGACTGCAGAGAACGGACTTCTTGTCGGCGAAAGGCACACCGTCCCACCTTTTCTCTGGAAGCCACACACGCAGTCCGGTTTCAAGGAAGGCTCGAATCAAGTATCTAGAATCGTTGGAAGGCAATTGGAAATTGCCGGGAATACATGGCACCCGAACACGCAGCCTCTCGCGTGACCAAGCCTCGGACGGTACGGAGAGGGGGGAGGACATACCCGCGCTGCGAGGATGAAGTTGCTGGCCACATCGCGAAAACTCGTTCACCTTGAAAACGGACAGATAAGTTAGCCGACCGCTCGACCCAATGCTTGAAAGAAATATCAATTTCGCGACGTCGCTTGCGCCCATGGTCCGACGCGGTGCTATTGAGAGAGCGACGGCCCGGATCGCGTCTTCCTGGCTAATCTACTCTCGTACAACTGGAAGAGAAAATCGTATAAGACAACTTCGTGGGCACGTTGCGAGGCGCGAATGAGGCGGTTGATGTGCATGTGCACGTAGCTCGCAGCGAGGTCAGCGATGTTTTGTGTCAGCTTTCCCTCGGTAGCCAGCTGCCGGAGTCTCTGACAAGGCTCCGCGTTGCGAGTGGAGCGCCGGCTCAGCGCCTCCCGCGCGAACTCCCATTCTTTGCTGTGCCCTGGCGATTCATCCAATAGCGACTCCAGCTTACGGCGTTCGGTGCGAAACCTTTCCCCAAGCTGTCTTTTCGCCGAGATATCCATTTGAAACTCTCTCTGAGATATTTCGCGCCATCGACGGATAGCTTCCTGTTTCGCTTTCTCGTCAAGCCCGAAATCCGAAAGCAACTGATCTATCCCCATGATCGCGACGCGCCAACGAATGTCGAGACCTTCGTCACCGGCTAGTTCCTGCAGGATATCGAGGACCAATTCACTGTCCGCAAAGAAAATGTCTTCCGCAACCAGAACCCCGTCGGCGCCTCCGTAGCGCTCGACTTCGCGTTGATAAGTATCGAGTTCAATTTTCCAGAGAATACCGGAAGACAGGAGAGGATTGAGCGTCTCCGAGACGAGCGGCAATACTCGCTGGCTAAGTGTCCCCCGTGTGCCATTAAACCGGATGCGAAGGTGCTCGTGCGGATCCGAATAGCGAATAAAAAACCAGCGGGATACGCTTCCCGATGCCACTAAGGTGTGGACAAGAGGACGTACTGCGGTCGTCAGTATCTCATCGAGCGCTCCAGTGCCTCCATAGAGCTTAATGTAGAGCCACTCGCCGCCGGGAGGAAGAATTCGTACGTCCCTATCTCCATCGCCTTCAATTTCCAGAACGCGTTTCGCTCCAGTCACCGGACTCGTTATAGCCACATCTGTCACGACCTTGCGAACAAAAGGAACGTTTAATTCATGATGAAAGGTTCCCTCGGGACTACAGGCGCACATCTGATCTGGCGAGGGATACATTTCGACCAAGAGCGCCTGTGATCCTCGCTTTAACACGTGAACGAATGCGTCCACGCTCAGGGCATTCTCCAGGTCCACAGGCAGATAGTTATCGCCTTCCTGGAAAATCACCCAGCGCGGCAAGCCACGTTGCCGGCGCAGCTTCTGCATTGCGGCAAAACGCTGGCAGCCCTCCTGCTTTCCGACCGCTTCCACTTCCTTCTCCGACAGCCGCCAGCGGGCAACCGCCAGCACCGTGCGCCCAACCCGGATTCTAGGCAAGTAATCCAGTGCATCGAGCGCGCCCCAGGAAAAACCCGGAACTGAAGTCCCATGCTGATGTTGCAGGTAACACAGGAACCGGTAAACAGAAGAGAGCTGAGGATTCATAAAACCATGCGCGTTGGTAAGTCGAGGAACCACACGACGCTGGAGCCGCCGGGAGTAAAGGACAATATTGTTGGCTTCGACCCCTACCAGTAGATCGCTGGCAGGCAACTGGCGGTCCGGTGGTGCGCCAGACCGGCCCAGGTAAGGAATCTCGTATTCGCGAAGAACCGGACGGCACAGCACATTTCCAATTCTCCCTTCCGGCAGGTACACGATCTCCGCGTAAACCGCTTCCGGATCGTGAAGCTCTTCCTGCCGGAGATGTTGACGAACGCCGCGGTCAATCTGCTCGTCGGCGTGACAGAATCGCCCCAGCAGCCTCCCGCCACTCGGACCATAGCTGCCGTGCAGATAGAATTCAAAGTCGCCTCGCCGGAGGTTGTCGGCTGACGTCGCGACCAGCGTACCCATCACGCAGAAGGCATCGGCCAGTGCAGATCCTGAGTCTTTGTTTAATTCCGAGAGGTCCAAATCGAGTTCGGTCTTGCCACTCCGGAGGCATTCCACAAGTTGCCGCACCAACGTTTCGTGTACTCCAAGCTGTCGGCTTCTCCAGCCAGCATTCTCGCCTGCTCCCCTCAGTCGCAGTCCCCGCAGCAGCGGAGAAGCATCATTCTTGCTGGCAGCCGTTCCAAATCCCACGCCGGACTCCTCATCGAGCGCGTCTAAGAGGGGAACCATCGCGAGTTCGTAACGCGCTGAGAACGCCTCTCGGAACGACTTCAACTCTTCAGGCTCGCTGCTCTGTCCCAGGCGGCACAAAATCTCAACTCCTTTGATCAACTCGGCAATCACATCCTTGCCGAGCACAGACTCCTCAAACGGCTTGACCATATCAACCTGGAACAGCCGCGCTAGGTCGAACTTGCCGGGAAGCTTCTCCAACTCAGAAGCGATGGCCTTATAGTCGTCAGGAGAGGAAGTGAGACCAGTGCGCTCGATCGAGGAAATCCGGGTTTGGACACCCCGCAGGATTTCTGCCACTGGGGCACCGGAAGGCAGCGACTCCAGCATCGCAATGAGGTCATCCAACGGCGGGATTCCCGTCAGCAGTGGGGAAAGATTCGATACCAGAATCTCATTGTTGCGGACGAGATCGAGCACGTATTGCTGAGCCTCTTCTTCGGAAGGTTCCGCTTCTCCCGGCGCCTTCAGCACGGCGTTTACTAATTGCGAAACGGTAGCTCCGTTCTGCGCCACGCCGATCACAGCTTCCAGATACGTATCGCTTACGATCTTCACCAGGTGATGAGTGCGTTGTGTTTCCGCCATTCGGGATTCGGTGTAGTACCAGGCATCGGCAACCTTGTGCAAGCTTGAGTTCGGCCAGTAATGCAACTCCATCTCCAACGCCGGATCCTGTCGAAGGGCTGTGGTTAACGCGAACAGATAGTCGAAATCTAACCTGCAACACAATTTGTAATGCGACCGCGGCTTCAAAACGAGTGCGGTTGCATCTGCTTCATCTTCTATCTGCCCGACGGAGCAACCGGAAAATAGCCCGAATGGTGTTGAACGAGCAGCCATCCTTGCGAAGTAGCGTACCAGCGCCCGTTCCGCCTGCCGGCCCTTCTTGCTGTCGGGGTTCCGTGTCCAATGTTCGAGCCCAGTCTGGAGAGACGGAGAAGCCACATAAAGCGCATGTAGTATTTCCGGGTGGGTCAGGATGTCACGCAAACGCCCCCGGAGAGTCTGCACGTCCTGCTTCCATGCGTTCTCCAGAACTTCCGGAGCCGCTTCCTTTTCCGATACCCCTGCCGCGGTAAGTCCAACACTCCAGGCTGTAAGTTCCTGGATTGGAAGCATCGGGGTCCGGAGGGCGAAGAAACCGGAGTGAGTAAGTTCAGGCGCTTGCTGCTTCTGCTTTTCAGCGTTCATCGTGGTTGAGATATTACCACTCAGTAAAACGACGCAAACGCGGAATTAGATAATCTACCCAGTACGGCAAGGCTCTTAGTTTCCTTTGACCGAATACGACACGCGCCAGTTATGAAAAAACCAGACGCGACCTTAAAATACTAGCGTCACAATGAAAAAGCACCTTGACCTACTAATTGGTCGGTAGTAAGCTTTCTGCGTACTTAGGCCCCTTCGACAGTTTATCTGCCGCAAATCTACGGTGCACCCGCCGCACCTCAAAGGAGGCTAACATGAGAAAGCTGAAGAAACTCACACTCAAGAAAATCACACTGAAAAACCTGGATGAACTCACGCTAGATGCATTCGCCGGCGCTGGCGCCGACACCGTTAAGCCGGTGTGTCCTACGCTTCAAACAGGCTGCTTTGGCCAACCGTCATGCCTTGTCAACTGCACCGGCAACTCGTGTTTCGGGTGCTAAGGAGGAAAACGTGAAAAAGCTGAGTAAACTCGGAGTTAAGAAGATCACCCTGCGAAACCTCGATGAACCAACGCTAGATAAGATCGGTGGTGGACTGTCGAAGACATGTGCCATAGATACCTGTGCCACCTGCGTAACGTGCGAGGTATGCCACGATAAAACCAAAGCCGGCGAGTAGGATCGGCATACTTGGCCCTGCGTCAATTCGTCTAATCAGTTCGAAGGAGCCAATATGAAAAAGTCAAAGTCAGAGAAACTCGAACTCAAGAAGGTCACGCTAAAAAACCTGGACGAAACCACGCTGGATGCGATTGCTGGCGGCAATACTCTTTTAACTAACTATACTTGCATCACCAACTGCATTAAGGATACGTGCAATAAGTGTGGATAGAGATAGTTGGGGGCGGACATAGCTCAAAGGCAGCGTGTCCCCCGCTAACATGGTGTAAGTGTATCTTATGTCTAGTATGCCGTACTATCGTGTTTCATCCGAGAAAGAGTGTGACGTGCTAAATATCTTCCTGCCTAACTGAACCCGAGAGTAGGATGGCCCACGTTACTTGGGCCCTTGCGTCAGTCTATCCACGAAATCTCAAAGGAGGCTAATATGAAAAAACTAAAGAAACTCGAACTTAAGAAGGTCACCCTGCAAGACCTCAATCAACCACAACTCGAACAGGTCGGAGGGGCAGGAGTCGAACATTTACACTTCATGTCATACGTGTCTAACGTGCGTGCCACGTTGCGTACCAACCTCATCTCCCATTTGTTAACTCAATGTGAACCTTATGGACGCACGAATCGATGAAAACAAGGACGAGCAAAATCAGGATCGATAAATGACCTTACAGAACCTGGATGCAAGGAGGCTGACATGAAGAAACTAAAGAAGTTTGGAATTAAGAAGGTCACTCTGCGTAATCTGGATGAGCCCAGTCTGAAGTCAATTGTCGGGGGTATCACCCCAGGTCCAAGCTGCCCTTTTAGCTGCGGAGGGACATGTACTAGCCCAATTCGCAATTGCTGCTAGCGCCTGTTCTATTTACCCGCGCCTCGAAATCAGCGGTCGGCTACTTGCATCCACTCGTCTGTACCATCTCAAAGGAGACGAAAGTGAAAAGGGTCAATAAGCCGGTGAAGCTGTCGCAATTGCTCACACGCGAGGTGGATCCAGAGTGCCACTGGCCGAATCGAGCAGCGCCCTAGAATTCTGGACTGTGGCGGATCGGCCTCGCCAAACCCAACGCATTTTCAAGCGTTTCGTGCTAACCTCGCCTAAATGAAGGACGCTTGCCGGACAAGGGTGATCGTGGTGGATGGAAACCCGGTTTCCTGAACCTGCCGAAGCGAGACTGTATGCACTCCAGAGATTGGCAGGCATCGTCGACTAGGAATTGTGTGCAGCCATCACGCCGATTGTTGCTCACCCTAGGCTTGAGCCAGCCACTTGAAGACAACAAGTCTGAGCCTTTTTGTATCGTCAACGCGCAGAATGTCGCAGACGCGTTACGAGTTTTGGCGGAAGAGGATGTCGCCGCACTTTTACTCGGGCCACGCGCCGCTCAGCCAGAGGCGCTAGACACTCTAACGCGTAGCCGTTCGGAGCGTCCTGAAAACGCACCGCCAACAACCATCGTTCTTGGTGCCAACCACGATTCAGATTTGTTGCAGAAGTATGTCGATGCGGGCCAGGTCTTCTACCTCACGCGAGGAGAAATCGACCAGGACAATCTCCGGGATTTGATTGTGTGCGGAGTTCAACACTTCGCTTTGAGGGCGGACCGAAGCCACGATCCGCTGGCTGCCGACGCCGAGAGTGCTGAGTGCCTGCTTGATTTGTGCACTCGATTGCCGATGCAAACAGATCTCGCGAGCGCGGGACGCCTGGTGATTGAAACGGGACGCGATATCCTCCACGCGACGATCGTTCAGTGTTTTGTGTACGACCCGGATGCGGAGACTATCACTCCTGCCGACGCCTCCGAAAGTGAAAAATGGACTTACAGCGCGGCTTCCGGACTGGTTGCGTTTGTCGCTCGCACCGGTAAGCGTGTTTGCGTGGACCGCGTTGGCCTGGATCCTCGCTATGATCCCGACATTGATGCACCGGTGGAGATGAGCAACGCTCGCTTTCTTGCCGAGCCGATCATCGGACCAGGAGGGTTGTCAGCGGGTGTCCTCACAGCCGCCCGAAGCGGGGAACACGCCGCTTTCTCTCACGAAGAGATTCGATTGATCGAGTCGCTTGCCGAATGCTCGGCGCTAACGTTCAACCAGATTCTTTTGCAGAACCGGGTGCAGAGCCTGCTCATGAAGCGGGCAGCGGGGGCCGAGGCGAACAACGCAATTTTTCGCCAGGAAGCTTTGGAGTACCACCTCCGAAGCTGGGACCAGCAAGGGGATGTCCTAAAGGTGCTGCCGCCGTGGCTGCGGCGAGCATTTTGGATTGTACTCGCGCTGTTTTCAGCAAGTGTGGTGGGACTAACTTTCCTGTTGCATGGACTACGAAACATTTTCGGAAGGGCGAATTGACGGCAACGTGCTGAATGATGCGAACAAACCCGCCGAATCGTCCCGTCTCCTTGACCGCTTTCCGGCCCTGAAAAGGCTCGCTCACGGCAGATCTTCCCGGCGGATTCCCTTGGTGCGACAGCTGTCGGCGACTGATTGCGGCGCGGCCGCACTGGCGATGGTGATCGCATACCACGGCAAGGAGGTGCCGCTAACCGAGATTCGCCAGACTCTGGGCGTTGGGCGGAACGGTACAACAGCTTCGGCGCTCCTGCGGGCCGGTCGCCTCTACGGCCTACGTGGCCGCGGTGTCCGCGCCGAGGTTGAAGATCTTTCCGCACTGCCGAGCGGGACGATTCTCTACTGGGAGTTTCGCCACTATGTCGTTCTTGAACAAGTCGGCACGGACTCCGTCCGGATTGTTGATCCCGCTGCCGGGCGGCGCGATGTTCCAATGGGAACGATCAGGCGAGCGTTTACGGGAGTCGCGCTGATTTTCGAGCGCAGCGAGACATTCGAACCAGGAAAAGTAAAAACCAACCGTAGCTGGGGATTACTAAAGCAAGTCTTTGAACGTTGGGGTCTGCTCGCTCGTATCTTTTCCACATCGGTGGTAATTCAAATTCTGTCTGCAGTGATGCCGATCCTGACTGGCGTCCTGATTGATCGCGTGATCCCGCGAAGGAGCTATTCCCTACTCTTCGTGCTGGCGGCCGCTTATGTTGTCTTCCAGCTCTTTAACGCGCTGTCAAGCTTCATCCGTGCTCATCTGCTCTTATATCTGCAAACTCAGGTGGAAGCGAGTTTTACACTCCGCTTTCTTGATCATCTCGTCGAATTACCCTATTCGTTCTTCCAACAGCGCACGGCTGGCGATCTCATGATGCGTCTCGGCAGCAACGCCAGCATTAAGGAAATCCTCACTTCCACCACTCTCTCAACCGTGATGGATGGCTTCATGGTGAGTCTCTACCTGATTCTGCTAATGCTGGCCAACGTTCCGCTGACGCTCACAATCATTGCAATAGCCGCGACGCGGGTCTTGCTGGTTGTGCTGATGCGGCACAGGCAGCGTGAACTCCTGGCTGAGACCCTGGAGATCTCGGCCCGTTCGCAAACCTACCAGGTCGAGATGCTTAGTGGAATGGAGACATTAAAGGCGATGGGGCTGGAGCATCGCGCAGCGGAGAACTGGTCCAACCTGTTTGTCGACAGCCTGAATGTTTCAGTTCAACGGGGACGCCTCGATGCGGTTTTCGCTACGCTGCAGAACTTACTGGGTACCGCTTCCACTTTGGCCGTTATGTTTTACGGAACATACCTCGTTCTCCAGGGCAGCTTCACCTTGGGTACGATGGTGGCTTTTAGCGCCCTGGCAGCAGGGTTTTTTGGTCCCTTGACTAGCTTGATTTCGGCCGGTGTGCAGTTTCAGATGCTGGAAACCTATTTGGAGCGCATTAACGATGTTCTCAATACACCCCCGGAGCAGAAGCCGGGCAGCGCGGTGCTGGCTGAGAAGTTAACCGGTGCCATCTCGCTGGAGAGCGTCTCGTTTCGTTATGCGAAGCCGGATCCACTTACTCTGGAGGACGTTTCCATAACGATTGGTCCTGGTCGCCGAGTGGCCTTGGTCGGGCGGACGGGATCCGGCAAGTCGACGCTGGCCCGACTTATGGCCGGTCTCTACGAGCCATCCGCCGGTCGAATCTTCTTCGACGGCAAGGACTTGTCTAGCCTCGATCTTCGCTCAGTGCGGAGTCAGCTCGGTATTGTCACTCAAGACACGCAACTGTTCGGTGGTACGGTACGCCAAAATATCGCGCTGGCCGACCCGCAGATGGGCCTCGATCAGGTAATCCATGCAGCCAAACTCGCCTGCATTCATGACGAAATCGTAGCCATGCCCATGGGGTATGAAACCGTCATGGCCGATCGTGGCCTGTCTCTTTCCGGCGGTCAGAGGCAACGCCTGGCATTGGCGAGGGCTCTGGCATGCCGGCCAACCATTCTGGTGCTCGATGAGGCAACCAGTCATCTGGACGCAGTGACTGAGGAACTCGTCAACCAGAATCTGGCGCGGTTGCGTTGCACGAGAATTGTCATTGCCCACCGTTTGAGTACGATTCGCGACGCGGACTTGATCGTTGTTTTGGACGCAGGCAGAATTGTGGCCCAGGGTACTCACGAAGAGCTGCTGAGAACCAATTCCAAGTATGCCGAGTTGCTTCGGATGCAACGCGAACAAAGCGCGAGCCTCTCGATAGATACTCCCGAGCTTCGATCACCCGACTTACATCGCTAATAAGTGGACTTCCATGACTTACTCAGTAGCAGAAGAAACAGTTACTATCGAGCCGCCGGCTCTTGACTATCGGCTCGCACGAAAATGACTTGACGGGTCTTTGCCCCCGCCCTATGCTTCACTTGTGAGCGAGAGCTTTTTTAGATGTTATACACAGGAGAATAACCGTGAAGACGCTCAAGAAACTTGCGATTAAGAAGGTGACTCTGCGGAATCTAGACGACCCTGCTTTGGAGTCAATCGCTGGTGCATCATTCCAGTCTTGCCCGTATTATTGCCCGAAAGACCCGACCGTGACGTGCCCGTTCATCACTGAGTGTGGTGGCACTTGCGCTGTGGGCGGTACTAATACTAGGCGCCAACCTGCGTAAACAGTTGGGGCAGCAATTCCGGAATCGATGACGTTAAAGTGGGTGGGAATAACAGGTGCAAATTCTTGACGATTGTGGAAGTGTTCAAATGACTTGGACCCCCATCCTTTCGCGTCAGAGCGATCTTGGTGCCCAAGCCTGGGATGCGGTCCAGGCCATCGCCCAGGCTGTGGCGGACAAGAACTACGAGGTGCCTGTTGAGCAACGCCGCCGCTCCCGCAGTTACGAGGAAGCCCTGCTCTACGGATATCTGGCGGTTGCGCTGGATGACCTCGGATGGGCCAATCGCGCCACGGAGTGCCTGAACCAGGCGATTGATGAGGCGGCCCAATCAGCAAGCTATCCTGGCCTTTTCGGTGGTCTCACAGGATTGGGCTGGACAGTTGAGCATGTCTCCCACCTTCTCCAACATATCTCGGTGCCTGCGGACGACGACTCCGAATTAGCA
>JBAPOI010000093.1:0-1819 GCA_049279555.1 Candidatus Sulfotelmatobacter sp.
TACCGGTTCGCGATTACCCGTCCGTCAATGAATTGTTACATTTCTATTAATCTTGTCGCGCGGCCCCACCCGCGCGGTGGAAAATCTGCCGGTATCCTTGTGACAAGGTACCTACGGCATCCCCGCCGGACCTCGACAATCGCCTCATAAGTCACTCGACGCGCATAGCTATTCATACGCAAGTGCGTCGATTGGGTCCTTGCGGGCCGCCATCCAGGCCGGATAAAGCGCACCACACAATGCTCCAACAAACGCGATAAAGGCCCCATTCCCGATCCAGGCCGCGGTGATCTCGAAATGCTGCGAAGGAAAGACGCGCGCGATCAACAAACGGACGCCGAACGTTCCAATGATGCCCACCAGTACGCCCGTGATCGCGAGCACTGCGCACTCGCGTAGAACGACGCCGACGACTGTCAGCCTGGAAGCGCCCATCGACTTGAGAATGCCGATCTCGCGCGTACGCTCCAATACAGCTGTGTACATGGACTGGAAGATGACGAGGAATCCGACGATGACTGCGATTCCAATGACCACCTCGAGCGCGATATTGAATCCCGGGATCTTTTCCGGCGTCATCTGCGAGTCCCATTCCTGCATCGTCTGCACGGGATAGTTCTCCAGGCCTGGTGTGGCGTGGATCTCTTTGATCACAGCTTCTTGATTAGCCGGATCGTCGCATTTGATGTAGAAGATGGAGGCTTTTCCGTCGGCGCCCATCAACGCTCCCATGGTGTCGATCGGGATTGCCTTGCGGCCGCCCTTGCCCGCCTCGACGATGCCGCAGATGCGAAAAGGGTGGTCCATGACGGGGATGGTATCGCCGACGCGGAGCGGGCCATTTGAGTGAGTCTGGACTCCGTTGACGATTACGGTGCCGCCAGAGTTGGCGAGAACGTCGTCGATGATGACGTCATTCGGTCCTGTGAAAGGGCCACCGGAGAGGAAGACAAACGGCTTCAGAGCGTTGAATGTCGGGTAATCGATGCCAAACAGGATCTCGAGATTGCCGACCGTGGATAGGTTCATAATGGCTGGCGAGACGACGGTCACGTGGGGCAGTTTGCCGAGGGGTATGGCGAACTTGGCGGGCATGGGCGCGCCGCTCACACCATTCATGGTGCTGGCGTTGGAAGGGCGCATCATGAGGTCGGCGCCGATGCCGTTGGTGCGATCCTTCTGGTCGTTGAGCATGCCCATGAAGATGGCGACGATGGATAGAATCATGACCACTTCAATGGCCACCGCGAGCACGCTGATGACTGAACGCAGTGGACGGTGAATCAAGTTGGCAAAGATGAGCTTATTCATTCCCGAGCCTTGCTTCGTACTCGTTTTTTGACTTTTCCAGTCTCGCCGCGAGGGGGACAAATCTGCATGGTGATTCCCTCATCTTCAGGGTAACAGCCTGAAGGAGCGCGCCCGGGTCCCGCGTCCTGGCCGATCACGGATCGACCTCGTGAAACCAACTTCCTGCAGATGTCTCCCATTCTTCTCAGCCAGCCGGTAGGCAGCCTTGCCAGGCTCAGCCCTGACTCGGCAATAGAATCGGCAGACGTCACCAATTCGGCTCGGTTACTGAAAGTGGAGGGGAGCTAATTAACCTTTTGACTGATCGTAGAGCCAGGTTTATTGTGAAAAAATAGCTTACATAGGGCACTACCACCGGTTCAACACTCTGAGCGTCCGCTCCGGCCTGTTCCAGGGTGGAGCGGGATTTGGATGGAGCCAGTGCGGGCCCTTTCACCCGGTTCTGGTCGCCGATGAGCAACTTTGGAGAAGACCTGCGCATGGAGCGGCTATCCCGCGGCATCGCGCT
>JBAPOI010000094.1:0-2921 GCA_049279555.1 Candidatus Sulfotelmatobacter sp.
CTCTAAAACCGAAAAGAATTCACAGATTGCTTTGTTGTTCGAAAGCGCTCAGTGCAATGGACCCGACCTGAAGCCGTTGTCCCTCACCGTGGCCGCTGTATTGGCGGCTGATCCCTACCAAGACCGAAACCTGTACGAGAATCAACCGCTGAGTGAAGCAGTAGGCCTGAGTATCGGAGGAACGGGCGGCGGCGCAGCCGGGGTCAATGTTGGCGGCACTGCGAGCAACTCGAACATGAGAAGCGTCACAGCTGCTGCGGCAACCGTCTACGTTTCGCCGCCGAAATATAAGGGGCCAACCGCCGTCATGCCGGGACAGGTCGTTGGCATCCGAGGCTTGAAGCTCCGTGTGGGGGATGGGCCTGAAGGGAGTTCGGTGCTCACGATGTCTGGACACAACGTCCGTCTTGAATCCGGCTATCAAATCATGCTCGTGCCCAACCTGAATACGGCCCCAGTGTCGAACAGCGCAGGCTCCAGTGCCGTTCCGGGTGTTGCAGCGGCTCCGATTGCGAAGCCCACCACCGTCCCGGATGAATCCACCCCGCTGGACGAAACCGAAGTTTGCTTGCCCCCACAGTGCACCGTCGCATTCGACCCTGACAAAGCTGAAACCGGCAGAGCTGTAGCTTGGGCGAGTTTCCCTGTCAGCCAACTGGGCTATGCTCCGGTCCGGCCGGACCAGGAAATGTACAACTTCGATTATGGTTCGGCGATATCCTACCTGGGCGCGGGGGAGTTATTGTTTACCTTTAATCCGCACGTCTTGATTGAGCGCAGTGGCGCAGAGGCAAAGTTCGCCAAACTTCGCGTGATTCGCGCCGTTCTGATCAACGTGCAGGAACGGAAAGTGGAGAAAACCGTCGACTGGAAAGTGGCCGATGCGCAGCAATATCTATGGCCGGTCAGTCAGGGGGTGTTGGTTCATGTTGGACGGGAGTTAAGACTGTATCGGGCTGGGCTGAGATTGGAACAGCGGGTTGTGCTGAATGGCCCGCTCGTTTTTGTGCGTATTTCTCCCTCGTCAAAGTATTTTGCGGTAGGCGTACTGCGGGAGCGCCACTCGGGAGCGATTCATCATGAATTAGAAGAAGCCGAACAGCGAGAGCCTGAAGAAGACGTTGAGATCAAAGTGCTGGATAACAATTTTCACATACTGGCCACTGTAGTTCGGTCTTCCCGCGCAACGATACCGGTGTTGTCGGACGTCGGAGAAATTCGCGTCTTAAGCACAACCAAGAACCAATGGAGCCTAGTGGAAGAAAGCTGGGACGAACAAAAACGCGTTCTGGCCCGATTGAACTCGGGTTGCCGGCCTCAAGTGACGAGCCTGCCGCCAGATTTATTGTTCGTGGTTGGTTGCGACCGTCAGTCGTCCGGCAAATGGTATCGCGTGATCCGACCGAACGGAAAGCCACTCCTACGAGGAGTTTCTCCCTCGGTGGAATTGGAACAAACGGTCAGCGGTGTCGCCGCCGGTTACTCGTTTGCGATTGGCGTGGCGCAGACGGCAAAATCGATGGCCGCAAATTCTGCCTTTCAAACCTCTGATCTACAAAGCGAACGCATCGCTGTGTATCGCGCGGAAAATGGAGAGAGAATATTTACAGTCACGATCCCTTCGCCCCAACCGACCGTTCAGACATTTGTGCTTTCGCCGGATGGCGGTCAACTGGCGGTGTTGCAAAAAGATCAGATTGCGTTCTACAAGTTGCCGGCAGTCCGCGGACATTAGTGACCGTGGGACGATATTAACTTCGAGCGAAAGTTCAATGGGGTTTGATGAAATCGCGATTTTACGCCCGCCTCGCTCTGTGCGGCATTTTCGTTCTTAGTCTTGCACTGTCCGCATTCCCTCAGAGCGGGGCCAAAGCTCCATCCGGAGATTTCACCTTAATCAAGGACGCTGCCCAAGCGTTGGCAGCCGGTGACTTAAAGCGAGCTGAGAATGAACTGAATATCGTTCTCGCAACCGCCCCCGATGACGTCCGCGCGCTGAATCTTTTGGGGATTGTCTATGCGCAGCAAAAGCACGAGTCGGAAGCGGAGGGATTGTTCAGGCGGGCCATCACGCTCAAACCAGATTTCGCCAGCGCTCATGTCAGCCTGGGCATGTTGTATGCGCAGATGGCGAAGCCAGACCAGGCGATTCCTGAATTTCAGAACGCCTTAAAACTGGATCCTGGCCGCACGGATGCCCTCGCTTCGCTCGTGAACGTGTGGCGCGACCAAGCTCGCGCGGAGGTCGGTCGCGGCAACTCGGAGAAAGCATTGTCGCTGCTGCTGCAAGCGCGCAAGGCGAATTCGAAGGATGCGGACGTACTCTTTGATTTTGGGATGGTCGCGCTGCGGATGTCGTTGTTTGCCGATGCGGCACAAGCGTTTCGCGAGACGCTCGATCTAAGGAAAGATGACGCGAATGCATTCTACGGATTGGGCCGGGCGCAAATGAGCCTTACGAATTACGAAGAGGCTCGTGGAACCTTCGAGCGCTTCATCCGCCTTCGACCTTCCGATGCTTCGGGCCACTATGCATTGGGGATGACACTGCAAGCATTGCAACGATCGGCAGAGGCACGAAGTGAGTTCGACAAATCCGTTGAGCTGCAGCCTGCACAAACCGAGTCTCACTATCAACTCGGGCGCATGGATCTGGAGGCCGGCGATCTTTCTGCGGCCGAACAACAATTTACGCGTGTGCTCGAGCGAGATCCGAGTCACGCGGGTGCTTTAGCAGGCATGGGGCGGCTGAAGTTTCAGCAGAAAGACTACGCTCAAGCGCTCGAAATGCTCGGCAAGGCCGTGACCGCAGACACCTCTCTTCGCGAAGCTCACTACTATCTCGGAATGACATATGCGCGCTTGAATCGCAAGGTAGAATCCGAGAAAGAACTGGAGATTGCAGGCCTTCTCGAACACGA
>JBAPOI010000095.1:0-1505 GCA_049279555.1 Candidatus Sulfotelmatobacter sp.
GTTGCTGATTCCTGACCTGCCGGGCTACGGGCGGAATCAGGGAGCCGGCGTGATCTCGCTCCCGGCCGCCGTCGATCATGTGCGCGCGGAGATTCTCGCCGCCGGCTTCGATAGCGCCCACATTGTCGGCCATTCCGTGGGCGGCGCGGTGGCGGTGCTGCTGGCTCACCGGTATCCGGAACTCGTGCGCTCCGTGATCGACGTGGAGGGGAATTTCACGCTGAAGGACGCCTTTTGGTCCGGCAAAATGGCCGGCATGAGCGCGGCCGAAGCGGAAGCCATGATCGAGAGCTATCGCGCCGATCCAGGCGCCTGGCTTGCGGGAAGCGGTATCGAACCGACCGCGGAACGAATCGCGATAGCCAGCCAGGGGTTGGGCGCGCAGCCGGCCAGCACCGTCCAGGCGATGGCCCGTTCGGTGGTTGAGATCACCGCCAACCCCCGTTATCTGGATGACGTTCGCCAGGTTCTCGATCGCGGAACGGCCTTTCACCTGGTAGCCGGGGAGCGTTCACGCCATGGCTGGGACGTTCCCGCCTTTGTCTCCGCCCGCGCCAGCAGCATGACCATCCAGCCCTCGGTCGGGCACCTGATGATGCTGGAGAACGCGCCGGATTTCTTCGGCATCGTCTCCGGGCTTCTGCCCGTCGCCTGATCGCCGGATACACCCATTATTCTGTTGACACGAAGATCGCAGATTGTGTACTCTTCACGAGATGTTCATTGTTCCACGTATTAGCAGCGCCAATGATAATGGCCCAATACCGTCGAACAACTAATACCGCGCTGGCGCGTGCAAGGTCGGCTGCCTGTCCGAGGCGCCCAAAAAGCTGTACCGTCCACACCCAACGCGTTGTCTCGCACAGCTTTCAGCGCTAATTAGCGCTTTGCATTTGGTCCCGGTAGTGTACCTTCGCTGGTTTCGGAAGGCAGCCTTTTGGAGGAGGCAAAGATGATGAATTGGATCTCATCGGTCAAGGCGGCCCCGGCAGGGCCGAGTACAGTATCAAGTCGGCTCATGATCGTCGCAAGTGCGGTGTTGTTGACCGCCTGTGCAACCGCTCAGGCGCAGACCTGTGGTTCGACTCAGGCGCAGAATGCGCCCAGCGTTTCCCAGGTCATCATGTGGTCCACTCTTACAAATCAATTAGTTGCGCCGGTAACGGCCTCCGGCGCGACATTCACTCCGTCCACCAGCGGCTGCCTTTCGCAAGCCGTTCTGAGCGTCTATACGGACGTCACGCCTAACGATACGGTGGCCCTCAGCGGGAGCAACACCATCAACAACCCGCAGCACTATTCCAGCCCGGCGTCCGGACAGGCGTTGAGCAGCGCGCTCAGCGCGAATATTGCGGTCGCGCTCTCCGTGATCCCCGTGGAATCGCCCACGTCCGGGGTGATTCTCAAGTACGACGAGACCACCGGAGCCATTATGCCCGTCGACAGCACCCTCGGCCCCATCTTCACCAAGCGCGCCGAGACCATTGGCAAGGGCAAGTTTTACC
>JBAPOI010000096.1:0-4830 GCA_049279555.1 Candidatus Sulfotelmatobacter sp.
GCCATGACATGTGCAAGAGCTTTTGCGGTGACCGATTCCACTCGCGAAAATCCGCCAGTAACGGCGGCGTTGTTAACCAAAGCTTTGATTGGTCCTAACGCATTCTCCGCTGTCGCAAAAAGCCGGACGATGTCTTCTTCGCGCGAAACGTCGGCTTGAATCGCGTGGGCACGCCCACCCGCAGAAATGATTTGTTCGACGATAGAATTTGCTTCGCGTTCGCCGGTTGAGAAATTAACGGCGACAGCGTAGCCACGCTCGCCCGCCAACCGGGCAATGGCCGCGCCGATTCCTCGACTTGCTCCAGTCACGATCAGCGTGCCGCGTTCTTCGGCGCTCGTCATGCATTGTTCCGCGAAAGATTTTGACCAGCTAGTGTGAACATTGCCACGGTAAAGCAGCGGATTCCTATGATGTTGACTTCACTTCTTCCCGCTTGCCCTGCATTAGTTCGACGATTGCCTCATACAACCGCTTGCGAGTTTCGTGGCGTTCGTAGGCACGCGTTATGTAGCGCACTCGCACTTCCACGCCGGAGCCGGTCGGCCGCAAGCTGATTGCGGGGGTCGCCGAGAACGCCTGCACGTGGTATCGCGTGGTCGTGTGCTGCCATTCTTCCTCGGCTTCGTGGGCATTCGCTGCTGTATCCTTGGCCACCAGTTTTTGCAATCCATCGACCACTGAGTAGGGATCTTTATCCGCCGGAATCGTGAGTTGCAGTTCGTCCCACATCCATTGACCCGAAGTCGAGAAATTGAAGTAGTGGCCTTCAATCGCGAAGCTGTTCACAAACGAAACCCTGCGCCCTGTGGGATGGCCTGAGTCTGTCCAGTTTCCGGTCTCGAGCAAAACCGTTTTTAGCAACCCGATCTCGATCACTTCTCCACCCACGCCTTCAATCTCTACCCAATCGCCCACGCGAATGCCGTTGCGGCCCATCAGCAGAAACCAGCCAAAGAAGGCCATGATCACATCTTTGCCGGCCACCGTAAGGCCCGCCCCGGCAAGCCCAAGAATCGTGGTGGTTTGGCTCGGCATGCCGAATACGATGAACATAACCACAATCGCGCCCAGCACCTGCGCGGCGAACTTCACCACCGACCGCAGAGTGGCGATGCGTTTATTTTCCGCGGTGATGTTGCCGAATAGACGATCAATCAGTAGATGCGAGAAATACACGAGGACAGCAACAACCAGAATCCAAAGCAGACCCTCCAGCAGGTGATGCAGCGCGGCGTGCTCGCGAATCTCGACCAACCCGATCCAGTTGGCATAAATGTCGCTCAGGTCTTTTTCGTCCTGGATTCGCCGGCCCAAGTCAGCCAGGTTTTTCTGATCGCGGCTGTATTGCTTGAGTGACATGAGCGCCGCTTGCGCACCTGAAGTCGACTCCTCGCGGCTGGCAGATTTCGTCGTCTGGGAAAAGCTTTTGGCTTGTTGCCTGGCTGCTTCCCGGTCTTCTTTCTCGTGCTCTACCTCCGCGGCCAGTGAATCGTGACGCTGGCTTAGGCGTTCCACTTTGGTTGTCGTTTCCTGGCGCGCATCTTCGAGTTTGGCCTGTTTTTCGCGCAAGGCTTTCCAGGTGCGGAAAACCGGCAGCATGATGTGCGCCTGATAATCCTGCTCGTAGGGATTTGCCGAGGCACCCGGTTGCGCGGCGTTGTGATCGCTGGCATCGTGCTCCGCTTTCAGCCGCTTGAGTTTCGACTGTGGGTCGCCTCCGGCTTGTTCCAGGAGTTCTGATGCATCGTCAAACTCGTCCTGATCGAGATCCGCCTGCGCTTTGGCTACGTCGATCTGGTCCTGCAAGTTATCCTTTTGCGATTCGGGTGCGGCGGCCAACTTTCGCGTCAACTGCGCGATGCTGTCCTGGTCCTCTTTCAGCGCCAGTTCTGCCTTGCTTTTTCTTTCGGCAACTTTCTGCGCCTCGGGGCTGAGTTTTGGAGGATTCTCTTCGGCGGTGCGTAGTGCATCGAAGAAAGCCAGATCCACTTCGTGGTCGCCGACTTTTTCAGCCTGATGGGCTAGGGCTAATTCCTCGCTTGTGACAGCGGTTGCTGCCATGCGCCGTGCGGTTTGCAGTGGACGCTGGTCCACGAGCGAATGCGGTGCTGACACAACGCTACGCGCGGGAGGCTTGGCCGTTTTCCCCGAATCTCCATTCTCTGCTGGAGGCGCTTGCTCTCGCGTGCGCAGCAGGCCTGCCACGACCAGAGCCATCAGCAAGAATAAAATGATCGCGGTGATCGAACGCTGAAGTTTCATGGCAGCGGGAGAACGAACAACCACTGTAGCAAAAAACAATTTATCCCGACGATGTCTGGTTGCTCAGGATTCAGGGTTTCGTGTGACGGGCATAGAATGGTTGCTGCTCCCACCGGAAGTAGCGCTTGCATTGTGTGCCTGCAATGCCTACAATTGATGCATGCAATATACCGTTCGCCAGGTGCCTCGCAGTCTGGATGAAGCGCTCCGCAGGGCCGCCCGGGAACGCGGGAAAAGCCTGAATGAGGTAACGATTGAAGCTCTCGCACGGGGGGCTGGAGTTGCCGGGGAACGCAACCGGCAACGCGATCTCGCCGACATCGCAGGCACATGGCGCAAAGATCCCGCATTCGACAGCGCCCTGGCCGCGCAGCACACCATCGACGAAGAGATGTGGCGGTGACGCTGGCGCTCGACACCAATCGCTATACCGACCTTTGCCGCGGCAACGCCTCCGTTGTCGAAACGCTGGAACTCGCCGATGAAGTCTGGTTGCCGTTCATCGTGCTGGGAGAATTGCGCGCCGGATTCGCGGTGGGCAGCCAGGGAACCCGCAACGAAGCTGTTCTGCGCCGGTTTCTGCTGAAATCCGGAGTAGGAGTGCTCTACGCCGATGAACAAACCACGCACCATTACGGCGCTGTCTACCGGCAACTGCGCAAGCAAGGCACTCCCATCCCGACCAACGATATGTGGATCGCGGCCCTCGTTCTGCAGCATTCGCTTGTCCTGTGTGCCCGCGACACGCATTTTGACGTACTGCCGCAGCTGCCGCGCGTTTAGGAAACAGTAATGTCCTGCGTGTCGCCGCTTTTGTCTCGATTTACAATGCCCGATGTCTACTGGAGGGGCCACGAATGGACAGGGCTAAGCTTAGGGAAGCGGTGAGCCTGGCAGGTTCCATTGCTTCTATCACAGGCGTTTCGCTGCTATGGTTAAAAGACATTGTGCCGCAGGCCCGACTGGTCCTTGCGCTGCCGTTCTACCTTGTGGCGTCGCTGATTGCCATGGGAGTCGTCGCTGTGGCTTATCTCCTTTGCAACGTCGGCTACAAATTCTTAATTGTAGGCTACGCGATTCCACCTATAGAGCCATCCTTAGCTGGGAAGCTGGCGTATGCCGGGCTGGTGGGTGGATTGATGCTCCTTCTGACGGGCACTGCCCTCGTCTACATATATTTCATAGCATATTCCCTTGCCCAAGACCTGGGTCAGGCTGTAGTTGTGCACTGAAACTCAGGGTACCCGTCCGCCGGCGCGGGGCCAGGCCGGAAAACTCATGGGCGCATGGCTTCGCAGGCGGCGAGTTTTGCGTCAAGCTCCGCAACCATTGGCTCGATCAACGAAATGATCTCGATCGCAGCATCAAATTGACGCGTGCCTCCCAATAGAACTAGGGAACCCAAGCTCTCGGCCCGAACCGGATAAGAGCCTCGAAAGGCCTTCGCGATCAATTCGCTAGCAAGGTCGATTACCTCGACCGCGGAATAGCCGAAGGCTCCAACCTCGGGCCTTAGCCCACACTCGATTCGCGCTTCTTTGGGAATATTCCAGTAGCGCTCTCTGCATGCCTCAATGCGATCATAAAGCTCGCTCAGGCGCATTGCTGCAATTTCTGCGCTCGCCGTGTCGTGAAGGGTAGCGAGCGACGTCGCGTGCACGTTGGTTAACGTCGCTGCCTCGACGGCACCGCTCTGAAAACCAGCTTCGGAGAGGAGTATGCCTCGGTCTGCGCCGACATCGGCAACAATTTCCCGCAGGGCCATCACGTGAAGTTTTGTGACCCTTGTTGCCCAATACTTGCATTCAATTATCCAGACAACGTCAAATCCGCCATAGTGCGACTGCGCGAAGACATCAATCTTGTGGGCTGTGCGTATGCCCTGCACGGTGAAATTGGTGGCGGCTTCAAATCCTAAACTCCTAAAGAAGACCGCTGCCTCCTCCTGATACTCCTGCCAATTAGTTGCCATAGGATATCGCCCTGTTCGTTCTGTCGCACAAGCTACCGCCGGAAGTGATTGCTGATGGCTTCCGCCTGCGTACGCGTCACCACCGCCGACAGCGCCGAGGCATCGGCTTGCTTCACTGCCTGCAGACTGCCGAAGTGCTCGAGCAGACGTCTCGTCGTGCTCTCTCCCACGCCAGGAATCTCCAACAATTCGGTGGAGCGGTCGCGCATCTGGCGGCGCTTGCGATGGAAGGTCACGGCAAAGCGGTGGGCTTCATCGCGAATGAGTTGAATCAGGTGCAGCACCGGCGAATGATGATCGAGCGCAAGCGGATCTTTTTCCTGCCCGTAGACGTAAAGAATCTCCTCGCGCTTGGCGATGGCCGCCAGCGGCTGGTTGATGATCTCCAGCGCTTCCAGCGCCTCGGCGGCCGCGTGCAATTGGCCGAGCCCGCCATCGATCAGCACAAGACTCGGCATAGGCTTTTCTTCCTGCTGCAGACGTTTGTAGCGGCGCGTGACGACCTCTCGCATGGACGCGAAATCGTCGACACCTTCGACCGTACGAATAATGAATTTGCGGTAATCCGATTTCTTCATCCTGCCGTCTTCCCA
>JBAPOI010000097.1:0-7558 GCA_049279555.1 Candidatus Sulfotelmatobacter sp.
CCCGGGCGCTCGCACGTGTGATGGAGATTACGCATTATTCGTTGGCCGGCTTTCTCCCAAGAAACGCGTCGACACGTTGTTGGAAGCTTGGAAGCGGCTTTCGCAGCCCATTCCTCTTATCATTCTCGGTGGCGGACCCGATAAGGAACGCTTGACGGTGCAGGCTGCCGCACAGGGCCTGGCCAACGTTGAACTGAAGGGTCACATGCCGCGCGAGCAAACTTTGGCGGCCATCAATCAGGCCAGGTTTCTGATCTTCGCGAGCGAATGGTACGAAAATTTTCCGGTCACGCTGGTTGAATCTTTTGCCTGTAGCACTCCCGTAATCTGCAGTCGCATGGGAGTCATGCCTGAGATCGTCACCGACGGCCGCACTGGCATCCATTTCACTCCCGCAGACCCGGAAGACCTGGCTCGCAAAGTGGAATGGGCCTGGACGCATCCAAAAGAGATGCGCGCCATGGGTCAGGAAGCTCGCAGAGAGTACGAAGTGAAATACACGGCGGAAAAAAATTATCCCGTCCTGCTCGAAATCTACAAGCGAGCCTTGCAGCGCCAGTAGCCTTTCCCGGCGAGAAAGATCTGACTCGTCCCCCGATGCTGCATCCGTCAATCCTCCAGCATCGGGAACGAGATCAGGTTTTGCTGACATTACTTAATGACCAACTGCACCTGCGTCGACCACTGCAGTTGGCTCTGCGGGCCAAAGGCGCCGGTGATCGTGATCACGAACTTCCCTTTCGGCGTACCGGAGCCAGTTTGCACGGTGAGAACCGAGGTCGCAGCATTGGTGCCGTTCGGAGTTACGGGATTCGTCGCAAAGGCACAAGTAGTTTGCGCCGGGAGCCCGCTACAGGAAAGATTGACTCCCTGATTGAACTGGCCGAACGGCGTCACTGTAACGGTTGTGTTGGCGGATGATCCGCGGGTGATCGGCAGCGCTGTGGGAGAAGCGGACACCGTGAAGTACGGACCGAAGCCGACCAGGTTGACGGTCTGTGGGCTGTTGAGCGCGTTATCGGTGAATTGCAGGGTCGCAGTGCGTCTGCCGTAGTTGTTGGGGCTGAAGGTGATCGCGACCTGGCAAGTCACATCAACGGAGATGAGTGCGGGCAGAGTTCCTCCGCCGCAAGTCGTGGTTTCGGAAAAGTCCTGCGGATTGTTGCCGCCGAAGCTGATGCCCGTCAGGCTCAGATCAGCACCGCCGGCACTCATGATGTTCAAGTTCTGCGGCGGGCTGGCCGTGCCGATCGGATACGAAGCGAAGTTGGACGGGTTGGGATAAGAGATCGCCGGCGACAACTGCACAAGGCGAATGCGGTTGTTGCCTGCGTCGGCGATGTACAAGTTACCTTGCGCATCGACAATGAGACCATCGTTCGAAATCTTCGCAGATGTTGCGGGACCGCCGTCTCCGGAAAATCCCCCCACACCTTTCTGAGCATAGTCTCCGGCGACTGTGCCGATGATGCCGGTCGCGGCGCTGACGCGCTGCACCACGTTATTGTTTCCGCCGCCGATGAACAGGTCGCCTGCAGGATCCAACCCCACCTCCATCGGCGCCCACATGCTGGCATTCGTGGCCGGGCCACCGTCTCCTGTGAGGCTGAAGGCCGTATTCAGCGCGAAATCGTTGATGTAACCCGGACCGAGGCAACCGAGGCAACGAATCTCGTTGTTGTACGAGTCGTCGATGTAGACATTGCCTGTGCTGCCGACGGCAACGCCCGAAGGATGGTCGAGATGGGCAGCGATCGCTGGGCCACCGTTGCCTCCTTTGCCAGCAATACCGACTCCGGCAATCGTGGTGATGATCTGGGTGGAAGCGTTCACCTCGCGAACCCGGTGCACGCTGTAATCGGCAATATACAGGTTGTTCGAGCTGTCGAGCGCGATAGCTAGGGGATCGGTGAACGTAGCCGAAGTTGCGGGGCCGTTGTCGCCGCACGGGTTGATCGGGTTGCCTAGCGCGCAGGACTTGCCGGTCCCGGCGTAGGTGATGATGTTGCCCGAGGCTTCGAGCACTTCACGAATGACCTGGTTATTGGTGTCGGCGATGAATACGTCTCCGGCGGAATCAATCGCGACTCCGGTGGGACCGTCGAGAGTGGCGCTCGTCGCTGCGCCGTTATCGCCGGTGTAGCCCGCAATGCCGGTCCCCGCGAAGGTGGAGATTACGTGGGTGTTGGCATTGATGAAGCGAATGCGATTGTTCAAAGTATCCGCAATATAGAGATTGCCGCTGGAATCTTCCGTAAGGTTAAAGGGATCGGCGAGGATGGCATTCAATGCCGGGCCGCCGTCGTTACCCAAACCGCCGCCGGCAATCGTTGAGATGTTGCCGCCGCTGATTTGCCGGATGCGCTCGTTGCCCTCATCGGCGATGATCAGGTTTCCTGCACTATCCAGAAAAACACTCTCGGGGCGATTCAGTTGAGCGCTGGTAGCCGCAGCGCCGTCTCCGGCAAATCCCTGCACTCCCGTGCCCGCGATGGTGCTGATGTTGCCGCCACTCACCAGGCGAACTTTGTTGCCGAAGGTATCGGCGATATAGATGTTCGAGGTCGTAGGGTCAATGAAAACCGACATCGGCTGATACAGGTTTGCTGCGGTTGCAGGCCCGCCATCGCCGCAGCGAGTCGTGGGAATGCACGTTGATCCCGTGCCAGCGACGGTGGTAATAACCGGAGAAGCTGCCGGTGCGATCATGCGGATTTTGTTGTCTCTGGTGTCAGCAATGTAGAGATTGCCAGCGCTATCGAAGGCGACGCTCTGGGGATAATTCAAAGTGGGCCCGATCGGCGTATCACCATCGCCGCATTTTCCGGTCGGCGTCGCGCAGGGCACGCCGTTGCCGGCCACCGCGGCAATGTTGCCTGGTTGAATCTTCACTCCAAAAATCGTGACTGCGGTCGTGCCCATGTTGATGGCGCGCACGCGATTGTCGAAGGCGTCGGCGACGTACACGTTGCCGTTGGCATCGAGGGCCACTCCCAGGGGGAAATTGAACGCCGCGCTGGTGGCGGGTCCGCCGTCACCGCAGGTTCCGGTCGCAGGTTCGCAGCGGGTGCCGCTGCCGGCGATGGTGGTGATAACGCCGGTGGTCGTATTGACCATGCGAATACGTGCGGTGCCGAAGTCGGCGATGTACAGATTTCCCTTGCCGTCGAGCGTGAGACCGCTGGGCAGAGCCAAAATCGCAGACGTGGATTGCCCACCGTCTCCGCCAAAACCTTCCACACCAGTCCCGGCGTACGTGGTGACTGTGCCGTTTGACATCTTAAAGACGTAGGTTGAATAAGGAGCAGTAAAGTAGGTGTTGCCTGCGGCATCGCGAACCGCAGCAGTGGGTCCCGGCAGATCGATGCTGAGTGCGGCGCCGCCAGCCGTTCCTCCACCAGCATACGTGTTGATGGTGTTCTGAGCATGCATGCCCGCCGGCAACAGCAAAATGCCAAATACACAAGCAACGATGGCAATAGCGCTTACTCTGCCGCTCAACTCACGGGCATTGGAGACCGCCGAAATACGAGCGTTCACAGAACTACCTCCACAGAAAATTTGAAAAATGGGAAAAACCAAACCAGATCGAACCAGGGATCGAACAAGGAAGATCGAACACCACCAACGACCACTGCAGAACCTTAGGACCCTATTGTCGAGTATCCGAGCCGGGACAAAATATTGCCAGCGGACTGCTGTACCCGCTGGGCTTGGGTCTCGGTAAATTTTTCGCGCCAGCCCTCCACGGCTCCGCTGCCAATAAACCGGCCTTTGGCAGAGGCTTTTACGGGATTCTTCTTCTCCTGGTCGCGCATCTTCTGTACGGAATTGTTCGCGACCGCGCGCTGAATCACTTCTGCTGCGACGGGAACCTCGAGAAATTCCATCATCTTGCCTAACGAAACCTCGGGCTCGCGGCGCATTTCGTCGAAACGCACCAGAAGAATCTGCCCCCGGCCTTCGTCTTTGGCTCTTACCCAGGAATTCACGTGATCCGTCCAGGAACCGAACGGGTTCACCGTGCCGCGAAGAAAACGGGCCAGGAACTTGTCAAAATCGTCTCCCGCCAGCCCCAGCGCCTTCTGAAAAGCAAACTCCGACAATGCCACATCGCGGGCATCGCGGACGAGGTAAATCGCTTTCCCGTATTCCGCCCGGTACGGCTCGTGCGTCTTGATCAGCCGGCCGCCATTGGGCAGCACCGGCGATGCCTTACTCTGCTTGCCAATATCAGGAACAACTTTATCGACGTGATTGAACGACGGAGACTGGCCGAGAAGAATTTCAAACAGCATGAATCTCAGCCAGGTGTTTCCGGACCGTGGATAAGAAGCGACGAAAACGTCCGAATCAATCAGGTTGCGATGACGAACCCAGGCCAGCGGTTTGTGAAGAGACGTCTTGCCGAGCCTGTGGCGAACTTTGCGCAGTGTGGGCACGTTTTTCCTCTAAAGGAAGTCGGGGAGTGTGGGTCTAGTGATAGTTAAAGACTGAAGGATAAGACAAACGCCAAGCAACAAGGGCGAAAAGAAATCGACCTAGTTGAATGCCCTAGATTGCTGCGGCTCAGCTTCTGAGATTTGCCGCAGACGCATGCTGACGACCACCAACGCGATCAGCACCATGTAACTGGAGTCGGGGCGTCCGCCGAATGTTGCGTTGAACATTCCAGTAATAAAAAGATTAACGAACGCGGCAAAGCAGCCCACCGCCATGTATCGCAACTCGGGAGTCGCGGCCAGCTTAATCGTACGCATAAGATTCCGCACGATCACATACATGATCATGACAATCAGGCTGAGGCCGATGATTCCATTGTTGTACATCGCTTCGATCAAGCTGTTGTGCATGTGCGTGCTTGCAAACGGAGTATCGGGATGCACGACGGCGATGAAGCGCGAGGCGTTGAATCCGTAGCCGATGATCGGTTTGGCGAGAATGAAAGGCAGCACGAAGACCCACAATCCGGTTCTGCCGGTAAAGCTCGACCCCGCCTCCAATTGCGAGTAGTTCGTCATGTAATCGGCGAGAGGCGTGAACTTGAGCGCGAGGGTCAACATGATCGCGGCAACTCCCGCGAAGATTAAAACCGCTTTGAAGCGGCGCAGCAAGCCATAAAACAAAAGTCCTGCGAAGATTCCCGCGATGATGCCGGTCTTCCCACCCGCCAGCACCATGATCACGAGCGAGATGCCACCGACCCAGAGCGGCCACCGGCGCTTCCCCGGCGAATAGAGCATGAGGCACAAGATCGCCAAGAAGCCCGCAATTCCAGAAATCGCGGTCGGAGCTTCGCGGAAGCGCTGCTCCAGAGCGCCTGATCCATATTCTCCCAACGGATCGGGCTCGAAGATCGAGCGCAAGGTTGGGGCAACCACCAGAATGAAAAATCCGCAGACAGTGATGTTCAAAAAATCGCGCAGGTCGTCCATTCCGGAAAACTGCTGGTAACAGATGTGGACCACCAGCACTACCAGCACCAGCTTGAATGCCCAGGCGAAGGAGAAGGCGGGATTCGGCGAATAGGTGCAGGACAATACGCTGACTAGCGTGATCCAGCTCACCCATTTGTAATCACCGGTAAACAGCCCACGCAGAGACTCAGGATATTTCAAAAGAACAATGAGTAAGCCGAGAAGCGCGACGATCCAAAGAATCGCCTGGTCATACGCCTGAGAGGCAAAGCCGCCGCCGCCGGCGATGTCGCTGCGATAGGAGAATACTTCTTCTGAAACCAGCAACCCCCACCAGACGACAAAAATAATCCACTTCGCGGGTTGGTTGGCCGCGCGGCCGTAAGCCGCGGCGAACACTAGCATTCCAAAGAAAACCAGTGCCGCCAAAATGACAGTTGTGGTATTCGCATCGGCCACAAACTCAGTGGCCGTGGTCAACAAAAACAACGTCGCAAAAGCCACAGCGGCCAGCACCGCGACGGTAGTGACCCGAAGGCGCGATTTGACCGGAACTGGAAACTGTGTGGGCGCGGAACTCATCTTTTAGATTTTAAGTCTTTTGAAAACTACCAGGCGTTTGATCAGAAGCCAGCAGGTTAGCTGGCGCCCGAGCCTTTTAGCACTGCGGGAATCGTCTTCATCAGGATTTGGAAGTCTAGCCACAAAGACCAGCGGTCGATGTATTGCAGATCCAGTTCCATCCACTGTTCGAACGGAATCGTGTTCCTGCCCAAAACCTGCCAGAGGCACGTAATCCCCGGCCGCACGCTGAAGCGGCGGCGCTGCCAGTCTTCATTAAATCCTTCGTAGTCGCGCACTGCCATGGGCCGTGGACCAACCAGGCTCATATCGCCCTTCAGCACATTGAACAGTTGGGGTAGTTCATCGATGCTGGTGCTACGCAGGAACTTCCCAACCGGAGTGATGCGGGGATCGTTCTTGATCTTGAATACCGGCCCGCTCACTTCATTCAGGTGTTCAATCTCTTTCATGCGGCTTTCCGCATCCACGCTCATGGTGCGGAACTTGAAGATCTTGAAGCGACGCTTGTTCAATCCCAGTCTTTCTTGAAGGAAGAACACCGGCCCGGGAGAAGTCAGCTTAATCAGCACCGCAACCAGCAGGAAAAGAGGGGTGAAGAAGATAACCAGAACCAGCGACGCGGTAAAATCCACGGCCCACTTGATGAAAGCCTGCCAGCCGGCAACGATGGTGCCGGTGCTGTGCGTGATGTGGGAGTCCCCTTCGAACTCTTCAACCGTGGAACGCGCCTTCTTCAAGTCAAAGAGGTTCGAAACCATGCGCAACAGAATGCCCTGCTCTTCGCAGAGTTCTGCGATTTCAGTCGCATGAGAATGCAGAGACCGCAGCGGAAGAGTGACTACAACTTCGTCGACCACATTGCGCCGCATAAAGCTGCGCAATTCTTCAAAGTTGCAAGCCAGCGAGTAGCCTTCCTGATTGAATTTGGCGATTCCAGGCCACTCTTCGTCCACAAAGGCCAGAATGCGATAACCGAGCCAGGGACTCTCTTCGATTTTTCGCGCGAACTGAACCGCCGCATCGTTGCTGCCGACGATCACGATATTGCGCAGATTCTTACCTTTGATTCTAACCTGGCGCAGGACGAATCGCACCGTCAACCGGCCCGCGACCGTAATGCAGGTCAGCGAAGCCCAAAACACGGTGGCGAACACGTAATTGATCATCGTCACATGGAAGGCCAGGGCAACCCCATACATCAGGATGGTTCCCAAAGAAGTTGCCTTGACGATGTCGACGACCTCATCCCGCTTGCGGGACAAGCGCCGCGATTCGTACATCTCGAACATTCGGAAAACTTGATGCCAGAGGAGGACGATTCCGGAAAAAATAATGATGTTTTGAATCTTTATCCGTAGCTCGAGGAACTCGCTAAACGACACTCTGGCACTGAAGATTCGCGACACCGTAATCGTGGCGATCCCAAAGCACAGAAGGACGGCAAACAAATCGAAAAACTGCACCAGATGCTTTAGAGTCTTACGCTGATCGTTGCGCACCTCGGAGAGCCTCCAAACCCTATGGTCGAACCTTTGAAATGGGGGTTGCAAAACGAC
>JBAPOI010000098.1:0-1669 GCA_049279555.1 Candidatus Sulfotelmatobacter sp.
CGAATGGTACGTAGTTCTATCTAACTCGTTTTAGCATCTTGCGTTTGATCACATGCCGAGGCTCTAGCATCGAATCGTATTTCTTCGGCCTGCGTTTGCGTAGTCGCGGTTCAAAACGATTTGGTCGGTCAGCGACTCGATGAGTAGCGATCGCGTCGAGGAACTGCTGGTATAGGTTTCGCCGATGTGCCCAGTCGCGGTCACCTTGAACGGCAAAGAGCGGCTGAAATGCCTCCAGTGTCTGGATCGCGCCCTTAAAGCTGATGGTTCTTGGCTCGATGCCGTGTAGGGTCGCGGCTTGCGATATCATGGTGCGAATGAGGTTGTAAGCCAGAAGGTGAGTCCAGATTTCCTTCCGTACCAGCTCGGGCGTCTTGCCACGCAAGATGTCCATCTGCAGCGTTTGCTTGAGTGAGCGCAGATCGAGTTCGGCATTCCAGCGTGCACGATATAGTTCTGCCAAGTCGCTGCCACTCACCGCCTCGGCATCCAACAACGTTGAAACAACGATCATGCTTCGGCAGCGGAAGCCGGGCTGCTGAATTTGCACACGCGTTTCACGAATCGTCAGTTGCTCGGGAAGTAATTTGAGGGCTTGCCAGTCGATCGAGCGAATGCGACCAGGACGGCGCCATTCGACAAGGTGATCGTCCTTGCCGAAACGCTTCCCGCGCCTGAAGTCGACTCTGCGGCAATGGTGGACCCGAGTGACCGTGTCGATGCCCCGCTGCTTGAGCAGATAGATTTCGTGCCAGGCACACATGTAGCGGTCGGCAAGGAGGATATCTCCGGGAAGCAAGATATCCCACAATTTGCGGAGCATTCCCAGCTCGCTGTGTCCCTTACCTGAATAACTGCAGATGGCTAGATCAAGTACTGCTCCGCAGGAGAGCGAAAAGAATGCTGCGATTCGCGCCAGCGGAAACCCGACACCGAGCCTCTGTTGCGGTGGTTGTGGATAAGCCCGTTGGTTCTCCGCGGTATCCGGCATCGACACCGTTGAGCCATCGTAGGTCAAGACGCGGCGACCTTTCCAAAGCCACTCTTTCTTGGCACAGTTATCCAATGATTGCCCAGTTTTGCGTGTTACCTCTGCATAAAACTCTTCGGGCAGCCGCTTTCTGGCTTGGCAGTAAGCGCCGGTCTCAGCTGAGCAGGGACGTTGCCCTCGTGAGATGCGATGAGCGATCAAGCGCGCGACGGCCGCGCGACAGGAATGATCCTGGCTCAGCACTTGGCCAAGAAAGATCCATAGTGTGACCAACGGCGAATAGATCCGGTCGAGCCAGACAACTCCCAATGCTTTCAATGCTTGCGCTATCGCACTTTCGGAAAGTACATCATTGAACGGCAGTTCGCCGTCTTGGAGGAATTGCCGTCGCAGAAAGCGCACTTGTTCGCGGAATCGTCCATGAATAGAAAACGACATCGTGAGGCCTCCTTGCCTGGGATGGGTGTGTGACAACTCCATCTACGCAAGAGAGGCCTTTTTCATCTATATCAATTCGGCGCAACACCTTACGTGAGAACTACGTGCCATTCCAAGGCTTCCACCTGTGGATACTGGGGACGCACCGCACTCAGTCGGTCCGCCACCGCTGTCATTTCTTTTTGGTAATGTTGCAAACGGAGCAGGAGTTCGTCCCGGATCGAGTTGTCGACTACCCCC
>JBAPOI010000099.1:0-1820 GCA_049279555.1 Candidatus Sulfotelmatobacter sp.
ATTGAATAGTGCCGCCTGGCCGACGTCCGAAACCGGGTGGTTCACAAAGCCCCATTCCACGACCCCAATTTCATTGGCTTTTTTGCCATTTTCTCAGCGGTCAGGCTCTGGTCACATGGGTAAAGGATATGAACCAGCAGAACGAGCACTATACAGCGAGGTCTATTCTGATGCTCCGCCGTTAGCGTGCGGGCTTTTTCGTACTCTGCTTCCGCAACCCGCTTTGACCAGCGGCCTCACTGACGCGGCGAAGCTTTTCCAGAATTTTGATTTTCTCGGGAAACGGGAGTGATTCCTGCTGCTTCCGCCTCTGCTTCTCAATCATTGCGTCCATAATTACTCCTGAAGATACTTGCTCTTGAACGTCTCCCACTTGGCAACCAGTCCGTGCCGGAGTAGGATGGAGTTCAACTTCTCCATGATGACGGCTCCCTGTTCGAGGAACATCAGAATCCGGGCATAATCCTTGACCCGTCCGGTTTTCAAAGCGATGGCGACCAGATGCTCGGCGCTCAATACAAATGTTGGTATGCCATCAAAGTCGGTCTCGACCGCTTCGGCCAATGCCTCCTGCTCCAGAGCGCCGTGGGGCGGCAGGAATTGCACAGGCCAATCACCGATTACGATCCGTTCGCCATCAACTCGGCACCCCCGCGCTGTCAGATATTCGTAAATGGGCGTGAGGCTGAGCAATAAACTCCCCGGAGCCGTGGGCAGCATAACGAAGACATCAAGGTCGGCGGTGTAGAAGGTCTCCAAATGAAAAATCGCCCCCACCGCACCACCGATGGCATAGCTGCCGATGATACCCTCGGCCTGCATTCGGTTAATCATTTCCAACGTTTCTTTCACGTTTTAACCCCGAGTCGTCCCGAGTGCAGCACGGCAAAAGCCGATAACGGGAATTCCGAGTGCGATTATCTCACGCAGGGTGGATTAGCTTTATGAGGGAGTTTGCCGCTGCTCAGCTTCAATTGGCCTCGGGGCTCCTTCAGAACCTTCCGCCGCCCACCCACGCCCCACCTCATCCGCGACCGAGAACCGCGTCCTCGGGGCGGCTCCTCTCGAACTTCCCGCCGAGGTCATGCGAACTGGTCAGTTGGATGCTCAAGACTTCTTAAACTGAGCGTCAATCTCGACCTGATATCCAGTGGCAGGGTTGTTGGTTTCGTTTGCCATGCCCACAACCGCCATCAGTTCCGTAAACATGGCGTCTGTCATACCCTTGTTTTGGGCTGCGGCGGTATGACCTGCGATGCAGTACCCGCAGTTGTTTGTGACGCTCACGGCGACGTAGATCAGTTCCTTGGTGAGCGCATCAAGCGCACCCGGTGCCATCACCTGCTTGATGCTCTCCCATGTGCGCTTCAGTGTGACAGGATCGTGGCCGATGGCTTTCCAGAAATTGTTCACCCGGTCAACCTTGCGAGTGGCCATGATGTCATCGTAGACGGCGCGAACTTCAGGGCTCGCGTCCTCGCATTCAATCGTCGCGGGGGACACTTCACAGAGCCGTAGGAGCAAAAAAACGCAGCCGTCCCCGGCTTCGGACTCAGCACGGCCTTGCGGTTCTCGCGTTCGTAGAAGAACTGACAAACGGCGTCGGCATGACCTCCCGCTCTGCGTGCCCGCACTACGGGCGAGCAGCCCGCCAGCCGAATACCTTACCATTCTGGACGTGTGCAGCCTCGTGGTTACCTTCGTAAATTGACAGAATTTCAACCTCTCTATAATCTTCGCGTACCGTGGGGTATCCAATCCAATGAAACTTCTCGTCGCAGATGACTCACGGCTGTACCGGACGATGCTGAAAAGCATGG
>JBAPOI010000100.1:0-1794 GCA_049279555.1 Candidatus Sulfotelmatobacter sp.
ACCTACGCTCAGAAGGCCTTGGAAGACTCGAAGCAACAAGCCAAGGTCGGCACCGTGCCGCCCATTCAGGTAGTAAGCGCGCAGAGCACCGTCTCCACCGACCAGCAAAACCTCATCCTGGCGCAAAACAATTTACAGCTGCAAGAACTACTCATGAAGAACGCGCTCAGCCGCAGCATTGAAGACCCGGTGCTGGCAGAGGCGAATGTGATTCCGACTTCCACTATGCAACTTCCTGAGCAGGAGCCAGTCACGCCCACGCAGGATCTGATCAATCAAGCTCTCAATCACCGCGCGGAACTGGTGGAGTCGCGCATCGACCTGAATTCGCGCGATCTCAGCAGCAAGGCAGTTCGCAATGCGATGTTGCCCACGCTTGATGCCTTCGCCTATTACGGCGGTTCGGGAGTAGGAGGGACCGTCAACCCTGCGATCCCCAATTGCTCGAGTACTTCCAGTGCTTTTTGTTTTAATCCGGCGAAGGCTCCGCCTCCATTTCAGACCAGCAATTCGGTTGGCTACGGCGGAACCCTCAACCAATTGGTCAATTCGACCGCGCCCGACAAAGGCGTTGGCCTGAGCCTCAACATTCCGTTGCGAAATCGGGAAGCTCAGGCGAACCAGGTGCGCGCAGAACTCGAATACCGCCAGGCTCAAGTGCGGTTGCACCAGCTGGAAAATCAGGTGCGCATCGAAGTCCGCAACGCGCAATTCGACGTAAAGCAAAACCGCGCCTCGGTGGAGGCGGCCCAGTATGCCGTCGACTTCGCCCGCCAGACTCTGGACGCGGACCAGCAGAAGCTGAAAGTCGGACTGACCACGACCACCGCGATCCTGCAGGATGCGTCTGTTTTAACCACCTCGGAATCAAACCTGGTTTCCGCCAAAGCGGCATACGAAAAGTCGCGCATCGAACTTGACCGCGCTACGGGACTACTGCTGGATCACTCCCACATCGACGTGGCCGATGCCACGCGCGGCCAGGTCACGCATTCTCCAACCGTGCCCTACGTAGCACCGCGGCAGGAAACGAACCCCAGCGTGCAGCCGATGCCAGCGCAGCAATCGCCGGCGCCGCCGTCTTAGACAATCGCAACCGAGTTGTCATCCCGACCGAAGGACCCATTTCCGTAAGAAAATGGGTCCGAAGTGGAGGGACCTGCTTGTTCGGCGTCCCGGGGTGATGCTTCGCTGTCAATTCTCCGGCGGAGCCTCGCCGTTGTATCCTTCCTCCCGTGACTTTGTCAGTCGTCATCATCACGCATAACGAGGAAGCTAACATCGGACGCACGCTCGAAAGCGTGAGGCCTCTGGTCAGCGACGGCAAGGGCGAAATCATCGTCGTCGACTCGGGCTCGACTGATCGCACGGTTGAAATTGCAAGATCGTTCGACGCAAAAGTATTCGTTGAAGAGTGGAAAGGCTACGCGGCGCAGAAGAATTCGGCGATCGATAAAGCTGAAGGCGACTGGATTCTGAGTCTGGATGCGGATGAGGAAGTAAATGAAGGAATGCGAAAATTATTCCCCTTCATTCTGTCCCCGCCGCAAGGATGCGGCTACGCCGGCATGGGACTATTGTTTGCTCGCCAAAACTATTTCCTTGGTCGTTGGATGCGCCACGGTGGCTTCTGGCCAGATCGTAAGCTGCGCATGGTCTGGCGGGGGCTTGGCCGATTTGAAGACCGTTCGGTACACGAAGACATCAAGCTCAAGGACGGATGCGAGAGCTTTGATCCATCTTTCGAATTCGATCTTGGATCGCCTATCGCCATCATCCACCACTCCTACCCCA
>JBAPOI010000101.1:0-1984 GCA_049279555.1 Candidatus Sulfotelmatobacter sp.
TCATCGGATGCCGGAGCAAAGTTATGGCCGTGCTCAACGCCGACACGGGCAAAGTGATTACCACGTTGCCAATCGGGGATCACGTGGATGCCACCGCTTTCGATCCGGAGACGAAACTGATTTTCAATTCGAATGGCGAAGGCACCATCACTGTTATTCATCAGGACAGCCCTGACACGTATTCGATAATGGAGACGGTAAAGACCGTGCCGCGGGCCAAAACTATGACGCTGGATTCGAAAACTCATCGTCTTTTCCTCTCCACGGCGGAAAATGGGCAGTTCGAAGTACTGGTCGTGGGAAAATAAAAGAATGATTTCGAGGCTGGCTTCATCAATGAGTTTGCGACGCATATCTCTCGCACACACCGCGACCGTGCTGTGCGCATTGGCCACGCTGCTGGGGCTCGCCGCCTGCAGCAAAAAGTCGAGCGCGCAAATATCTCCCCCGGCAGACTTGCAGCTTGACGTTAAGGTTCCATTTCGTTTCATCGCCTACGGTGACACACGCTTTCATGATCCGAAGGATACGGAGGCGGCAAATCCTCCGGTACGGGTTGCTTTGGTGCAGGCCATTGCGGAAGCGAATCCCGCATTTATCTGCTTTACGGGCGATATCGTTTATAACGGCTACGATGCGGACGATTGGAAGGTCTTCGATAGTGAAACCAGCATCTGGCGTGAGAAGAAAATCCCTGTCTACCCCGCGTTGGGTAACCACGATTTGCATGGAGACGAGAAGGTTGCTTTGGGAAACTACTTCCAGCGCTTCCCTGATCTCAAGAATAGCCGCTACTACTCCGTACGCGCAGCCAATACACTCACGCTGGTGCTCGATTCCGCTCTCGACGAGGTGTCCGGACCACAGGGCCAATGGCTGGCAGGTAAACTGGATAGTATTCCTTCGGACGTTGACTTTGTGTTTCTCATGTTCCATCATCCGCCCTACACCAGTTCCTCCGATTCGAAAATGTTTGGTGGCGGCCACTCGGCGCGATCGCCGGAACAGCATGTGGCAAAAATGCTTGAGGAACGCCAGGCGAAAGCCCATTTTCGCATCGTAGTTTTCTCCGGGCACGTTCATAATTACGAGCGCCATGAACACGGCGGGGTTATCTACTTCGTATCGGGTGGAGGTGCGGCGCATGCGTATCCCATTGAGCGGGCGCCTGGTGATCCCTTTCAGAGCAAAGAGATCAACTATCACTACCTCCTAGTTGAAGTTGACCACCAGCAACTCAAAGTCACCATGAATCGCATAGACCTGACGAGCGGCAAGGCTGTCTGGACGCAGCCCGATTCGGTGAAGATCACAGCCTCACCAGCGGCCGCCGCTCAGGCAGCCGTTCACTAATTCTCCGTCTTTTCTAACGGCTTCCTTAAGGGGTCAGTTTGAAAAAGCAGCGTGCACTTCTACCCGTCGGCGTCATCCCGTCTCTAACGACGCTGCACCCTGTCAAGCGTTTTGTGACGACACTTCGGCGGCGACGCCGAAAGTAGCGCCATTTCGCTCTAGCAGAACGCTTTTGATGCCCAGACCAAGCTCGTCACTCGGTTAAATCCTGCAGCGGGACGCCAGGTCCCACCATCCATCTCTTCGGGACTTGCACCCAAGATTGCTCACTTCGAGCTCCCCGACTTTTCAGGGAGGCAGGCTGCCCACTCAAAGCCTCGGCTCATTATTCGCCGGCCACGGAATGACTCGGGCTCACCTGCATAACGGCCTGACTTAGTTGCGTGTACGTCCAGTCTTCGCGCAACATCAGGTACAACCGCGTGGCCAATTTTCTAGCCACGGCCACCTTAGCGATGCTGCGATTCTTGCGCACCGCCAGGCGACGATAGAAGCGTTTCAGTTGCGGATCGAGCCGCGCTGCCGTCTGTCCCGCTTCCACCAGCAAAAAGCGCAGAAACGAACTGCCCTGTTTGCTGATCCTGCCCAGCCGCTGTTTTCCGCCGCTGGATTCTTCGCTCGGAATCAGCCC
>JBAPOI010000102.1:0-6418 GCA_049279555.1 Candidatus Sulfotelmatobacter sp.
GTCCGTTCATCACCACGACTTTCTTGGCGTGTCCGTCGTAGATGATTGCGTCGGGGTTCTCGCCAACCTGCACATCTTGAATCGGCTTCAGCGAACTCAGATCAAAGACCGTGATCGTCCCAGCCCCGCCGTTGGAGATGAAGCCACGATGATGATCGTAGTCGAGAGCGACACCGTGGCAGCGGTGTGCCGGGATGTCCCCAATCTGCTTGCCATCTTTCGGATCAATGACCATCACGTGATCACCGCGCGTGATGAACAGGCGGTGTCCTTGTGTATCGTAGGTCAGATAATCCCATCCACCTTCGCCACCGAGGATGAATTTGTTTGTGACCTTATAGTTCTGCGCGGATGCTGAGGCTGCCAGCGCCAGTAGTGTGAGCAACACGGTCTTTTTCATGGCGTTATTATGAGCAACGTAACCTTAGCCGAAGCTTAACGTCGTTCCTGCTTACGACGCACTCAAAAAGCCGCTGCCACAGGTCGGTATGGGTCAAACGTGCGATTAAGGTTCGTTTAAGGTGTTGGCGTTTACTGTCAGGAAAGAAGGCAGCTTTAAATGGCATGCCTCCGCCAGATACATATGTTGCCCGCAACTTGGAACCTCATCGTCGTGCTCGCGTTGTTCAGCAGCTTCGTGATCGCACAAACTTCCCCAGCCCCTTCCCCACCCATCATCACACTGGATGAAGCAATGAGGCGCGCGCAGCAAAACTCGGTTGAGTTCGGGGCTGCGCGCACCGCGTACGGAACCGCAAATGCCAGTATCACGATCGCGCGCTCCGCAATTCTGCCTAATGTGAAGGGCGAAGCGCAATATCTATACACGCAAGGCACGGGAGCACCGAGCACGGCGTTCCCCGGTGGCACTCCCATTTTCATCGCGAACAATGCCGTGCACGAATACATCGGCCAGGCAAACGTGCACCAAGACCTCAGCCTTGCACTGGCCTATGACTATCGTCGTACGCAAGCGGACGCTCGCGTCGCTAAAGCCAGGCTGGAGATCGCGAAACGGGGCCTGGCGGTGGTGGTCGCACAACGGTTCTACGGACTTGCGGTTGCGCAACGTAAACTTGCCACTTCGCAAAGTGCGCGGGAAGAAGCGCAGCACTTTCTGAAAGTAAGTGAGGAATTGGAAGCCGGCGGCGAAGTCGCACATTCGGATGTGATCAAAGCCCAGATAGAAGCCAATGACAAGCAACGTGCGTTCCAGGAAGCCGAATTGGCGGTCGAGAACGCGAGGCTCGACCTGGCGCTGCTTTTGTTTAAGGATTTCAACCAGAACTTCTCGATTGCCGACGACCTCTCCACTCCCACGCCGCTGCCTACAATGGATGAACTTGCGGTCCAGGCGCGGAAGAGCAATCCTGACCTGGCGGCAGCGCTTGCCGCAAGGCAATCCGCTGATTATGAAGTTCGCTCCGCGCGCAGCGAGTACCTGCCGACGCTGGGGTTCGACTACTGGTACGGCTTGGACTCGACTCGCGTCGGTTGGAGGATCGATGGTATTCGGAATGTGGGCTACGCTGCCGCCGCCACGCTGACTGTGTCCGTGTGGAATTGGGGTGCAACGCATGCCCATGTGCAGCAGGCGGAGCTTGCGCGCCGACAGGCGCAACTCGGGCTAACAACCGCGCAAAAGACGCTGCTTGCCCAGATGCAGTCGTTGTATGCAGAGGCAAGGGTTTCACTTTCGGAACTCGATTCCCTGCGACAGTCCGCGGCGCTGGCTGCCGACAGCCTGCGCCTGATCGAAGCTCGCTATCGCGGGGGCGAAGCAACAGTTCTTGAAGTGGTCGATGCGCAGAACACGCTCACTTTGTCGAGAAATGCCTACGATGATGGCGAGTTACGTTACCGCGTGGCACTCGCAAATCTGCAAACTCTCACAGGCACACTCAATCCATGATCAGGCTGAACGCGAAGTTTACAATTGCCCTCCCGATCCTGGCACTCGCCGGTTTCCTATCGGCGTGCCACTCGGGCGAGAGCGAAAAGGAAGTGAAGCCGGAAGTGCCGGTGCAAACGGCAGTGGTCGAGTCGCATGATCTGTCCCGGCACATCACCGCCTACGCGGTACTGTGGCCGCATGCAGAAGCCGCGCTAACGCCGAAGGTAGTCTCGCCGATCGCAGTCTGGTACGTGCAGCGCGGCAGCCCTGTCCACAAAGGGCAATTGCTCGCCCTGCTGGAGAATAAGGACATAGCCGCCGCCGTGGAGGATAACAAGGGGGCTCTCGCACAGGCGCAGGCCGCTTACGAGACAAGCACCAAAGCCGGAATTCCTGAAGAAGTCATGAAAGCTGAGCTCGACGTAGCACAAGCGAAGCAGAACCTCGACGCCAACACGAAGCTGGTCGAAAGTCGGCGCAAACTCTTCCAGCAGGGCGCACTCGCGCGCAAGGACCTCGACGCCTCTGAGGTGGCTTACGTGCAGGCGAAGGCGCAGTACGACTTGAGCGAGCAACATCTGCAATCCGTACAGGCCATTACGAAGCAGCAGTCGATGGCTGCAGCGAAAGGGCAGCTTACATCGGCGCAAGGCAAGTATGCCGGATCCGCAGTGCAGCTCTCGTACACCCAAGTGCGCAGCCCCATCGATGGGACAGTTACAGACCGTCCGCTTTACGTGGGTGAGACTCCAGCGCCGGGCACGGCGCTTCTCACAGTAATGGACATGGACACCATCGTTGCCAAGGCGCATATCCCGCAGACGGGGGCACAACAGCTGCGAGTCGGGGATGCGGCGACGATTTCTGTTGCAGGCCTTGAAAAGACTGTGAGTGGCAAAGTGACGCTCGTTAGCCCGGCTATCGATCCCAATAGCACCACGGTAGAAATCTGGGTCTCGGCGGCAAACAAGTCCGGCGCTCTGCGGCCAGGATCAGCAGCGAAACTCGATATCGTCTCCAGCGCGCTCAAGAACACACTCGCCGTTCCTAGTATGGCGCTCGTGCAGACCGCAGACGGTGCACACGTGATGGTGGTCGATAACGGCTCGATTGCGCATGATACGACCGTGCAGACTGGTATCGTCGACACAGAACAGCAGCTCACACAAATCACTTCCGGTCTCGAATCGGGCGAGCGGATCGTCACAGTCGGTGCCTATGGATTACCCGATGGCTCGAAAGTAATTCCCGCATCGCTAAAGTCAACACCGTCCCAGAGCGGTAAATCCAAGCCCGGGGACAAAGACTAATGGCGCACCCGCGCGCACCCGTCGCGTGGGTGTCGAGCCACGCCAAGCCGATCATCTTCGGTATCATCGTCCTCTCCATCATTGGCGCTTACAACGCTACGCAAATCCCCATCGCAGTGTTCCCTGAGACGAATTTCCCGCGTGTGGTGATCGCAATCGATAATGGCGTGATGCCGATCGAGCAAATGCAGGTGATGATCACGCGCCCCGTGGAAGAAGCAATGAGCGCGATCCCAGGGATGCAGTCCGTGCGATCTATCACCAGCCGCGGCTCCGCCGAGGTGGACGTCTTCTTCGACTGGAACGTCGACATGATCCTGACGCTCCAATACGTTCAGGCGGCGATCGCACGCGTGCAGCCGAGCTTGCCTCCGACGGTCAAGATCGATGCGCACCGGCTCACGTTCGCAAGCTTCCCTATTCTCGGCTACAGCCTGACCTCGAAAACGGTTCCGCAAACCGATCTCTGGGATCTTGCTAACTACACGATCAAGCCCCGCATCTCGCACCTCGACGGCGTCTCCACAGTGGTCATCCAGGGCGGACAAGTTCCCGAGTACCGGATCGCTCCCGATCCCGCGCGGTTGCTCATCACTGGCATAACGGTTCAGGACATTCTCGATTCCGTTGCGCGCACTAACATGATTGACTCGCCCGGGTTGCTGCAGCAGAACCACGAGCTCGTGCTGGGGCTGGTCAGTGGACAGGTGCAGTCGGCAGCACAACTCACGCAGGTCGTCGTCAAGACTACGCAAGCCGGAGCCCCTGTCCACATTGGCGATGTCGCGCAGGTCACGCCTTCAGTGGAACCGGTTTACACTATCGTTCATGCGAACGGCTTGCCCGCCGTGCTCATCAACATCAACCGCCAGCCGACCGGGAACACCGTGGCCGTCGCCGATGAAGTCGCTCAAGAGATGGCCGACATAGAGAAGAGCCTGCCGCTAGGTATCAAAATTGAACCGTTTTATGATCAGTCAGGCCTAGTACGCGCAAGGATCAAGAGTGTACGAGACGCGATCATCATTGGCATCATTCTTGCATCTGTCGTTCTCATCGCTTTCCTACACGATTGGGGCAGTTCTCTGATCGCGGGACTTGTCATTCCGATCACCATCGCGGTTACGTTCATCGCAATCCGTCTTATGGGCGAAACATTCAACTTGATGACGCTTGGCGGACTCGCAGCGGCCGTCGGTCTCGTTATCGACGACGCCATTGTGATGGTCGAAAACATTGTCCTGCACCGCGACACGGGACAGGACCGCACCACTGCCGTTCGCAGCGCCTTGCGCGAGATAACGAAGCCACTGATTGGATCAACCGTCACTCCGATCGTCGTCTTTGTCCCGCTTATCACAATTGCGGGTGTTACCGGCGTATTCTTCAGCGCACTGGCGATCACAATGACTGTCGCGCTCGCAACGTCGCTTCTTCTGGCGCTAACCTGGACGCCGACACTGAGCGGCATTCTGGTGCGGCGCAATGCTCCCGATAAGCATCTTCTTCCGCCCAAGGATAGTGCCGAGGAACTTCAGCGGCTCCTCGCCGCTGAAGACGCCACCATGAGCGGCCGCTTCGGACGCGTCATCGCGTGGTACGAGCACGTACTGGGGCGAGTGATCCGTCGTCCGCTCTGGCTTGTGGGTGGATGTGCGGTGCTGATTGCCGTCTCGTATTTCTGCTACAAAGCGCTCGGCACCGATCTGCTCCCCGAGATGGAAGAGGGTGGCTTTGTGCTCGATTACTGGGCACCTGCCGGGTCCTCACTGGATGAAACCAACCGCATGCTGGAGCACGTCGAGACCATACTCAAAAGCAGTCCCGACGTTGTGAACACTTCCCGCCGTACGGGACTCGAACTGGGGCTTGCCGCCGTCACCGAGGCCAACCGTGGGGACTTCACAGTGAAACTCAAGCCAGGCGCCAAGTTTGATGAAGTCACATCGAAGCTACGCGAGCAGATCAACCGTGAAGAACCGGCGCTCAAGGTCGATTTCGTGCAGATTTTGAGCGACATGGTTGGCGACCTGTCTAACGAGCCTGAGCCCGTGCGCATCAATCTTTTTTCGCAAAACGCGCAAGAACTCGCCGATGTCGCGCCGCGGGTCGCCGATGCGATCAGAAAGGTGAATGGAGTGGTTGATGTTCTGAATGGAATTGAGAACACGATCAGTGGCCCCGCGATAACTTATCAGGTTGATCCCACCGTGGCGACGCGTTCTGGGTTCTCCGCACAGGAGGTGGCGACCGATGCTGCGGCGTTGGTGGCAGGCGTGGCCGCCTCAGCGCCGATGGTTGTGAAGAACCGTCCTTATACAGTGCGCGTGCGCTTCCCGGGTGCCGAGAGCCAGAACGCCGCCGATCTCGGCTCGACGCTCATCAACAGCGTATCGGGCCACACCGCCACGCTCGCCTCACTGGCCGCCATCAATTCCAATCCCGGCGAGTGCGAGATTCGCCGAGAAAACCTACAGCAGTACGTTAGTGTTACCTCCCGTCTCGAAGGTGTCGACCTGGGGACTGCGATCGCCAACGTTCAGAGAGCGGTCAGCAATCTTCATCTTCCCGGTGACGTTCGCGTGCAATATGGAGGAACTTACCGGGAACAGCAGCAGTCATTCCACGATCTCTCAAAAGTTTTGATACTCGCGCTGCTGCTCGTGTTTACGGTGCTGCTGTTTGAGTTCCGCACTTTCGCCGCCCCGGTGGCCATCATTGCTTCTGCGGTGCTCTCAACCTCGGGCGTGGTAATCGCGCTATTGATTACCAATACTGCTTTCAACATTGCGTCGTTTATGGGTCTCATCATGGTGATCGGCATTGTAGCGAAGAACGGGATTCTACTGCTCGATGCGGAAAGCCGGTTCATTGCGCTGGGCATGCCGCCCCGCGAAGCGTTGATTCAGTCAGGGCGGCGGCGGCTGCGGCCGATCGTCATGACCGCGATGGCCGCTGTGGCTGGAATGTTCCCGCTAGCACTCGCGTTGGGTTCGGGATCGGAAATGTTGCAGCCGCTTGCGATTGCGGTAATCGGCGGTATCCTGATTTCAATGGCGCTCTCACTTGTCGTCACTCCGGTTGTTCATTATTATTTGAGCTACTCACGACGAACGGCTAGTGGTGGTGATTCTCGCACTCTCGGCGGTTAACGTTGCGAGGTTTCCCGCGCGTACATCAAGCAATCGACCTTGGTAATTGGAGACTGCTGGAT
>JBAPOI010000103.1:0-3937 GCA_049279555.1 Candidatus Sulfotelmatobacter sp.
ACGTAGCATCGGTACCTCAATAAAAGTGGATTCGCCGCCGAACAGCGGCTGTTCCGATGCTATCGCTTAAATGTTGAGTTGTGGCCCACGGAACCACTGATTTTATGGCCCCCCGCGACTCAACTCCACATTACTGACAACTTCACATTGATCGATAAATGTTGAGCTCAACATTTATCGATGAGGTCGGATATCTCTCGTTTGACGATAAGGCCGCCGACCTGCTGTACGAGGTCGTCAACCGGCGGTACGAACGCAAGCCCGTCATCTTGACGACCAACCGCCCCTTCAAGGAGTGGAACGAAGTCTTCCCCAACGCCACTTGCATCGTCACTCTGCTGGATCGTCTGCTTCATCACGCTGACGTTACCGCCGTTGAAGGCAACAGCTATCGGGTCCGCGAAAGCGAGCTGGAGACCGCCGCACGCCGGAGGAAGAAGTGAATCGCATCGGCGACGAGGACGCGCTTTATGTAACCGCCGTCCTCCTGCTGTACCTGGACTTGCCGGACACGCCTTCGCGCCCCAGCGCCCCGGATCAGTCGCTGGCTCGCAAGCTTCACCACGAGGCTGTTCCTTTGCCACTGGTCGAGGCCGCCTTACTGCTGGGCTCGTTGCGTCGGATCGAGAGGCCTTCTGATCGTCCTCCGCTTCCCAAGATCCGTTCTCTCGCTTACTTCCTGCCGGTCATTGCCGAAATGCAACAGATCCCCCCTCTTCACGGTTACCTCGATTATCTTCGCCTCAAGTTCAAGAACATGACCCAGGCTCCCCCGCCGCCCGAGGTTCAGAAAACTACGTTTTCAGAGGATCGCTAACAGCCTCGGCCCGGAGCTGCTGAAGTGCTCGATGACAACCAGAAACAACGCATCATTGCTATGGTCTGCAGCAAGCCGCCCGAAGGTCGCGCCCGATGGACCGTGCGATTGATCGCCGAGGAAGCCGTAAAACGCAAACTGGCTCCGCAGGTGGGCAGAGAGACAATCCGGGTTTTGTTGCTCCACCACGACCTCCAGCCGTGGCGGGAAAAAAATGTGGTGGTGCGCCGGGATAAACCGGCATGGAGTTGAGGATGCAAGAGCCTCACGAGAAAGGAGTAGCGATCCGCTCGGCCCCGAGTTTTGCACTGGACGCTGTGAAGTGTCCAGCGAAGCGTAAACAGGGGAAAAGATGGGCTGGGTATCGAGCTTCGAAAATTTGCAATCAGGGTGCCGACGCCGTCACCACTGCGGAAGGCCACACGACCAGCAGCGCCAGCGCGAGTTGCTGGGCGGCCCTGCGTAGTCGCAGACCCCATGCACGTCTGGAAACTCCATGCACGAGAACCGGGAGACCTCGGAGGTGCCTGCAGCGATCTTTCGTGGCAGGCCGGTGGGCAAAGGCGAAAGCCGCACGGCCCACGTGTACGTCTTCGAGGAGTCGGACAGCGGAATAGTACCGATGAATCATTCGAACAAAAGCGGGAAACCGCCGGCGGAGAGTGAGGAGGGAAGGCCGCTGATCAAGGAGAACACTCATCAATCCAGCACGCACTCGACACAGAGCGAGACGCGCGTGTCCCAAGGGTTGACGGGTGTGCGCAGGGCAGCAAGGGAACGGAAGGAGATGAAGTTCACCGCCTTGCTTCACCATTTGACAGTCGCACTGCTCCGATACAGCTTTTACGCCCTGAAGCGTAAAGCTGCTCCAGGGGTGGACGGAGTCACTTGGCAGGAGTATGAGACCGGGTTGGATGGTCGGCTCGCCGATCTGCACAGCCGGGTTCACCGCGGCGCTTACCGAGCGCAACCATCGAGAAGAGTGTACATCCCAAAACCGGATGGTCGACAGCGGCCGCTCGGGGTCGCGGCGCTGGAAGACAAGATTGTCCAACAGGCCGTAGTCACCATCCTCAATCAGATTTACGAGGAGGATTTTCGGGGTTTCTCGTATGGTTTCCGACCAAGGCGCAGTCAGCATCAAGCGCTGGATGCGCTGTACGTCGCGATCACGCGGAAGAGGGTGAACTGGATTTTGGACTGTGACATCCGGGGCTTTTTCGATAATTTGTCGCACGATTGGCTCCTGAAGTTCGTCCAACATCGCGTTGCCGACCGCCGCATTCTTCGGCTGATCCAGAAATGGTTGAAGGCGGGAGTGATGGAGGAAGGCGAATGGAAGGACACGGAGATGGGTACTCCGCAGGGTTCGGTGGCTTCGCCGCTGCTTGCGAATATCTATCTGCATTATGTGTTCGACCTGTGGGTGGACGCCTGGCGCAAGAAGTGCGCGCGAGGCGACGTGGTTGTCGTCCGGTACGCCGACGACAATGTCATCGGCTTCCAGCATCTGGATGACGCAGATCGCTTCCTGGCTGACTTTCGGGAACGGCTGCGGAAGTTCGGGCTGGAACTACACCCTGATAAAACGCGCCGGATTGAGTTCGGGCGGTTTGCCGAGATCAACCGGAACAAGAGAGGAGAAGGGAAGCCCGAGACGTTCGATTTTCTGGGATTCACGCACATCAGCGGGAAGGACCGGAAGGGGAGTTATGCCGTGAAGCGCAAAACGATCAGCAAGCGAATGCGGGCCAAGTTGCTGGAAATCAAGCAGCAGCTACGTAGGCGCATGCATGAGCCAGTCGCGCAGACCGGCCAATGGCTCCGATCGGTAGTCCAGGGCTACTTCAACTACCACGCGGTACCGGGGAACATTGACAGTCTGTCCGCATTTCGCTATCGGGTGATCCGGCTCTGGCGGAGCATGTTGATCCATCGGGGCCAGAAGCACAACCTCACTTGGGAGCGGACGCGGAAGCTGGCTGATCGGTGGATTCCACAGCCGCGTGTTCTCCATCCATACCCCCGAGTTCGCTTTGACGCCATCCATCCAAGATAGGAGCCTCATGCGGTAATGCCGCTCGTGGGGATCTGTGCGGGGGGTGCCGGGTAACCGGCATCCCTACCGCGACCGTCGCCGAGTTGGATGACAGCTATATTGCCAAGATGGAAGACGTGTTGGAGGTGTACGAACAGCCCTAGGATGCTGCCGAACCAGTGGTGTGCCTGGACGAGAAGCCGGTTACATTGCATGCTGAGGTGAGGCCGCCTTCACCGGCTGTGCCAGGACGAGAAGCGCGCCAGGACAGCGAGTATGAGCGCTGCGGAACCGCCAACGTCTTTTGTGCTGTCGAGCCCAAGGCGGGCCGCCACTTCACCTACGCTACGCCGGACCGCTCCGGCTTCGAGTTCGCAAAGGTGATGTTCGATCTGGCGATGCAATACCAGGAGGCCAACACGATTCACTTAGTGGTCGATAATCTCAATATCCATCGCCGTAAGTCGCTCACCGACCTGCTCGGCGAAGAAGTCGGAGGCGAAGTCTGGAGCCGTTTCACGATCCACTACACACCCGTTCACGGGAGCTGGCTGAATCAAGCTGAAATCGAGATCGGCATCTTTTCCCGCCAATGTCTCGGCAAGCGGCGAATTCCGGATCTGAAGATGCTTCGGAGCGAAACGCGTGCGTGGAATCGAGGAATTAATCGTGCACGCACCAAGATCAATTGGCGCTTCGATCGTGAGTCTGCTCGCCGCAAGTTCGGCTATCAGCCGAAAGGCTCTATGCGGTCAGAGAAGTAGGAGCAGGCAGCGGACGCTTGAAAATGATTTGCCCGTCATCCGCATAGCCATCTTCAGACCATCCTGCACGATTGTAGAACCGTGCTGCCCTGGACGCCGGAGCAGTGCTTAGCTTCGCACTGTCATAGCCCGCACGTTCTAGCGAACCACACGCACGGGCCAAATAAAGCTTGCCCTATCGCTTTGCCTTCATGCTCAGGATCGACGAAAAGAGCCCAAATCGAGCCCGGCCATTTTGAATGGGCTTGGGCATCGCCTGCTGAAAAGCCCAGCAAGCGATTATCTTCCTCCCAGACCCACATCTCACCTGTCCTTATG
>JBAPOI010000104.1:0-1657 GCA_049279555.1 Candidatus Sulfotelmatobacter sp.
GTTCGGGGTCAATAACCTGGCGCAAGGTTTCACGGATGGCCTCTTCGGTGATTTCGTTGGTGGTCATACTGTTTTGGGCAAGGTTGAAATTGGCAAAGGGAACGGACTTGGTTTGAAATAATGAGAGAGCATTTTGCCGACGTTCAGGACGAGAGTCCCCACGCCCAGGGCCAAGAAACCGCAGCCGATGCGAATCCCAATTTCATTGGCCAGGACGATGGCTCCGCCCGTTGTGGCGAGTCCGGCCAGCCAGGCCCAATAACCCAGCACTTGCAGCCGGGAGGAATAAAGGTCCGCCAGCGCGGGAACTTTGACGCGTCCGATTTGTCGGCTGTAACGGCCAAACCAGACGAGAAAAGGGATGATTTTGTAGAGCATTCCCATGATGGCGAACGTGACCATCCCGATCAAGCCGAGGAAACCGTAAAGATTTTCCAGTTGTCCGGTGAAGGTGTTCTGCGGCAAGCCAGGCCAGGACAGCGCGACCGCCAGCACCGACAGCGGCAGAAGGAGCATGATGGCTGTGAGAAAGTATTTGATGCCCCAATCCAGCGCGCGGCGTTTGCGGGCATTCAGAATGGCTTTGAGTTCCCAGCCGTAAACCGCCAGCGCTGCAACCACCATCAGGGCAAAAAACGGTTTCAGCGGACTGTGGCGCAGAATTGTCACGAATGAACCGGCCAGCCCGACGTTGAGCAGAACGACGCTGCCCCCCGCACGCCCCCGGCTCTGCACTTCGCTCAGGGTGAACATCGGGATGAGTTTGTAAGACACCCCGACGATCAGCATCGTGAAGAATCCCACGCCACCCAGATGCGCATGAGCATGCATCGTGCTGATACCTCCGGAAGGTTTTAGGAATGCCGTCCCCAACTTTACTCCATGAAGGAGCGCGACCACCGTCCCGGTGGGAGACCGTTCGGATCCGAATTCGTATTCGCTGCTTGATTTCGCCGCCGCGATGGAGAGACCCAGGATTATGGTTAAGGAAATCCAACCGAGCGCCGCGCTCACGGACGTAGCCGTGACGTTCCACTTCGGCACGCGCCACAGGGTTCGCGCAACGTTATAGACAAAGAGGACGACGCCCACCGCCAGCACAGAACCGAAATGTCCCACTTGTTCCATGTTCCAGACTCGGAACATCCAGACCATTCCAATGAAGCCCACAACGTGGAAGGCGAATTGCCAGCGCGCGAGTTTTTCGCTGTAAAGCTTGGTTTCGAGCGCGACCGGCACCAGTTGATACATCGCCCCCATGACGATCGAGCAAATCCAGCCCAGCACAAACAGGTGGGTCGCAGCGATGACATTTTGGTTGTAGTGGTAGGTAGCAAGGAGGCTGGGTTGGACCACGAGCCAGGCGATGCCCGCGCAGAGCGCGAGCAAACCGGTCAGTGTGAACATCAGGGGTAACGCCACCGAGGGCGCGTTTTCCCCAAAGAGCGGTGCGGCAGCAGCCGAACGCGGCGTTGGCGGATTAACGGCTGATATGGGTAATGAAACTTCCATCGGATTGCTCTTCGGTTGCGGCGGTAAAGCCTCGTTCTTCAAGGTGTGGGTAGAGATGCATTGGCCGGCGCTCCGTGCGGGCGCGGAGTGCCGCGCCCGCCGGAAGTGCGACCAGGGCTTCCAGAATTTTGATCATCGGTTGAGG
>JBAPOI010000105.1:0-7996 GCA_049279555.1 Candidatus Sulfotelmatobacter sp.
GTCCATACGGATCACCTGTCCGGGTTCCGGCGGCAACAAACCCATACGCCGGGCCATCACGTCGATTCGCTCCGGGTCGCGCAATGAGGCGTCTTCCAGTCGCAGCGACCGGTTCATCTCAGTCAGATTATTGAGCTCGCGCTTCGCGGACTCGATCTGATAACCATATTCAATCGCCCGGAAGTGCTGCCAGGCATAGGCAAATACCAGCAGGAACAAGCAAGCCAGCGCCGTGCCGAACTGTTTCATCTCGCGGTTGCGCCCGGGGTCCTCGACCTTTACCAGCCGCGAATTATCGATCGCCTTGGCGAAGTAGATCTCGGGAGTGCCTGTGAAAAAGTGGTTGCGCCGGGTTGCCGGGATTGCATTCACGATTGCCGCTGCCGCCATTTATGCCGCTCCTGCGTACACCGGTTCACTGTCCATCGGCGAAGTCTGCAACTCAAACATCCGTTGCAACTCCCGCTCATCGGCAACGCGTTTCTGTTGCGCGCTCCATTCGGCCCGCTCCACCATCGCCATCAAATCCTTGAGTAAAGTTCCTGTGTACATTTCCCAACCTCAGAATTTTGGATTCCTACCACGGAATCCTGAACCGAGCCTACAGCGCCCGGGTTCTACCGCGGATCTCCGTCCGCTCTCTTCAGAACCTGAACGCCCGGCACGCCATTACAGCTGTGCCGGGACTCCGGCAGGTTTTCCGGAGCAAACTTTTTAAACCAATCTCAGACTTCTAAAATTTTCTCCGCGGCTCGCAACTTCGCACTTCTTGCCCGCGGATTTCGATCACTCTCTTCTTCGGATGCGGTTACGGGTTTCCTGGTCAGCACCCGGAAGTACTTGTCCTTAATACTGCCCTCTCGGAAGGCATCCTTTACGATGCGATCTTCCAGTGAGTGAAAGCTGATCACCACCACACGCCCTTCTGGCTTCAGAATCCGGGGCGCAGCTTTCAGCAGCGCCCGCAGATCGTCCAGTTCGCGGTTTACGAAGATTCGAAGAGCTTGAAAAGTTCGGGTCGCCGGATGAATTCGCCTCTCTGCTTGATTCATTGGCCGGGCCGCGGCTGATATGACGTCCGCAAGATGTGCGGTAGATCGTATCGGCCGCGACCGGCAAATGGCTCTGGCGATTCTCCGCGACCTCCTTTCCTCTCCGAATTCGTAAATCACATCGGCAAGCTCGCGCTCGTCGAGGTGGTTTACCACTTGTTCGGCGGTACGCTCCGACCGCGGGTCCATCCGCATATCGAGCGGTCCATCCGCCTGAAAACTGAATCCGCGTGCGGCATCGGAAAGCTGCAAACTGCTGACTCCGATGTCTGCCAGAATGCCGTCAGCCTTTGGGCTTCGGGCCTCGGCCAGGCTGGCAAACGACGCATGCCGCAACTCAATCTTTGGCCAGTCGGGTCTTAGGTCATAGGTCTTAGGCTGTGGATCAAAGGTTTCACCTGAGACCGAAGACCTAACACCCAAGACCGCCCCTGCTCTTGCGAGCGCCGCCGGATCTTTATCGAGCCCAATCAAATGTCCCGGTGCGCCGAGGCGTTTTGCGATTTCGTAACTGTGCCCGCCCAGGCCCACCGTGGCGTCGATATAAGTCCCGCCACGCCGCACGTTTAAAAAGTCGATCGCTTCTTTTAAAAGAACTGGAACATGATTTGGTGAAAGGCTCGCTTCCCTTCCACCACCATGCCCAACCCCCTGAGGGGTGTCTGTTGAACCCTCGCCCACTAGATGCCCAGTTCGTCGAGCGTCTTCTCATCGTCAGGCGTGAACTTTTCTTCCTCGACCTGCTTGCGGTACGACTCCAGGTTGCGCACGATCAAGTGCGTCAAGTTGCCGGTAACCGCAACCTCGCCTTTGATCTGCGCCGCTTCGCGCAACAGTTGCGGTATCAGCAACCGCCCCTGCCCGTCCATTTCGACCACCTGCCCGTAGTAGTTCACCCTGTCCAAAAACTTCTTCTTCGTAGGATTGAAAGTGGAGAGCCCGGCCAGCTTCTGCTCGATCCGCTCCCACTCCTCGAAGGGATACACTTGAGCAACCTTCCCATCGAGACTTGTGATGTAGTATTGCTGTCCGTACTTCTCGTCGATCACCCGCTTGAACTCGGCCGGGATCTTTAACCGTCCCTTTTCGTCGACTCGAGTTGGGTGATTGCCGCGAAACATGTTTGCTACCGACGAACAGGAGCGTCAAAACTGCATAAAATCGGGCCAAACTCGGTTGGATTGGGCTGTTTGTCGTGCTTTTGGGTCGGTTTCCCACCGGCTCCTCTTTATCAGCTTTCCGTTCCACGACCTTAACCATCTTAACCACTCTGTACCACTTTGTACCACATCTTACCTGTAAGTCTTTTATTGTCAATAGGAAAGTTGATAGTGGCAGTCCCACTCTGGGAGGTCTCAGGCAAACTACGAGGACTTGTGGCTAATCACGAATATAACCACAATAGGTTGGGTTTACGCTCTTTATTCCTTCGCTATTTTTTCGCTAACATTTTTCTTGCATTCCGCGCCAGATGGGCATATTCCTGTGGAAATTTGAGATTAACGAGGGTAGGAGAGATCGTGACCGTACTTCGAAGATTAGGATTGTTTGAAGTCGTCGGGCACTTGGTCGTAAGTTCCGGCCTCGAACTCGGCGCGTGCCATATTGTCCAGAATACGTCGCCGAGTTAAGTCCCGTTGAGTCTTGTAGGCCAGCAGATCACGCATAGGTATGCGACGCTCGCATCCTTCCATATGAAAAGGAATCTTTCCGCCATCGAGTAAGCTGATCAAAAACTGCTCTAGCACATTGAGCACTCTGCTTGCTTCTTTTGTGGAAACGGATTCGAGCATAATCTCAATTTTAACGCCCGTGCAAATTGCAACGCCTAGGGTAAGTTGTGGTTTGGATTCTGCTACATGTTCGCACGGCTTGTTGTCAATTGCCGGGGACGACGGCGATCAGTTCTGTTTTGGCTGATGCTTGGATTTATGGCCGTGTCTGCCACTCATAATCTGGCAACAATCACGATTGTAGGCTCATTTTTCACGTAACTAACCTTAGTGAAGAACTCAGCCATCAACGGGAGTTTTGATGGCAATTCACTCATATTTGATTATCACACTGTCCCGTCAATAGGTCAGTTTCAAAATGTTGTCTGCGCCTACCAAATCACCTTCGCTCCCAGCTGAATATGCCTTGACCCTCCCGACCCAATCACCGGATTCGACGCCGCCTCGTCCGGCGTAAAAATCACCGTGCCCACCGTGGTTGGGGCGGACAAATCCGTATTCATCGTGAACACGTCAAAGTTGGGATGGTTCAGAATATTGAAGAACTCCCCGCGCACTTGCAAACGAACATTCTCGCGCACTCTGAACATCTTCGAGAGCGAAAAATCCCAGTTCTTAAACGTGGGACCACGAAAAATATTGCGCCCCATATTGCCCTGCGAGCCATAAGCCGGAGGCGTAATCACAGTGTTTTTGGCAACGTAACAACCTAGATCGCCACCGTCGGAACCGAGTTGATCCGCCGCAGCCTGGCCTCCGGTAGCGAACGCTTGATTCACGCATAACTGCGCGGCAGGCGTAGCGCCGGCCACCACATCCAGAGAGCCGTTCTCGATAAACTGTGTTGGATCGATGTACGGAATCGAATTCAAAGCCGACCAGTGAATGTTGCTGGCCGGACCGCTCATGTTCCAGCGGTCGTTGAATTCGCCGGTCAGGCTGATATCGTCATTGAAGTCGCCCAACGTGAACGGTTCGCCGCCCTCGAGCATCGCAACCGTCGACGCTTCCCAGCCTTCGAGCATTTGCCACTTCGTCTTTCTCGATGGGAATTCGTAGTTCGCCGACAGAGTGAAGCGGTTACGAATGTCATAGTCTGAATTGCCGCGTTCGGCATTGTAGTTCAAGCTGTTCGGCGGCACTCCGGCCAGATTGCTCGTTGCCGTATCGATGGCATGCGCCCAGGTATAGCCCGCCAGCAGGTAGAGTCCGTGCGAAAAACGCTTGGTAAGAGTGACCTGCAGGGAGTTGAAGCTCGAGCCGGAGTGGTTGCTCAATTGATCCAGGAATCCGATGTAAGGGAAGCAAGGGCCTCCCAAGCCAAGCCCGAAGCCGCCAACGCTGCCCGCAGGACAACCAGTGACCAGAGGGCGACCGACGGTCTCGAATCCATTGTCGAAGGCGCGATTCACCTGATTGATATCTTCCACGCTATAGAGCTTTACGCCATGTTGCGCGACATAGGCAATTTGCAACAGCGTTTGGGGAGCAATCTCCTGCTGGATGTTTAAATTCCAGTTGATGACATAAGGCGTTTTCAGCTTCGGATCGACGCCAAACACGTTGCATTGGCTGTCGACACTGCATTGTTGTCCCGCAGACGCCGGAAAAATCGGCCCTGCCTCCGACCAATTAATGAGCGAGGTATCGGTTGATTCCACCAGGAACGAAGTAATCGTGCCGTTGGGTTGCACCGTCTTTCCGTTCTGGTCGACATAGGGAACACCGCTCGGATTCAAATTCAATCCCCCTCCGTTAAACATGAAGGTGCGGATCGAAGGCTGCTCAAAAATGATTCCCGAGGCCGCCCGCACGACAGTTTTGCCATTGCCTCTCACGTCCCAGGCAAGGCCTACCCGCGGCGAAATGTTGTTGTATTTTGTCGGGTAAGGCTGGCTGATCCCCCTGCCCACCTGCACAATTCCTTGCGAGGGCGTGTAGTTGGCCAGTTGATCGTGCGAGTCCTTGATGGGATCGGTGATGTCGTAACGCAGGCCGAGGTTCAATGTAAGGCGCGGAGTCACACGATACGAGTCCTGTGCGAAGAACCCCATTCCCCGCTGGCTGACGTTGCGAGCTGTGTCACCGTACAAAAAGCGCCAACTCGCAGGCACACCTGCAATGAAGTCCGTCAAGTCGTCGAAGTAAACTCGCCCGCGACCATACGTTGCCCTCAGGTAGTTCACGTTACCGTCGCGGAACTCACCGCCAAATTGAATCAAGTGTTTTCCCTTGGTGTAGGAAACCGTGTCAGAAACGTGATAAGTGGCGCTGGGCGTGGTCGCCAGCGGCCAGCTTGAATTCCCTCCCATGTAGTTGAATTCGTCCGAACCCGGATTGATTCGCGGGAAACCAAACAAACGTGGATCGGTCACGCCGGTATTCAATCCGTAAGTCTCCGGATTCACATTATGATCGACGGGATAGATTGCCTCGTTAAACCGGTTGTAGCTGAAGCGCGCATCGTTGATCCAGCGCGCATTCGGGGTATGCGTCCAGGTCACGCCAAAAACCTGGGTCTTCGGGCTCGTAGTGGAAAGCCACTGCGGCCGCAGCGCGACAATATCCTCCTCCGTCTGCTGAGTATTGGCGTAGATGAAACGGGCGCTTAGTGTGTCGTGGCCGCTCAGAACATAGTCGGTTTTCGCCACCATGTTGTCGCCGCGATTCACATTGTTGAAATCGAAATTGATTGCCGCGGGATCGCTCAAGCCTTTCAGCGTAAGCCCTGGATTTGGCAGAAACAATTGCGCAAGTTTCAGGCTCAGAGGGTTGACCGAGCAATTGCTCACGCCCTGGTCAGCCTCGCAAAATGCCACATTGTTGGGATCGTTAAAGTAGGCAATCGCATCCGGAAGGCTATAGGTAGCCGAGTTCGGACTGCCGTCGGCGTTTGCGATGCCACCCAATTGATTGGCGAGTGAAACCGTCACCGGACTATCGGTTACTCCCGGGTTTCCCACCTTATCGCGAATGCCTTCGTAGTTGACGAAGTAAAACCATTTGTCTTTTTTGATCGGGCCGCCGATCGAGGCTCCGAACTGATGCAGTATCAATGCCGAGACCGGCTCCGGTGCGGGATCAAAGTAGTTGCGCGCATCGACCGCATTATTTCGTGCGAAGTAGTAGGCGGTACCGTGAACCTGGTTGGTCCCCGACTTAATTCCCATATTCACGACCACTCCCGGCTTTACCCCATAGTCAGCGCCGGGGCCCTCCTGCGTGTTGAACTCCTGGATCGAATCCAGCGGCAAAAAGCTGGCCGGCGTGCCTGAAATTCCGGCATCGTTCACTACCGTCTCTCCGTAATAAGCGTCGTTGTCGTCGGCGCCGTCGATGTAAAAATTGTTGTCGTCGGGCCGGTTGCCGTTGGAGGTCACGGAATGAAAGCCGCCGCCCGGCGTGCGCTGCACTCCAGGATGCAGGGGCAGCAAATTCTGAAAATCCCTGCCCTGCAGCGGCATTTCGTTGATGGCTTTGTTCGAGAGCACGCCGTTCAGAGTCGTGTCGGTGGTATCGACGAGCGCGGCGTCTGCCGTCACTTCCATCGTTTCATTGATCGCGCCCGGCTGCATCTTCAAATCGATACGCACCTCGCGCGAAACTTCCAGTGAGAACGGAGCGCTCACCGCTCTCTTAAATCCGGCGGCGGCTACGGTCACGGTATAAATCCCGGGATCGAGCGAGGGGGCCGAATATTCTCCGGCGCTGTTCGTTTGCAGGGAGCGGCTTACATTCGTGGCGGTGTTCGCGACGGTCACTTGGGCGTTGGTCACGACCGCGCCCGAAGCGTCAGTCACGGTGCCCAGTATTCGGCCCTGCGCAGTCTGAGCCATCATTGTTGCGGTGCCAATCAACCACAGAACCGCAACCACCGCACATCGTACGGACCATTTCATGACAGGCCTCCCTGGGTTCGGCTTTCGCAGTCGAGCTTCATGTATTGCGCTCGTTCGTGCTTGGTTTGCTTGCGGAAAGAGTTTGCGCCCTTATCTAACCGGCGGGAAAAATCGTGAGGAGAATTCAGCGACGAATTACAAGCCCGCTTCGAGGCTGCCCGACTCCACCAGGCGTACAACCTGTTGCAGGTTGTTGTCGCTTTCGCACATCGTTGCTGCGAAGCTCATAAGATTTCTTTGGCCGCCCGACGCGGGACAGAATGACAGAGCATTGGAATGTCTGTCAATCGCAATCGATTTGTTTCGCGCGTTAGCCTCTAATATCGGTTCCGTTCGCGGGAATTCTAATAAATTTCATTTCCCGCGCGGCTGGTATGAATTTGTCCTGCCTCTACAGAAATCGAATATCCCTCACCGCCATCACCGCTCCACACCCGAACATCAAACATGGCGCCGGTTGGCGCGCGATAGGCAGCCACGTTGCGCAGGGTTAAAGGGTGACCCGATTGGCAAACTGCCGGCGCTTCCGTCACCTGCAGAAAATAAACGCCACGGCCTGTGCCGACAACTTTCGCCCGGCCGTTCGCTTCCACCAGCAACGCTGACCTCTCATCGATGGCGATCTCGCGCGGCGCCTTCGCCCAACCATCCTGCACGATGCGCGCCAGAAATCCCAGGCTACGCCCCATGCGATCGCGCTTCGCGAAGTGACTATCGGTAAGAATGTTCTCGAGCCCCGGCACTTTCAGAAAGTCGCGCACCACAGTCACGCGCTTGATGTAAGGATCGGCGAGAACTTCCTGCGAAGTAAGATCGGCGTCTTTCGGCTTGTCCTCCAGGCAGCCGTAAACAAACTGCCCCAGCACCGCGAGTCCCGCGCTCGTGCCTCCGATGGGCTTACCCGCGGCCACGTGGGCGTTCACTGCATCCTCGACCGGGGTTCCCTTCCAGAAATTGACGTAGCGCGACTGATCGCCACCGGCAATAAAAATAGCTTCAGCCTGTCCAATAATTTCCGCAACCCGCGGCTTCTGCGCCGCTTCCCGGCTAGAAATGATTAGTGTCGCCACCGAGTTCATCTTGCAGAGTCCGGCGACATAGGGGTTGTAGTCGGCGCCGCCATGCGCCCGCAGAATTAGAAAATCGCCCCCGTTGGCCTTGCCGCACAGCCACTGAAATGCTTCGTCGAGATCGCTGCCTCCGCCCATCATGGCGACTCCAGCGTCGGTGTGTGTTTGGAGATCTTTTGGGTTCCCTTGTCGGATGTACTTCAAGTGACCAGCATGGCTAAAAACGGCACAGTAGGAAAAAA
>JBAPOI010000106.1:0-16703 GCA_049279555.1 Candidatus Sulfotelmatobacter sp.
CGCTTGCCAATCTCAAAGCAAGGGATGAGTTTGGTTTCCTCATCCAATGCGATGAAAATCCACTGGTCACCAAGTTCGGCGGGATCGCCACTGCGAACGTGCCGCGCTTTCTTGCCAACAAAACACCACAGTTCGTCATATTGAACATAGTTCGCTCTGACTCCGCGAACCTTAGAATCGAACACGCGCCGCGCATTCGCAGCAGCCGTTACCATGAGGGACAGAATCGTATTCTTGTGCAGTCCTGTGAATCGGGAGATCGCCCGAACGCTCATTCCCTCAAGCATCAAAGCAAGAGCCTTTGCCGCAACTTCGGGATCGGTATTGTGGGAGCCGAAAGGCTTGGGGCTAGCGGGATCGGCAAAAGTCGCATGGCAGGAATTGCAGCGCCAGCGTTGGACTTTTCGCTTGCCGTAGGTTCCGAATTTCTTGCAGATTTGGTGTTCGCATTTGGTACAGGTCATGTGGTTTCTCCGCTTGCGTTTTGCGGAGAAACCAGCCAAAATAACTTAGGGTCTGAGGCGTGGGTGACTCCGCGCTTTGGATTAGCCCCGACTCCTGCTTCAACAGAAGCCGGGGCGCTTACTCAGCTACTCAGTGTTTGGTGGAGGTCGTGTCATGGCCTTCTACCTGCCTTTCTGAAACGCTTCGCGTCTCTAGCGCGGGGCGTTTCGCATTTGACTCCAAAGTCATCCTTGTCGTTTGGGCTTAGCCCGCAACTTCTGCAACGGATGAGCGGCGGGCACGGGCACCGTCTCTCCTTTGACAATCCTGTCGCCCTGCCGCAAAATTTCATCCCGTATCGAAAGAGCGATAAACCCGCGCTTTCCGACTCCAGAAGCTGCCTCAATTTCTCCCTTGTCTCTCAGTCGGTTAAGGATGACTCCGATAGCGGCAAGTGGGCTTTGGTACTTCGCAAGGCTATAGCCCAGCTTTTCCAGTTCTTCTTTGACATCGACTGCGGTCAGAATCTCTCCCCGTCTCGCGTAAAGAACATTCCGTACCTCTTCGGTACTAATAGTTTCTTCGCCTTCGCGTGCAAAGGCATCGTGCTCAATTACGGCCCGCAACGTGGCCTCAAGTTGGCGCAATTCCAGAATCTTGCGGTCCAATTCTTCGCGGTCGTAAAGGGCCTGCTGGAGCTGACTTTGGGTCGTGCTCAAGGCCCCCATCAAGGCCAAAACGTCTTTTTTATCATCCATCACGATAAGGAGATTATGCACTATGCATAACACAAAGTCAAGTGCAAAAGCAAGAACATCGAATCACAATTGGGATTGGGCTATCGCGCAAACACGGGAAAGAATAAGGCGGCTGGAAACGGCGGTAAAGGTATTCGAGGAGAGGAAAGGCGCGGGCGATCCTTGGCCGGGAGATTCCAAGGCGGAAGAATTATTAGCAACAGGGGATTAGCCCACTACCAGATTATTGGGGTAAGGAACTGATTCCCGTTTGCACTGTTTGTGTGATCTCTACGGGGGGTTGCAGCGATTTACGACTTTTCTTCCTCGATCTTAATACGCAGAGATTTGAGAAACTTCAAATCCTGATCGTTGACCTTGAATTCCGGATTGGTTGAAAGGGTGGTAACGAGGGAAGTCTTATCGGAAGATTTTTCACCTTGTTTGCTCACGCCGATGGTGGCTTCAAGGACCAGAAAAATATCGTAACCGCCTTCTTTAATGCGGGAGACGACTTCTGCGATCTGCTCGGAGTCCGATAGAGATTCGTTGATGGCTTCGCCGAGTTCCTTCATGAGTTGTTTGAGTTGCTGATCCACGAATCCCCCCGGAAGTCGCCACCGAGCTCTGGCTAAGAAAATGCCATCAGCACTTGGATGCCTGTCGCCCTTGAACGGTTTCTGTCGCGGACGCAGCTTTGCGTTATTGTAGCGCCGAAGACTGATAAAATCGAGGCCGTGAACAAGGTTTCTACCGCACGAAAGTTAGGCGTTGTAGCACGCGTGGCGGGACAGCAGGCGAAGCGCAGCCGGACTCTACGGGCAGCGGGGCAGGCTGCGTCCACCACTGCGCGGGCCTTAGGACGAGTGCTGCACCAGTTGTGGCTGGAGGTTACGGGCCTTGTTTTCCTGGTGATGGCGGCGAGTGGCGGAATCGCCCTTGCCCACGAATTTTCGAAATATCAGGCCGGGCGGACGGGATTGGGACGTGTGGCGGTTGCAACTTGCTTCACCTTGACATTCGCCTGGTTTGGTGTGAGTTCGTTCCGGAGGGTGAGAAAAAAAAGCAAGAACTCATAGAGGTTTTCTAGCTTACTACGTCTTCTTCGACAGCCTCTGCGGTAACCATTTGGACTTCAGAGTTCTCGAAAGAATTCAACTATGGCCGACAAGATCAAGGTCGCAGAGCAGAAGGTCGCGGCGGAGGTCGAGACCTCGTCTCACATTCCCGTGAGCCCGCTTTACACGCCCACCGACCTGAAGGGTTCCGATTACGAAAGTGAAATCGGATATCCCGGCGAGTATCCGTTCACGCGTGGAGTGCAAGCCACGATGTATCGCGGGCGGTTGTGGACCATGCGACAGTACGCGGGCATGGGCGACGCCGAGGAATCGAACAAACGCTACAAATATTTGTTAGCGAACGGAACGACTGGACTCTCGGTTGCGTTCGATTTGCCAACCCAGATCGGCATGGACTCAGACCACGCGCTGGCGGCGGGCGAAGTCGGCAAGGTGGGTGTGGCGATCGACTCGATCGAGGATATGGAACGGTTGTTCGAAGGGATAGACCTCACCAAGATTTCTACATCGATGACCATCAATGCAACAGGATCGATCCTGCTGGCATTGTATGTTGCGGTTGCGAAGCGGCAGGGTGCGGATATTCGCAATTTGTCCGGTACGGTGCAGAACGATGTGCTCAAGGAATACATCGCGCGCGGGACCTATATTTATCCGCCACAGCAGGCGATGCGGGTGATTACCGATATGTTCGCCTGGGCGAACGAGAATGTTCCCGAGTGGAACACGATCTCGATTTCGGGCTATCACATGCGCGAGGCAGGGTCGACGGCGGTGCAGGAGGTCGCGTTCACTCTGGGCAATGGCATGGCCTATGTGGAGGCGGCGATCAAGGCGGGGCTGGATGTGGACAAGTTCGCGCCGCGGCTTTCGTTTTTCTTCAACGCGCACAGCAATTTTCTGGAAGAGGTGGCGAAATTTCGCGCCGCGCGGCGGATGTGGGCCCGCATCATGCGGGAACACTTCAAGGCGAAGAATCCACGGTCGTGGATGCTGCGCTTTCATACGCAGACTGCAGGATCGACGCTAACCGCGCAACAACCGGAAAACAATATTGTGCGGACGGCGATCCAGGGGCTGGCGGCGGTGCTGGGCGGGACGCAGTCACTTCACACGAATTCCTATGATGAGGCTCTGGCGTTGCCGACGGAGCAGGCGGCGCGGATTGCGCTGCGGACGCAGCAAATTATTGCGTACGAGTCTGGGGCTCCGCAGACGGTCGATCCGCTGGCGGGGTCGTACTACATCGAGGCGCTGACCAATGAGATCGAGAAGCGTGCGGCAGAGTATCTGGGAAAGATCGAAGTAATGGGCGGCATGCTCAAAGCGATCGAGCGCGGATTTGTGCAGCAGGAAATTCAGAATGCGGCGTACGAATATCAGCAGGCAGTGGATTGTGAAGAGGCCGTGGTGGTCGGCGTAAACCGATTTGAAGTGGAGGAGGAGAAACCGATTCTGCTTCAGAAGATCGATCCTGCGCTGGAGTCGAAGCAGATTGAACGGGTGCGAGCGCTGCGGATGCGGCGTGATGCGGGTCCGTGGAAGGCCGCGGTGCAGCACGTGGAAAACGCCGCGAGATCAGGCGAGAATGTTATGCCCAGGATTCTGGCGGCCGTAGAGGCTTACGCTACCGTGGGTGAGATTTCGGATGCGATGCGGAGGGTGTTTGGAGAGTATCGGGAAGCAGTGGTGATCTAGTAAGGTCGTGCTTGTTTAGTCGTATGTGGGTTTAACGAAAACTTAAGTGACAAACAAAGCTAGTCTGAGGTTCTGTAATCGGCGGCGGTGCGGCAGGGTTCGCAGTACATGAGGCCGTCTTCGCAGATGCGGATGTCGAGTTGCGATTGACAGAGGCAGCAGAATTTGTCGCACTCGCACTGACTCTCCGACATCTCGCATTGGGCGCAGCGGTATTTGGCGCGGCCGGTTCCGGTGGACATACCTGCAATTTAGCGCGTCAGGGCGCTGTCGAGAACGTATCTTTAGTAACCAAAATGCCCGGAAGTCTTCTGACGGCCTCTCCCTTCGTGTTTACCTTCGTGCCGTTTCGACGCCTGGTCCGCACCTTCCAGCCATATAATTCTGAGCAATGACTTTCCAACAGGTGCTGGATGGAGCGGAAGTTCTCGCGCAGAGTGGGAATCCGGATGTGAGTAGTGTGGAATATGACTCGCGGCGGGTGAAGACGGGCTGTGTCTTTGTCGCGATGCGCGGCGAAACCAACGACGGCAACCGTTTCATCGATCAAGCGATGCAAGCGGGCGCCGTGGCCGTGGTCACGGATTCTGCCGTGGAGCAGCAGCGTGCAGGTGTGGCGTGGGCTCTGGTTCCGCACGGGAGGCGAGCGCTCGCGCGGATTAGCGCGAACTTTTATAAGAAGCCGGCAGAGCGAATTGCGATTGCGGGAATTACCGGGACGAACGGGAAGAGCACAACCGCGTTTTTGTTGGAATCGGTTTTGACTGCTGCTGGACGCAAGAGCGCGTTGATCGGCACCATTGAATATCACGTGGCGGGAAAAGTTCTGCCCGCGCCGCATACCACGCCCGAGGCGCTGGAACTGAATCGCATCTTTAATGAGGCGTTGGCTCACGGCGCTACCGATGCCGTGATGGAGGTCTCTTCGCACGCGCTGGCGCAGGAGCGCGTGTTTGGTGTCCCGTTTGATGTCGCCGTGTTCACCAATTTGACACGCGATCACCTCGATTATCACAACACGATGGAAGAGTATTTCGCGGCCAAGCGAGTGTTGTTTGAAGGGTGCGGGACCGATCCACCACGAGCTGTGGTTACGAATATCGATGACGAATACGGCGCGAAGCTGGCGGAGTTCAGCCGTAAGCGCAGCTCAGTAATTCTGAAATATGGATGGAAGAGCGGCGACCTGCACGCGGAGAACGTGGAGATTACAACCCGCGGGACGCGGTTTGATCTAGTCCTACTGGAAACGAAGATCGCGGTGTTCTCGTCGCTGATTGGGCGGGTGAATGTGTACAACATTCTGGCAGCTGCGGGAGCAGCCTACGCTCGCGGGTGTACGCCGCAGTCGATTGCTTCGGGTGTCGAGAAACTGGCGTGTGTTCCGGGAAGATTTGAGCGTGTGGATTGCGGTCAGCCGTTTACGGTTGTGGTGGATTACGCGCATACCGACGACGCTTTGCGGAATCTGACATCCCTGGCTCGGGAATTGGTCTCTGGCGCTGGATCGAAGGGAAGAGTTTTGACGGTGTTTGGATGTGGAGGAGATCGCGACCGGAAGAAGCGTCCTCTGATGGGCGAGGCTGCGGGGCGAGGCAGCGATTTCGTTGTGCTGACGTCTGACAATCCACGCAGCGAAGATCCACTCGCGATTATTAACGATGCGGTCGTGGGTTTGCAGAAGACCGGGGTGAAATACACCGTGGAGGCCGACCGGCGCAAAGCGATCATTTTAGCCATTGGCGAGGCGCGCCCGGGGGACATCGTATTGCTGGCGGGCAAGGGGCACGAGAAAGTGCAGGTTACTCGGCAGGGATCGGCTCCGTTTGATGATGTCGAAGTGGCGCGCGCGGCACTTCGTGCGGCGGGGTTCGACTGCATTGCCGCTTCCGCAGGAGCGACGCGGTGAAACTGTCCTTAAAAAAGATCGCGGAATTTATTTCTGCGAATGGGAAATGCTCTCCCGAACAAGTGGCGCAGGCTTATTCGATCGACTCGCGAACCGTGGGCGTGGGCCAGCTTTTCTTTGCGGTGAAAGGAGAGCGGTTGGACGGGCACGACTTTGTGCAACAGGCGCTCAGCAATGGCGCGGTTGCGGCGGTCGTGCGCAAGGATCAGTTAAGCCGTTATCCGGAAGACGCGCGATTGCTGGCGGTCGAAGATACGCTGGTCGCGCTTCAAACTCTTGCCAAAGCGGTACGCAAACTGTGGGGCAAGCCTCTGGTTGCGGTGACCGGGTCGGCAGGGAAGACGACCACAAAAGAAGCCATTGCGCACGTCTTGAGCGCACAGTTTCGAGTGCTGAAGTCTGAAGGAAACTTTAACAACCATTTTGGATTGCCGCTGATGCTGCTTAAGCTGGAATCGGAATATGACGTGGCCGTCATCGAGATGGGGATGTCGCACGCAGGAGAGATTCGAGCGTTGGCGAAAATTGCGCATCCGGAGATTGGTGTCGTCACCAATGTCGCGCCCGTGCACCTGGAGTTTTTCGATTCGATTGCCGGAATCGCGAGGGCGAAGTATGAACTGGTGGAGTCGTTGCCTGCGAACGGCACGGCGGTGCTGAATGCCGACGATGAGTACGTCTCGCAATTTGGCCGCGACTTCAAGGGCAAAGTCGTGATGTACGGCACGCGGCCAACCGCGGACGTGCGGGCTGAGAAAATTTGCTCGAAGGGGCGCGAGGGCACCGAGTTTGAGGTTGTAGTTGGCAGCGTGCGCGAAGCCGTCAGACTTCCGCTGGTGGGGGAACACAACGTCCTCAACGCGCTGGCAGCCGTGGCAGTGGGTTTGGAGCGCGGAATGAAGCCTTCGGAAGCGGTCGCTGAGCTGGCGACTTTGGCTCCGGCGGAGAAACGTGGAGAGGTTCTCCAACTGGGTAACATCACGGCGATCAACGATTGTTACAATTCCAATCCAAAGGCACTGGAAGCGATGGTGGATGCTCTGGCAGCGATGACAGCGAAGCGGCATATCGTGGTGGCGGGCGAGATGCTCGAGTTGGGTTCGGCTGGGGAAGAACTTCATCGCAAGGCCGGACGGCACATTGCCGGGAAGAAAATTGACGTCTTGCTCGGAGTGCGCGGGCTGGCACAGGGAATGGTCGAGTCGGCGCGGGATGCGGGAATCTGTGCGGAATTTGTGGCGTCGTCTGAGGAGGCTGGCGAATGGCTGGCACGGGAGGCGCGCGACGGAGACCTCGTGTTGTTGAAGGCTTCACGCGGCGTCAAGCTGGAGAAGGCGCTCGAAACCTGGAAGACGCTACGCGAAACCAGGAATTGAGACGAAGCAGGAATTAATCGGATCAAGAATTAATTGGATCGGGGTACGGAGGCTGATTGCTCTATTGGCTGTTGTTTGTGAAGCTGCAACATTATTTTCCGCCGTTCCGCATCTTCCGCTATCTCACGTTCCGCACTGCGTTCGCCAGTCTTACCGCGTTATTTACCGCGCTTATTGTCGGTCCGCTGGTTATCAACCGCCTACGAGAATTTCAGATTGGACAATTCATCCGCGAAGAAGGACCGAAGGCTCATCAGAAAAAAGCGGGAACGCCGACGATGGGCGGACTGCTGATCGCGATTGCCATCGTTGTGCCGACGCTGCTCTGGGCGGACCTCAGCAATCGTTTCGTCTGGATCGCCGTGTTTGCCACGTGCGCTTTTGCCGCAATCGGATTCACGGACGATTACACCAAAGTGGTGCATCGCCGTAATCTCGGCCTGACCGGAAGAGCAAAGCTGGGGCTGCAAATTGCCACCAGCATCATCATTGCGGTGATGCTGATCGCGATGCAGACCTACGGAATGTATTCCACCCGGCTGATTGTGCCATTTGCGAAGCAGTTTCATCCCGATCTCGTGGTAGAAACCTTGGAGCGATTTCCGCATCTTTGGCCGCTGGCGTTTCTGCCGTTCATAGCATTTGTGGCGTTCGTGATCGTGGGTTCGAGCAATGCGGTAAATCTCACCGACGGGCTGGATGGGCTGGCCATTGGCTGCACGGTGATTGCCGCGGGTGCGCTGGCGGTATTGACCTACGTAAGCGGACATGCGGCATTCGCTACGTATCTGGAACTGCAGCGCATGCCACAGGTCGGCGAGTTGACGATTTTTTGTGGGGCGATGGTCGGGTCGTCGATTGGATTCTTGTGGTACAACGCGCATCCCGCGGAAGTATTTATGGGCGATGTGGGATCGCTTGCCCTTGGCGGTGCAATTGGGACGGTTGCGGTGATCATCAAACAGGAACTGCTGCTGCCGTTTATCGGCGGGATCTTCGTGATCGAGGCTGTGTCCGTGATTCTGCAAGTGGGATCGTATAAGCTGCGCAAGAAGCGCATTTTCAAGATGGCGCCGATTCACCATCACTTCGAGTTGATGGGGTGGTCAGAATCGAAAATTATTGTGCGCTTCTGGATCGCATCGCTGGTGTTTGCGCTGTTCGCGTTGACGACTTTGAAGTTGAGATAAAAGGTTTGGCCGCGGATTTGCACGGATCAACACGGATAAGTTCTTAACTCCTTCTTCACGATTTTTAGCTCGGGTGCGATCCGTGAAGATCTGTGGCAATTGGTCGGAATGATCTGATGGAACTCAAAGATAAGCGCGTGCTGGTGGTTGGCCTCGGAAGATCCGGGGTGGCGTCGGCATTGTTCCTGAAGGAGCACGGGGCGCGCGTTACCGTGTCCGACACCAAGAGCGGAGACGAGTTGCGCAACGAGATTCCCATTCTACTCGATCACGGCATCACGGTTGAGACCGGCGGACACGGCGAGCGCACGTTCCGTGGGCAGGACTTGATCGTGGTGAGTCCGGGAGTTCCCGTAGACGCTCCGGCTCTGGTGCAGGCGCGCACGCTCGGCGGAGAGGTGATCGGCGAGATTGAATTGGCATCACAGTTCTTGCCTGGACCGATGGTTGCGATCACAGGCTCAAACGGGAAGACGACGACTACAACGCTCGCGGGCGGGATTTTAACTGCCGGCGGATTTCCCACGCTGGTGGGCGGCAACATTGGTACCCCGGCCATTTCGCTGGTGGAACGGGCCAAGCCGGGGACTGTGATCGTACTGGAAGTTTCGAGTTTTCAACTGGAGACCATCCAGGCGTTTCGTCCGAAAGTTGCAGTGGTGTTGAATGTTACGCCCGACCATCTTGACCGCCACAAGACCTTTGAAGCTTACGCGGATGCGAAGGCGCGGATGTTTGAGAATCAGAGGAACGACGATTTTGCCGTGCTAAATGCCGACGATCCAACATGCGTTGCGATGGCACAGCGAATTAAGGCGCAAATTTTCTGGTTCAGCCGGCAGAAAGAAGTGAGGCAGGGAACCTGGGTGCGCGACGGGAATATTCTTTTTCGTCGCGGCGATGGACAAGAAGAAAACGGACAGCGTGAAATCATGCCGGTCTCTGAGATTCCCCTGAAGGGCGCGCACAATCTCGAGAATGTATTGGCCGCCGCCTGCGCCGGCGCGCTCATGGGATGCGAGACGAAGAAAATTCGGCAGGCGGTGCACGATTTCAAGGCGGTGGAGCATCGGCTGGAGTTTGTTGCGACGGTCGGTGGCGTGGATTATTACAACGATTCAAAAGCGACGAACGTGGATGCGACCATCAAGGCGCTGGAGTCTTTTCCGGCAAATATCCACCTGATTCTCGGCGGCAAGGACAAGGGAAGCGATTACACCGTGTTGAACGAGTTGCTGCAAAAGCGGGTGAAGCGTGTGTACACGATCGGCGCGGCCGCGGAGAAAATCGAGTCGCAGATTGCTTCGAAGAGCGGGAACGTTGAAGTGGTGCATGCGGAGACGCTGGAGAACGCTATTCGCAAAGCGCACGCTGCGGCTGTGCCGGGCGATGTGGTGTTGTTGGCGCCAGCCTGCGCGAGCTTCGATCAGTTTAAGAATTATGAGCACCGCGGGCTGGTGTTCAAGGAGATTGTGCGCGGGCTGGCGTGAGAGGCTTTTACCACAGAGCCACGAAGGCACGGGCCTCAGGTTGCGCTATGAGCAGGGCGCTAGGGCGGTCTTACCTAGAAGCCATCTCATAATGAACCGGGGAAGTACATAGCCGGCTCCCTCAGGGGCTAAAGCCCGCGTGGTTATTGGATCCGGGCGGCACGACTGAAGTCGTGCCCTTCCCGAAACCATTTATGAGATAGCTTCTAGATACGCCCTTCCGATAACCTCGGTAACTTTAGCCGCCGCTTTTTTCCTGCTAGCCTCGATATGTCCATGTAATCAGTAACTTCCGAAAATTTAGGCCATTCAAGAATGCCACGATTTCCCATTTTCCGTCTGGGCAAGGAGTCCGCGCAGCTTACTCTGCCAGAACTGGTAGCTGCACCGCCGTCGGTAGTGCTCGAAGGGCTCGCCGTTGGAGTCGACAACCTGCGCCACGATGTTGCCCTCAGCGGGCGTTTTGTGGAGGCTGTGCGAGCGCAGATTATGCGGCTGATCGTGCGCCACGGCGAGTTGGAAGGACTTCTGGCAGCCGAGGCGCCGCGCCAGACACAAGGGCCTTCGTGGATGAGGAACGCCGCTGCCGGGGCTCGCGGCGAGGTGGTTCGTGGCGCGTCCGATCCCACGCACTGGAAACCGATCTTGACCGAGTTGCATCTGACCGCACTGAATCGAGCGAAGAAGGAAGAGAATATCTCGGTCGATTTGTTGGCGCGGCTGGCTGTGACCAAATTTCTGCGCAATGAAATGAACCAACAGTTTGCGCAAGTGCTCGAGCGCTGCCGCGTATTGCTCAAGAGCTATGACGGCGTGCGTCAGGGCAAGGCGGTCGAATATCGCGAGCGCGTGGCCGGATTCCAGGTACGAAAGAAAATTATCCTGCGAAAGACCGGGCAGGAATTGTTTGAGACGATGCGCGAGGTCGAGAAAGAGACGCTGGCGCGTACGCGACGGTCGTTTTTTGGAGAATCAAAATCTGGAGAGGCGAAATCCGGAGAAGCGAAATCGGGCGATGCCCTCAGCAGTTACGGGCTGTTCGTGAACCGGCTCACGTTTTCCGAAGATGGCCGCGACGACTATTTGTGTGCTGAGCACTACGTCATGCTGGGAAACTGGGATCGCGACCCGGATCGCTACCCCCGCCTGCAGGACGTGGTTTGGGGATTCGTACGTTCGCTTTATGGCGAGGAGACGGCGAGCGAGACGATCGATGGGTGGCTGTGCGCTCCGGAGAATGCGCGCGCGCTGGTGGGTACTGGGACTCCCGATGACTCGACGCCGGAAGGGGCAGCGCAACAAGATCGGCTGGCAAAATGGGTGCGCCTACTTGAAGATCAGCAGGTGATGGAGTGCGTGATTGCCTCGTATAATGCCGTGCCGCTGCTCGGGGAGTACGCGCCGCGCATTAATCCGCAGCAATTGAAGAATGCGCTAATCTCGCGTCCGGAATGCGACCGTGTCGAGCGCATGATTCAGGAGCATGGCAAGCTCTCTCCTGCGAGTCTGTATGCAGCCGTGGCCAAGGTGGCGGGCTGTCGCGGTGCGGAGCGGGCCAAAGTTGCGGCGCGTTTTCTGCAGGATTTCTCGCAGTACCACCGCGATCTGCGGCGACTGGAAACGCTCAACGCAGCGCTTGATTCGGTGAACGTGGTAAACACTGAAAAGCTGCGTGAGCTTTCGCGGATGAATGGCACACTCTACGAATTTCTTCTGCCCGAAGAGCAACAGCAGCCGGAAGAAGAGCGTGTGTTGCGGCACGTTGTGATCAAAGCGGACGTGCGCGATTCGACGCGGCTAACGCGTACGCTAATGGAGAAAGGACTCAATCCCGCGTCGTACTTCAGTTTGAATTTTTATGATCCGGTGAACAAGTTGCTCGGCAAGTACGGCGCACAAAAGGTTTTTCTTGAGGGCGATGCCATCATCCTCGCAATTTTGGAGCGCGAGGGCGAGCCAGGACTGGCGGTGAGCCGTGCCTGCGTTCTCGCTCGCGAGATTATCGAAATTGTGCGTGGCTATAACGAATTGATGCAACGTTCAGGTATGCCTGAGCTCGAGTTGGGTATCGGTATTACGCTGCAGGAATCGGCGCCCTTGTATTTGATGGATGGCGAGCGGCAGATCATGATCTCCGAAGCGCTGAACGAGAGCGACCGGCTTTCTTCATGCAACAAGCGCGCGCGCAAAGTGATGGAGTCGGAGGCTGGTCCCTTCCACGTTTATGTGTTCCAAGCGGCGGAGACGGACGGGAACCCGCCGGATCGATCGGCAAATCCCGAAGATTCCGTTGTCAGCTACAACCTGGGCGGCATTCGCATGAATGAAGCGGCATTCCGAAAGCTGGAACAGGAGATTTCGCTGGCGCCGCTGGCGATGAAGTTTCCGGCATCAGCTCTATCCGATAAGGGAGAGTGCCATCTTTCGATCGGTACGGTTCCGGTGGACCGCGACATCTTCCGTAAGATTGTGGTGCGCGAAAGCCGCGTGGCGCGAATCAACGTGGAAGATTTTTCTGTTCAGGGCTGGAGCGATCGCAGCTACTACGAAGTCTGCACCGATCCTGCAATCTACGCCACGGTCGAGAAGAAAAAAGCCGCCAAGGCGTAAGCCGCGTGGGATTCCGTTCAGTTGGGTCAGTAGGCCGATCCGGCGCGGGTCGGGTGGAAGGGAATCCAAAAGGTGGCTTCGACGTCTACGGCCGATCCGTTTTTCGTAGCGGGTTGGAATTGCCACCTGGCAATGGCTTCGCTGGCGAATTGATCGAGTCGCTCGTCGACGCTGCGCAGCACGCGGACGCCATGCACCGTGCCGTCGGCGCGGATGATGCCGTAAAGAATGACGGTCCCGGCCAGGTTCTGCCGCATCAACTCCAAAGGATATGCGGGATCCACTTTCCTCGTGACCGTAGGCGATGAAAGATCATCGGGTGGTGCTTCGCCTGAGTGAGCACTCTGATTCGTATCCGGCTTGAGCGCGGCGAAGCGGATGATCCAGCTGCCCCCGGCGGAATTCAGGTTCGGCATGTTGAGGCTGAGCGAATAGACCTTCCGGTTGCCGAAGACGGCTCGCTCGGGTTCCGAAAGTTTGGCGTTACCGTCCGATTGGGTGTCCCAAATCCGGGGCGGGCGCGCATTGGCAATCAGTTTGGGGTTGACGTAGTTTGGAGCTTCCGGCGCAGGATCTCCGGCGACTGACGCAACGCTCGTTGAAGTTTTGCCGACGTAGAGGCCCGAGGGCAGGTCGCTTCCATTCTTCTTGCTGGTACCACTCCCATTTGATCTTCCGTCGCTGCCGGGCGTGCCAGAAGCTCCGCGATGCCCTTCGGGCGTAGCGGCGAAGGTGCCGCGGCGATTGCCGATGGGTGGGGTAGGGGGCGCACCCACGGCGGGATGCAGATTGAGCGCGATCACGCTTCCACCGGAGCGGGATCGTCCCGATGCGCCGAGCGCGGGCGGAGGAGCGATCACTTCAGGCGAGCGAGCGTGCAGGGCGGATCGTCCACCAGGACTTGTGCGCTGTGCGTCCACCGAAAGTTGCGGCGCGGGCGCGATGACGGCGCTGTGGCCAATGTTGAGTTCGCCAACGCGTCGATTGGAAGCGGCATCGAGAGAAGGCGGAGGAGCAATCACAGAAGGCTGCGGCGCTTGCGGAGTTTTCTGGGCGCTCTGCTGGATGTCCCTTTCCGCGGTGGGCGGAGGCGCGATGATCGAGCGTTCCATCTGCGGCGTAAGGCGCGAAATCTGCGACACGGGAACGACGGGGGCAGGTGCGATGGGAAGCTTTGGGTCACCCGATAACGCAACGAGATTGGGAAATGCGACATCGTGGGGCAACTGAAGCCTGGGTGCGGCGACGATGGTCTGCGAACGATTGCTGGCCTCGGGAGGCACGGAAATGACCGACTGGGCGGAATATTCGGGATCGGCATCCCGTGCGGGTGCCGGGTTCGAACGGCGAGTGTCGAGCGGCGGCAAATATTCCGAGGGTGCGTAGTAGACCACATCGGCGTGCGTCAACGGGGTTTGGGAAACGACATGGGGTTGCAGGATGAGGAAGCGTGATCCTGCCCAGACGAGGGCGAGCGCCAGAACGTGGTAGGCGGCAGACTGGAAGAAGCGGCTCCAGGGAAGTCCGCGGTGAACGAAAACGTCTGGCCAGAAAGCTGCTGGGGCGGATTCGATGGCTAGCGGGGGAAGTTCGCGCGGGCGAAAAATGTCGCGAAGGTTACGAAAAAAAACGCGGGAGCGGGGTTCAACAGGAACCAGCAGTCGGAGATCCGGAATCGACGGTTCGGCCTTTTCTGGCTCTAGAGTTGCTGTTTCGGGCATCGCCCTATCTTAAATGAGTTCTTACTTCGGGGTGGCGAATACTAAGTGCCGACAGGGACTCGATCACGATCCCATGAGCATTTTTTCAGCAAAATTTTTCGTGGCACTCGATACCGGCTTACTGTTCGGCGGGGGCGGGGGTGATAAGAAGACGGCCGGGAGATTTTTTCTGAACGCTGGGCTTCTCCTGCGCGTAGATGAGATCGAGTCCGCCTTCGGGAGTTGACGCCGCGTCGGCTAGCGCCGCAGCTAGAGCGCGGAATGAGCGGCTCACTTCCTGGCTTTCCTGCAGCACGACCGGCGCGCCGTGATCGATGGCGGGCGAGATGGCTTGAAACGCGTTGGGAATCTTCCACAACACTTTGCAGTGAGTGGACTGTTCGACGTCTTCGTCGGTGAATCCGGGAATCTTCTTGTAACGGTTCAGAACAATGCGCAGGCGATTGCGGCCGGTGCCTTCTTCGAGGAAGCCGTGAATGCGGCTCGCGCTCCACAGGGAAACTACGTCCGTCTGCGCGACCATAAGCACCGCGTTGGAAAGATCGGAGAGCAATCGAGTCGTGGGATCCAGGCGGCTGGAAGCATCCACTACGACGTAGCGATAGTGATTGACCAGCAGATCGAAGAGGCGCGCCAATTCAGCCGGCGTGGGGATCGACTGATACGGTTGCTGCGGGCCAGCCAGAAGATGCAATCCATCTTTGCAAGTGGTCATCAAGCCATCAAGCAAGGAAACATCAAGGCGATGCAGGTTCTCGAGAGCGTCGGGTACTCCGAAGCTGGGACGCAGGTTGAGGTGCAGTTGCGCGTTGCCGATGGGCGCAAAATCAACCAGCACAACGCTGCCATAGGCTTGCTGCAAGGCGACCGCGGTGTTCACGGCGGCGGTGGTGGCGCCAGCGCCTCCCTTGGCGCTGAGAAATGTGAAGATGCGAGCTTTGCCAGCACCGCCGCGCGTGCGAGTGCGGTTGGAACTGAAACGGGTTAAGGCTTCCAGAAGAGCTTCGGCACCGGCATGATCATCGAGGTACTCGCCTGCTCCGGCGCGCATGCTGGCCACAATCGTTGTCGGCTGCGACATGGTGCCGTTCGCGAAGATGGCGAGCTGCAAAGTATTCGATTGAAGCAGCTCAATGGCCTTGATGGCGCGCTGCGGACTGTCCGGCGAGATATCGACCAAAACGACTTCGGCTCGTAAATCCTGAATCTCGCGAAGGATGGGATCGGTGGGGCCGGAAGGAAAGTTTGCAGCGCTACACACCACTCGTCCGAGGCGCGTGGACTCGAGACGATTCTGCAGCTCGGACAGACGCTCGCGATTCTCGGTGAGGAGGGCTACGGCAATGCCATGCATGGCGCGGTTCTCGCTGATTTCTCTAGGTGTCTGCATGTTAGAAAGAGTAAGTACCCTTCGCCAAGTGACCCAAGTAACCGCCCGAAAGCCTATGTGAGCGCAATTCGCCGACTAGGCGAACGAGTAGCGGCGTGCCAGATAGAAAACGCTGCGGAGAGGCGCACAACAAGAACAACTCCCGGGGCGAACCACAGTTAATGAGAACTATTTTAAGCCAAGGCGGGGCGATTGAAAAGGAGCTGAGAGTGCGGAGAGAAGGTACGGAGAAAACTAAAGTATGTAAGTGCCGGCCGGGTCCGGAATTTTTAATGGGCTGCGCGCGAACCGGCGGTTACCGGCGTAGCAGGAGGCTCGCTCTCAGAAGAGCTGTGCAAGGCCGAAATGCGGCGATAGTCGGCGGAGCCTTCATCAGTATCAGGCAAGTATTCGTAGCCGCTTAGGCAAACGGCCACGCCGATTTTGGTCTCGGCAGACCGAACTTCAGCAGAGTTATCGATGGGCTTGACGATTCGCAGAATGCGAGCCTGGCAGCGCACTCTCATGCTTTCGCCAAGAGTAATTTCAGAAGGCATCTTCAAAGTGAGCTCAATATTTGCGCCTTCGGTAAGAGCCATATCGGTGAACAGGAAAGCTCCGCGCGAGCTGAGATCCTGGGTGAAGCCGAGCCCCTCGATAGCGGTGGACGCGTCACGCAGCGAAACCGGAACGTTGAAGGGAAAGCGTTGTCCAATGCGGCGTTCAACACCAACCGGAGGAGCGTTCATGGCCGTGTCACTTCCTTTTTTCCAGGGAAACCGCCGGAACAACAACATCAACTGTAGCGCAGCCCGGCTACTCTGGGAAGCTAATAAAATAGTTACGAGTGTGATTCATGGAACGGCGCAGTGGTCGATGGTTTGCAACTGAGTCGCCATCGAATCCGCGAGCCGATCGCAGCGCCTGTGGAAAACTGTGTCAGGAAGTAAAAGTTGTTGCACAAGTAACGAAGAACATTCGAGTTATTCTGATCTAAAGGTTGCTGCAGCGTCATCTAAGACAACTAATAATCAAGGAAATTAGAAACCTAAGCCATCGTGTCTGAAGCGAAAACTC
>JBAPOI010000107.1:0-9337 GCA_049279555.1 Candidatus Sulfotelmatobacter sp.
AAAGAACGCCCACACCCATCCGGCCCAAACGGCCGCATCTTCGCCAAAATGTTTCTTCGCGATGAAATAGACGGGGATGCAGGTCAATGCCGAGAACAGGCAATCCAGAGCGAGCGCCGCAATTGCCGAAGCATCGCTGTAGACGCCGAATATCTTGAAGATTCCCGCCAACAAATAGGGAAAAACCGGGGCCAGCCAAGCCGTTGGTCCGGTCTTGCCGAACAGAGGATTGCTGAAGCCCTCGCCCCGCACAATCGACCGCGCGATTCTGCCGGCTTCGCCTCCGCAGCGCCAGTGGTCGCGAGCCGGGTCCGTCCGCTCCGGATACAAAAAGGACATTACCGCCAGCCGCAACACAAGCGCCATCACGACCATTAACAACAGCGACCCGCGAGAGCTTTTCGCGCCCGGGTAACCCGTCTTAGATTCAGCCGTCTTCGGTTCAACCGTCTCGAGTTCCGTCAACGTGTCAGAAGAGCCCATCCGCCCCGATTCGAATCCGATACTCTGGCCTAAGTTGCATAGTGATGCGCCTCTACTTTGCCATAACAGAACACTTCCAGTCTGCTATCGTTACAAATTTTTACTTATGATTTCTCTCCATTCTCCTGATTTGGAAAACGAATCCGGACCGTTGATCGTCGTTTCCCGGCGTTTTCTCCTCCGCCGCTTCACCCCTTCCGCTTGCGCCTTTTCCCTCCTCTACGTAGCATCTAATTTGATGGCTGCTGCTCTCATCCCCGAGCGCCTTCGCCCTCAGATGGCCTTTGGCGAGATTGTCGCCTTCGCCTACGACACTTTTTGCACTAACAAAGTCCGCTTTATGCTGACCGCGCTGGGCATGGTCATTGGCACGGCATCCCTCATCTTGGTCGTCACCATCGGCATGACCGGACGCCAATTCGTGCTCAACCAGATCCAGGCCATCGGCACCAACGAAATCTGGGCTGAATATCTGGGCGGCGCGCCGCACATCAGCAACTCCAACCCTGACCCGCTCACCATCGACGACCTTCACGCTGTTCAGGAAGTGGTTCCCGGCATCGCGGCGTCCTCTCCCGTAACCCAGCTTTCCGACCGCGTCCCCATCGGCAACGGCAAAGAGAAAGATGTCACCATTCTTGGTGTGAATCCCGAGTATGTTCGGGTTCGCAACCTGCTGATTCCCTCCGGAAGATTCTTCGATCAGGAGGATTCCCAAGCTCACAATAAGGTAGGAGTCATCACCGAAAAAATGGCGATCGAAGTGTACGGCTCGCCTCAATCGGCCGTGGGCAAAGTCATCAAGCTCACCGGGCTGCCCTTCACCATCATCGGAACCTTCAAGGAGCGCGTGGAAACCTTCGGTCAATCCGAAATCGTCGACAACACCATGCTGATCCCGTTCTCCGTGAGCCGCTACTTCATGGAGGTGCCAAACGTAAAACTTCTCTATTTCTCCATGGAAGATCCCTCGATGGTGATTCCGGCAACCGCGCAGATCAAGCACGTGCTGCAGTCGCGGCACCGCTCCGAGTCCGTCTACGACGTCGCCAATCTCACCGCACTGCTCTCCATGGCCGACCGCATCGCCACGGGTCTCACTTGGGTATTGCTGCTCATCTCGACGGTCACCTTGCTGGTGAGCGGTATCGGCATCATGAACATCATGCTCGCGACCGTAACCTCGCGCATCCGCGAAATTGGCATTCGCAAAGCCGTCGGCGCCACCAACCGCGAAATCCGCTTCCAGTTTCTCGCCGAAGCCATCCTCATCTCGCTCATCGGAGGCTTCGCCGGAATCGTGATCGGCCTCGCGATCCCTTACTCGGTTCGCTTCCTCACCGAATACCGCGTCCCAATCTCCGGCCTGTCGGCGATCATCGCCATTCTGGTCTCCTCCCTCGTCGGAGTCATCTTCGGCACTCTCCCCGCCGCCCGCGCCGCGCAGCTCGATCCCGTCGAGAGCCTCAGATATGAGTAGCGCTGCCAGTTTTTCGGCAGGACGCCCCACGCCCTTGCGAGTAGAAATCCAAAGCAAAAATTAGGACCGGAGACGGAACTGCTCGCGGTTAGCCGCGCAGCGGCGCAAGAGTGCAGCCCACGGCGCGAGCCGTGGGTAGGATGTGGGATGCGAGCCAGCCCCGAAGGGGCGAAAGAGTAATTCCCGAGGTCGGTGATTCTTCTAACTTTCCTTCCGCGAGGACACAAGGGCGATGTAGACTTGCCCCGTATGGACCGCCGTCCTTGGAGCCGCGAAGAGCTCATCGTCGCCTTCAACCTCTACCTGAAAACACCATTCGGCAGGATTCACCGGACAAATCCAGACATCATCGAACTCGCGAGAGCGATCGGGCGGACACCATCTGCCGTCTCTTGGAAACTCGCAAATTTCGCGAGGCTCGACCCAGCGCTGAAAAAGCGCAACATTGCTGGTGCAACACACGGCGCGAAGTCGGAGATAGAAATACGGGAAGAGTTCAACAATGATTGGGAAAGACTAGCTTATGAAAGCGAACGCCTACTCAGCAAGATGATTGGCCGTGACGTACTTTCCCGAGAGGAGGCCGACGTGTTTCCCGAAGGAAAGACGCGAGAGGCAGTCGTTCGGACCCGAATCAATCAAGGATTTTTTCGGTCGGCCGTTCTCGCTGCCTACGATTGTCGGTGCTGTGTGACCGGCCTATCCCTCCCGCAGCTATTAACCGCGAGCCACATAATTCTATGGTCGGACGACGTGAAGAATCGGACGAACCCGCGTAACGGTCTATGCCTCAACGCGGTGCATGGCCGAGCCTTCGACTGCGGCCTGCTCACCGTCACGACGGAATTCAAAGTGAAGCTGTCGCGTAAAGTTCGGAAGCACCTCGCCGATGAACCCACGAGGGAGTTCCTCGGAAAGTATGACGGCGCCCCAATAACGCTTCCCAGCCGCTTCGTACCTGACAAGAACTTCCTGAAATACCATAACGAAAAGAAATTCGCTGATCGTTAACGTGCCCAAATCGACGGTTTCGCGGGCAGACGCCAGACGAGTAAGGGGCCACTAACCATGCCATCAATGTCCGCTGTTCGGATGAAGTCCTATTTGCATAAGAGCCTGAGCTCTGAGGGATCAATACCGCTCCCGCCGAAGATCGCTCTGCGCAATAGGGCCCAAGATCTCGGATTTTCCGACAAGATTGGTCCGGGCGGATGTCTCGCCCGCGCAGGAGGCGACGGCATATTTGGTCACACGACCGCAGTCTTTTTCCCGGAGACAGTACAACCCGGCGTCGCCTACTCGCCCGACAGACAACTTCCCCAACCAACGCTCGGTCTGCATACGATATGCTCGACGTTCCACCAGAGCGGGATCGCCAGTTTTTACTGCGCCGCAACGATAGATACCGAAGACGACGCGTCGTCACTGCGATGGCACTCCGTGCAACTCGGGCTTCCTGTAGCTCAGCCGTACATCCCCTTCCTCGACGCCGCTGCGGCGCTGAACTTCCGCCGTCGCGAGCGAAGCTACAATTTTCTTCGCTACAAAACCGAAACCGAAGGGATTCCCGAAGTGGCGGTGCCGGAAGAATTCTCTAAGGAACATCTCCGCGTGACCTTCCAGACGGGCTTCTTTTCCGAAATATCGGACATTGACGGAATACTCTGGGGACAGCAACACACTTATCCGCTCGAAATCAAAGAAAAAACACCGGCCCCATCGCGAGACATGGGCCCCTACTTCGGGCTGGACGTAGGCCCGTTTGTGAAGCTCGCGTTCTACGCCGCGAAGAGGGGGAATTTGCACTCCATTTTCGTCGTGCGCGAGATTGACAGCCCTGAGACGAGGAACGTCGTCAACTGGTGGTTCATCACCTTCGACCAAATGGCACAGTTTGCGTCGTGGGTGCAGCAATCAGGAGGGAGATCAATGACAGGTGGCCGAAGCTCGGTGGTCCGAATCCCAAAAGCCGAGTTCCAAGAGCTAAACGCGGCAAGCCTCGCCGAGCTATAGGGCACCCCGCCATCCCTGAGTTGTAAACTTATCCGAATGTTGCTCAAGCCCGCCGTTGAAGCCGACTACCCGGAGATCATTGACCTCGTCAATATCGCCTTCCGCCGCACCGGTCCATCCGCCAGTTGGAACGTCGAAGCGGGAGTCATCGAGGGTCAGCGTCTCAACGATTCTCTGCTCAGAGAAGATTTAGCTAACAACCCTGCTGCACACCTGCTGATTCATCGGGATGAAGCCGACGGCGCACTTCTCGGAACCGTCTGGCTCGATCCCGCCGACGACGGAGCCTGGTATCTCGGCCTGCTCAGCGTGAGGCCCGACCTGCAGAATAGACAGCTAGGCCGCACTCTGCTCGCCGCCGCGGAACAGTTCACCCAAGAACGCGGCGCTCATCGTATCCGTATGACGGTCATGAATATCCGGACAACTCTGATCGCGTGGTATGAACGGCGGGGCTATACGCTGACTGGCGAAACGAAACCCTTCCCCTATGACGACCAACGTTTCGGCAGGCCGCTCCGGGATGATCTGCACTTTGTCGTGCTGCAGAAAGACCTGGTTCGTCAACAGTCGTAGAGGCAGCGCAACGATCTGGTGCTAGCCCTCTTACCGATACGACAACGTTAGGTTATCCAGATAAACCGTGTACGAATCCTGCTTGGCGTCGCCGTCCATCTGGTAGTTGATGGTTAACCCATACCAGCCCGGCGATGTGCCGGGGAAAGTCCAGTTCAGCGTACTGGTCTGCCCATTGAGCGTGATCGACTGATACACGAGATTGTTGTTTGAATCTCGTTGCACCTGAATCGTCAGATGGTTCCATGAGTTGTCATTCGGATAACACGGGATTCCGGTCGGCACCCATTTCTTGTTCTGATTGTCCCAGACATCCCACTCGTTTCCCGAAGCGAGGCGACACTGGTGGCCAAAGATGAACCCCAGGTTGTTGAAGAACTGATTAATGTCGAACTCGAGCGCCTGAGAAAGGCTGAAGTTGCCCCCGTAGAAGTACACATCGTAAGTGAAGTCATGGAGCGAAGGAACAAGAGTTTGATTCTTGTCCGGCTGGCTCTGCGATGAGCCGGGGCCGATCAAATGATTCGTAAACAGCGCATCGGAAAACGGTACGGTTCCTCCCACGCTGAATCCTGAAGCGTCCCCGCTCATGGAAGGCGAACTGATTCCCTGGCCCATCCAGAAAGAGATGCCGTTGCAGGGAGAAGGAGAGCAGTCCACGTACTTGGGCCCCTGTTGTCCGTACGAGGACCACCCGCCGCTCTTCTGTACGCTGGAGAACGATGGTTCCTGGCTTGCCGCAGCAGGGGTGGGGGCGGGAGCACTGGCAACCGTGATCTGAAACGATTGTTCTTTTGTGGCTCCCGTCGAATCGGAGACAGTAATCCCGAAGCCGGAAGTTCCGCTGGAGCTCGGTGTACCGGAAATCGTTCCCGAACTGGTATTCAGCGACAGACTCTGCGGCAACGAGCCAGACGTGAAAGTGAAAGTGTAGGGCGCGGTGCCACCGGAGACGGCGATGGTGGCGCTGTAGTTCGAGCCGACAGTTCCTGATGGCAGCGAAGACGAAACCTTCAAGCTGGAACTGGTTGTGCCTGACCCAGAACCAGAGCCCGTGCCGTCAGACGTATTGCCTGGCATCGAATTCCCTGAGCAAGCGCTATAAAGAAGAGTCGAACAAACGACAGAAAGTAGTAGCAAGCATTGCAAGCACGCCCGATTCGCGCACACTTTGCGCGTCGGTGTGGGGGAGACACGAAACATAACATCACCTTCCAATGGAATAAGCAGGATTACTGGGCAACAGAAATCCCTGACCCTTCAATTTGAACTTTGGGACGAACTCGTCGGACACAGCGGCCAGATAGGCGCCGGTATTCGGGCACCCGGGACTTTCAAGACGGGATGACGCTAGACCCACAGAAACACATCGGAGCGGAAATCGATGGCTAGGGGTAGAAGTGGCGAAAACTACTGTATGAACAGTATAGCCAAGAAATCAGGCAGCGCAAGAGGTGGCACGGTCCTTATTTCGGCCCAGAAAGACGAACGAGTGACTCAAGACGCAGTTAGGGGGGCCATCGATCATAGTCGGAAAGGTTACAAAAAGGTTACCCAGTGGCAAATTTTCCACACCGATGCTGCATGCCACGGAAAAGTTGCATTTTGGGACCAATCCGAAGTAATATCCATTACGGAACTTGACAGTCGCTTTCCCAGAGTTCCTGACCCTGTACCGCTAATTAACTTCCAGAATCGCAGTTTCAACTTGTGCAAATAACATAAGAGGTGGTTCGTCCGCCTCCGTCCCGGTTCGGAGAGTTCGCTATGTCGTGGTACGCATACTGCCTTACCGAGCACCAGACCCTCCCAAATGGCACTCGTTCCCGACGCCCCTTTGTAATCGAAAATGTCCAAGGCGTGAATGGGTCCCCCGTCCTCAGCTACCCCAGCGGTGAGTTCGCTGTGATAGTGAGCGAGTACGACCAGAATGCTGGGCCTCTTGATCACAAAGCCGCCATCGACCACGCTCGCGTGGTGAGTGGCTGCTTTCGCAATTCCACCGTGTTGCCGTTCCGTTTCGGAACGATCTTTGAAAGCGACGACGCACTCCGCCAGGCGGTCCGGGTCAACCGGCGCGCCTTTGGATTGAGTGTGGCAAAACTCCGCGGCAAGTCTGAAATGCACATCAAGCTCACGGTTACCGACGGCTCCCTCCGCGAGGCCATGATCGATGTTGTCCTGCCCGACACCGTCGGCGGCGACTACCTTTCCAAGCTCCGCGTCAAAGCCTCTCGTGAGCGCGAACGCCAAACCAAGGCCCGCGCCCTCTCCGTACAAGTTCACAAGCTGTTCAACCCGCTGGAAGAAGAAATAAGCTGCAAGAAAGTCGCTCCCCAGGGCATGCTCATCGACATCGCTCATCTCATTGATTCGAAGTCGGTTGAGAAATACCAGAACCGCTACACGACCGCCGCCAAGCAGCTCAAAAACTGCCAGGTAGCGATCAGCGGACCCTGGCCTCCGTATCACTTCCTGCCCGGGAAGCTGCGTACCGTGGCCGGAAACAGCTAGTCGTATCCCCGCACATTCGGATGCCCCACCCTTCTCGCGCTTTTTGCGAGAGGGTGGGGATTTTGATCTCTTTTACGGCCCCACGCGTTGGGAGGATCAAAACGCATGAGCGCCGTAAGCCCTAGTTATCGATCCTCTCCACCGCCTCGCGGGCCGAAACAATCGGAATGCTGTCTACCTCCCGCAGCGCTAGCAGGTCCGTTTTGTCGCCGGTGACCAACAGCGTCGCCCGTCCATCCACTGCGGTATTCAGGAACATATCGTCATCGGGGTCGGCGCTCATTCTTATCCGCGACCGCAACTCGACCCGCTCGGTTTGATAAACCAAATACGCAGCGATGTCCGCGACGAAGGCATCGGTGATTTTCCTGAATTTCCGGATGCGAGGATAGTCGAGCACGCGCAAATACTCTTCCACGATAGGGTCTGAAACTAGGTGGACGGCTCTCTTGTCCCGAACGGTGCGCAGGATCAGCGCTGGCGGCCCTTCCGCCGAAATCAATCCGCTCACAAAGACGTTGGTATCGATGACTAGGCGGGGCGGAAGTCCTTCTTTTTCCACGTCAGATTCTTGGCTCGCGCCGGGCTTTCCTGACCGCCCTCACGGCCTTGGCGACCGTGTTCTCGACCTCCGCCGCAGGCAATCCCCGGTTGGCAGACTGCACTTCGTCGATCGATTTCCAGGGATCGACGTTCCGAAGAACCCGCCGCACGACCAGCGCCTGCGCCAAAATCCCACTAATGGAAGTACCTTTGTCGAAAGCTTCCTTGGCGATTTCCTCGTGAATGCTGGCCGGAACCCTGACGTGAATTTGGCCGTTGAATGCCCGGGACATAGCAACACCCCCAACGCACATTATACCACTATACCGTGGTATATCCACCCAACTCGCGCTCGCTCCCATCCTAGCAAATCCCCGTGCACTCAATATGCATCCTTCTGCACTTCACGGGGGCTCCATGAGTTGGCCCCCCGCTGCCCTGCGCGGACGAGCCGATGCTAAACCTTGTTCCACCAATCACTTATGCGCTCATGTGAGCCCAGTCACAGATACTCGGTCTTTGGCTCGGCAAGTGCTCCTTTCTAAGGTAATAAAGAGGCCGCAACCTCAAAGCAATGACCTTCACTATCGCTTCGTTTGAACATTTCCCGAAGTGCCGTTCCCCGCGGAATGGCTACTTCCATCGCCTTTCCTGACATCGCCCACCATCTCGCCTCTTTGACTAAGCGGCCCCAGAATGGGGCCGCTTTTTTGCGATTCATGTAGGGACAGCCGCCCTCGGCTGTCTGGCTGGCGCAGCCCGCCTCTTGGCCCCGACTCTCGATCTCGTCTAGAAAATCCTCCACACGAAATGCACCAAGAACATGAACAGCAGCAGCATAAACACCCCGCCGACCCAGATCAGAAAATTCAGCGTCATCTTCGGTGAATTGATTTGTTTCTTGTCCATAATCTGACGCTAGCACGTGCCAGCCGCGGCGCAATACCCGGCTTACAGCAGGCCGCTCCGTCATCACTTTCCTCCAGCTTCTCCACTCAAGTACACTGCGAGCACCTATGACCAAGGCCGCTCGCCTCACCATCGCGTCACTCACGATTGCAATTTTCAACACTGCGCTGTTCATGCCCCTGACCGCTTTCTCCCAAAACCCGCCGCAAAAGCCACCGACTCCACCGGTGTGGATGACTCACCCCCAAGCCTCCGAAGCCGATCAGCGCAATTTTCCTCAGCTTCTTCTGCAGCAGCTTTCCGCCATCAAAGCTGCTGCGCTCAACGACGACTACGCTTATCGCCAACTCGCGCATCTCACCGAAAACATCGGAGCCCGTCCGACGGGTTCGCCCCAGGCCACGGCCGCCGCACAATATGTCGCTGAAGAACTGCGCAAGCTTGGCCTCGAGGTTCGCCTTGAGCCGGTCACCGTGCCCCACTGGGTTCGCGGCGCGGAGACGGCGGCGCTGGTTGAGTATCCCGGCATGGTCCCCGGCGCCAGCCAAAGAATCGTTCTCGCAGCTCTCGGCGGAAGCTCCTCAACTCCCCCCGACGGCATTACCGCCGAGGTCGTTACGGTCGACAATTTCGACCAACTTGCCGCTCTCGGCCGTGACAAAGTTGCCGGCAGAATCGTGCTGTTCAACAAACTCTACGACAAGCAGAAAGCTGCCGCCGGACTCGCCTTCGCCGCTTATGGAGAAGCGGTACGTTATCGCGCCTCAGGAGCCAAAGCCGCCGCCGATCTCGGCGCCGTCGCCTCGCTCGTGCGATCGG
>JBAPOI010000108.1:0-16580 GCA_049279555.1 Candidatus Sulfotelmatobacter sp.
GCCTGGCCGTTTTTCTCGACAACTTTGCGATCATAGGTCTGGCCAAACATGATCCAGATCGTCGAAGACGTTTCATCGCAACTCTGAATCGCGGGGTCGATGTGCTGTTCTCTGTAGCTAACGCAGCTGAGCTGTCCGGTCCTCAGGGCGATTCGCTCGTAACAATTCGCGAGTTCCTGGATGAAATAGGCACACATTGGTTTCCCGTGGAATTTGATCCGTATGAGTGCATCAAACGGGAGCAGCAACTACAGAACCTCCCCTTTTTTTGTGAGCGTTTGCTTAAGACGTTCACTGCGGAACGACTGAGACGGTCGCCCGAGATCAAGCTCGCAGACCTGCCAGCATCGCTACCTTCGGACTTCTTCCGATTGGGTCTTTTCATGGATTGGCTTGCTCCGAGAGGGGCAAGATCAAAGAAGGCAAGCGCCAGATGGGTTTAAGGCTGGGAGAAGAGATCATGGCTCACTGGACCGAATACCGGAAAGACCCCGGCTGGCTGGACGCTAAACTCCCGGAATTGCCCTTTATGGTCGGCCGTCCGGCTACATACGTCTACGGCAATTTGCTCAGACTATTAGTCCGAGAAGCGAAGGGTTGGACGATCATGCAGAACGATGGTATCGACTTTGGCCACGCGGTAATCGGGACAGCCTACGCTTCCATCGCGACCCTTGACAAGCATTGGAAGCGGCGGGTTGAGGCGATATTGCCGAAGCCGAATAAGCTCGCTCGCATCTACTATCAACCACAACTCGACAAGATGGTTCAAGACATTGAACGGTTCTTGGATAACGCTTCTCTAGAGCGTGGCCGGACGCTGTGTTCGTTCACCTAGTTCTCGATAGCTCGTGGCGGGTGGCCGACTTAAGAGAAGCATTCATCTTCAATCTGGGGTGTCCCATGTTTGCCTTCTTTTTGGCAAACGTGGGATCTCACTCGAAGAGAAAATCTGTCCCTATGGTTTAAAGAGTTGTAATCGTGGTCAAACCCACTTCTCGCAAAGACGCGAGAAATTGGGCACCCTCCTAAACCTTATGTGCCGTCCACGTCATCCCCGCCGCGCTGCCTCGATCTTGGCGACGTCGATCTTTTTCATCTGCATCATCGCCTCGAAGGCGCGCTTTGCCTCGCCGCCACCAGCCGCAAGCGCCTCCATCAGCGCGCGCGGAGTGATTTGCCAGGAGAGGCCCCAGCGATCCTTGCACCAACCGCACTGACTTTCCTGGCCACCGTTGCCAATGATCGCGTTCCAGTAGCGATCCGTCTCTTCCTGATTGTCCGTCGCGATCTGAAAAGAAAAGGCCTCACTGTGTTTGAACGCCGGGCCGCCGTTGAGACCCAGACAGGGAATGCCCAGAACCGTGAACTCCACCGTCAGCACATCGCCCTGCTTGCCGCTCGGGTAGTCACTCGGCGCTTTGTGAACAGCGGTCACTTCGCTATTTGGAAAGGTCGCGGCGTAGAAGCGCGCCGCATCATGTGCGTCCTTGTCGAACCAGAGGCAGATCGTATTTTTCGGCTTCAAGGTCATGAGGTCCCCTGTGCAGGTTAGGCCAGTGTAATAGAAGTCAGATGAGGGGAGCAGCGTGAAAGTTGCGCGGGGGGTGCGGAGATTTGGAGCGCTCATCTCGGAGCCGAGAATTGGGCCACCCTGGCCGCCAACTAGTTGTATAGTGACTCGAATACTGGAGGGACGATGCGTCACCCAATTCTGCACCTGATGTGCGTCGCAGTCCTTGTGACCGCCGCCCATGCCCAGCAAGCCCAGCAAAGCCATTGGGCCACACCTGACGACAAAACCGCGAAGTTCATGATCGACATGGAGCGCAAGTGGGCTGAGGGCGTTTGCACGAATAATGGAGTTATCTCTGAGTTGTTGGCCGACGATTTCCAGGGCACCAGCACTGGCGGCGAGCGCTACAACAAAGCGGATGAGCTACGCGATGAAAAAGGCCCGCACTCGGCGCACGGCTGCGCGCTCGACGATGCCAGGGTGCGCTTCTTTTCTTCTTCTTCGGGCGAAGACGTGGCTATCATTTACGGCAGCGAGCACACCATCGGCAAAGACAAAACGCATCCAGACGCCAAGCAGTGCCAAGTCTGGACCGATACCTGGTTGAAGCGCAATGGTAAGTGGCAGATCGCCGCCGCACAGGACAACAAGGTCGATTGCAAGTAGCTAGACTGCTCCCGCTAGACCTTTAGCAAGCCACGGAACGCCCTGGCGGCGTAGTAAGATTCCGCGCCGTTGTGATACAGGAAGACACGGCCGAAGCGGCGATCACCAAAGAGGGCGCCGCCGAGCTTTCTCATATCAGCAGGCGTTTTCAGCCAGCTCGACGTCTTCAAATCGAACTCTCCAAGTTTCTGCAGCTCTCGATATTCTTCTTCCGTCAAAAGCTCAATGCCCATGGCCGCTGCCATATCCATCGCGTTATTTTTCGGTTTATTTTCTTTCCTTGACTCCAGCGCCTCACCGTCGTAGCAAAGACTTCTGCGGCCTTTAGGACTTTCCTCCGAACAATCGTAAAAAACATATTCGCCCGTCTTTTTGACGTGGCCAACAACGTCCGGTTCGCCGTCGGTTTTTTCCATTTCATTGAGTGACCACAGTTTTTCGGTATTGGCTTCCAGCTTTGCTTCTACTTGAGCCCATGCAAGACCTTTGTGACGGTTCATGTTTTTCTCAAAACGGGTTTTCAGCGCTGTGAGTAGTTCTTTCCGTTCCCCTGCTGACAACTCTTTCTTCTTGCTCTTCGATGGTTGGCTCATGGTTCTGCGATCCCACCTCGATTCACGATTTTTGCTCCGCCTGAGGCAGCCAGTTCGGCGTTTCGATGCCGAACTGCTTGGCGTACTCTGCGTGCAGCCGCTGCCAACGGCCAAATTTCATGGCCTCGGGCCCGACGATTCGGCCGATCGGCGTTCCGCTGAGCAGGTGATCCAGAACATCGAAACAAATGTGCCACCCGGCAGCGCCCATTGCGATGAAGCGGTGACCGATGTTGGTCCACAGCGTGAGGCGCGTGCCGCCACCCAAGTCTTCGAGTTGCCACCGCATATCGAAGCCACCCCAGTTGTATTCAAGGGCCTTGGGTCGGTCGGCTCGCGTCACGGTCGTTTCGGTGATGCGCGGGGCAGGCGCTCCCACGGTTGTGAGCTTCACCGTGGCTCCCGCCGTAGCCAGGCTCCCATCGGCTTCAAAGGGAGCCCACTCGCGCAGATGCGCCGGGTCCGTAATTGCCTGCCAGACTTTTTCCGGCGCGTGGCGCAGTTCCCGGACGAGAACGAGCGTCCACTTCTCTTTACCGTTTTGTCCCCGGTCCTTTTGTATCCGCGCCCCGCTGGCCGGACCCGGTGTGTACTGCACGAGATCGGTCATCTTGCTTCCTCCTGTATCGCTTTACCAGCGTGCCAGCTGGGTGAGCTGAATCAGGTTACCGCAAGTGTCGTTCAGCTGCGCGATGGTTGAGCCGGTCACGTCAGTGGGCGGCATGGTGAACTCGGCGCCGCGGGCCTTGATCCGCTCGTAGTCGCCCTTGACGTCGTCGGTAAAAAAATTGGCCGCGGGCTGCTTCTGTTGAAAGATTGCCTGCTGATACGTTTTGGCTGCGGGGTTGTTGTTCAGCGCCAGCTGTAGCTCAGCGCCGTCCGGCTCCTCGGTCGAAGCCACAGTCAGCCAGCGATATGGGCCATTACTAAAATCGGACTTCTTGGCGAAGCCCAGTACCTCTGTATAGAAATGCAGAGCCTTGGCTTGGTCGTCCACGTATACGCTAGTCAGTTTGATTTTCATTTTCGTTTTCGTTTCTCCTTTGTTACGTTCGCGGTTTGGGCCGCATCGTCTGCTTGGTTTTCGTTTTCGTTGTGGTGCGCGTGGTTGGCATTGAATCCATTCGATCCTGATCCATTCGATCAAGGTGGCGTTCGAGAGCATCCACGTGAGTGGACCAGAACCGGCGGAACCGAGCGAGCCAGGCATCGAGCTTCTCAAACGGTTCGGGTTTCAGCCGGTAAAGACGGCGCTGTGCGTCCACTGTGGATTCCACGAAACCGGCGTCGCGCAGCACTCGCAGGTGCTTCGACACGGTCGGCTGCGACATACGAAGTCGGCGCTCGATCTCTCCCACGGACTGCTGTGAAGAGACCAGCAGGCTGAGTATCGCTCGGCGGTTTGGCTCCGCAATGATCTCGAAGACAGATTCCATTCCTTTTTATATAACCCGCAAGTTATATACTTGTCAAGGCATATATTAGATAGAGCATAACGAATCTTTTGGCGGGGTACGTCGTGTGACGACCGCGGGAAAATCAGGCCGGTGAACCTACACAACGCAGTTACCGTGTCGCAACAACGCTTGGGTAAACGTGGGCCCAGCTGAGTCCCGCACGAATGAATGAGGTGTGTGCCGCTCTACGGTTCTCTCTGGGTTGCGATGCAAACTAGTTACCGGGGGCGTTCCGTCTGTCCCGAATTTCTAACTCTGACAAGATTTTCTTGACTTTTACAGCCTTCGAGTTCAATCTCGGTGGCCTAATCTCAACGGGCCCCCTGAAATCACCTACCAGAAGGGAGAACTCGGATGAAGATCGGGAACAAAGGCTTTGCAGTAATCGCTGGTCTTCTGTTGTTTGTATTTGCAGGATTCTTCTGGTGGAAAGGCTTCCCGTCTAATTACATCCTGCTGAGCCGAATCGTGCTCGTCGGGCTTGCTCTGACAGTTATCTTCATGGCTATTCCGGTCACCATTTACTCTAGAAGGGAGAACTCGATGAAGATCGGTGACAAGGGCTTTGCGGTAATCGCTGGTTTACTTTTGTTAGTCGCTGCAGGCGTCATGTGGAGGTATGGTTTTCCGACTATGAACGAGGAGAATCTTAATCCCCACTACATGCTTCTGAGCCAGATTGTTCTCGTGGGGCTTGCTCTCACTGTAGTCTTTATGGCAATTCTGGCCATCATCTACTCGGTGATGGGCGTGGAGGATGCAAAGCAAGCCTTAGGGCTGCCGGACGGCTCGGTGCGTGCGCTCCTCGCGTTCAGCCTGGTTCTAATCTTTGTCTGTCTGGGCGCATACCTGTTTAGCGAAGTCAACAAGAACAATCAACCTGTTGAAGGCAAGACCCTGACTGCGGTTACGGAAGCCCAACTGGCGGACCTTAAGGCAAATTTTAATGTCGCCCCCGAACTTGCCAAAGACCAATCGGGCCAGGTGCAATACGAACAAAAGCTTGGGGGACAAGATGGCAAGACGCCGGTCAACGACCTACAGCATCCGCTCTATAGAGTGACCTATTACCCAAAGGGAAACAAGGACGCCGAGGATTTTGCCAAGCAGATCTTCACGACGCTGGCGACGGTTTTCGTGAGCGTTGTCAGTTTTTATTTCGGCAGCAGTGTAACCACATCCGCAGCCAAGGCTCTGCAGGGGGGCGATGGAAAACCTTCCGCCCTGCAGGCGGCTCTTACCAATGCTCTTGCGGACTCGCACAATGCCCAGGCCGCCCTGGATAAGGCGAGTCAAGCCCTCGACGCAGCCAAGAAAGACGCGCAAGCGAATCCCGCAGATCCACAAAAGCAATCCGCCCTGCAAGCGGCACAAAAAGCATTCGACGATGCCAAGCAGAATTTGCAGGAAAAGCAGAATAAGGTGGCTGCGGCGCAGAAGGCCGTCAGCGACGCCGATCCGAAGGCGCCTAAGCCGAGTACGAGCCAGAACGTATAGGGTGGCGGGGGGCCCACTCAAGCCCGGTTTTGGCTTGAGTGGGGATGTTTGCACATCACAGACTTAGACCTGCGAACAAGCTAGATTTGTCCACATGCCATGGGGACTAACGCGTTTTCATCACAGCGGGGCAGAGTCATTTCATCACTTTCCGCTGCTACCAAAAGGCGAGTGCGTCAAAGTAACTAAAAGAATATCTGCTTCAATCCGCGCACAGCCCTTCGTGATTTTTCTCTGCCTGATCTAATCAAACAACCGACTCGTCAGGAAACAATCGTGCAGTCATCAACCGCAAGCGGGACGCACCGGTGCTAGCAACACCAATGCGCCCCTAACCAAAGTCGCCTGAGATCGAGGCAACATGGCTCCTACAAAAGGTAGCGGTTTCGCTTTCCTTCTTCAATCCGCCCACCCCAGTTTTATCCATGCGAGTTCCATTTCTGGAACTTCAGCCTCCTCTGATGGCGATCACCCAAGAAACTCAGAAGAAGACAAAAATGCAAAAAGCACATTTGTTTGAAGCGTTATGGATGGTGAATCAAGGAATCGACAATGCCGTCCAAGGACTGCAACGGCTCAAGAAAAAATCGGATCTGCTGCAGGAACCTTATGGAGAAGCCATCGGTCGCTTGGAGTCAGACCGCAATCAATGGAACCTGTGTTTCTTCGCTGCCATAGAAACAAGTCAGCAGAGTGACGCAGAGCGCTTGGCGAGTAGTCGAGCGTAACATCTTCTCTGCAATTGGAGAACTGCCCCACTCAAGCCAAACCAAGCTTGAGTGGGCCACCCGCCCATAAATCTACTGGGCCGGTTCCGGCGTGCGGGAGAGTTTCTGGAATGCTACGAAGTTGTTGAAAGAAAGGAATGGTAGGCACGAGGAGACTCGAACTCCTGACCTCTTTCTCGCGTCATTCAACCTGCTGCAGTGCGTGCGGGAATTAGGGAGCGCATCGGCTGGCACACGTTCCGCCACAGTTTCGCCACCCTATTGATGGCGAACGGCGAAAACGTAAAGGTCGTGCAGGAACTCATGCGGCACGCGAACTGCCGGTGCACACTGGAAATCTATTCTCAGGCCCGAATTCAAGCGAAGCGAGAGGCCCAGCATCGGGTTGTTGAAATGATCCTTCCTCGGAGCGCGAGGCAACCGAAGTGGAACAGCCCCTGATTCTTGCAAAGAACGACAATGCCAGGATGAAGCTGCTATGACCCGATTGTGGCGCCACGTGTCGAGCAGTATCACACATCTCCCAGAAGCCCGTTTCTGGATAACTTCGGATGGACGACAATGTGCTGTGCAGACCACACCGCCACCGGAGTGGCGAACCCGCCGAGCCTTCAAAGAATCTGCCGAAGCGGAAGGCGATCAACAGCAATTGCAAACGGCGATCCTGAGTGATCCCGGTCAGGCTGTGTTGCAAGATGTTGAATTGACCTGACTCGCAGGTGAGTCGGTAGTGCCAGAACGTAGTGCATGCGAGCGCAATCGTATGGTACAGACTACCGGCTCGCTTCAAACGCATGCTGTGACGTGAGCTCGTGATCTAGCGCTGTGCCTGCTTGTTCAGTTCTTCATCAATCACACGCGAAAACTCGCTCTCCGGCTGAGCACCTGGGAGCGGACGTCCATTGATGAAAAATGCGGGCGTGCCCTGCACCCCCAGCTTGTCCCCTTCATCTTCATCTCTTTGCACGACGGCTTTGAATTTTCCGCTGTCCTGGCACTTCTTAAAATCAGGGGAATTCAAGCCCAGCTGTGAGGCATAAGTGGTCAACTGCTCCGGCCCGGCAGGCGGGTTCTTGTACAAGAGATCGCGGTACTCCCAAAACTTACCCTGCTCCTCCGCGCAACGAGCGGCCTCGTGCGCCTTCCAGGAGGTAGGATGCAACGGCTGCAATGGAAAATCGCGATGCACTACTCGCACCTTGTCTTTGTATCGGAGACGCACTTGCTCTACAGTGTCCAGGGCTTTCTTACAGTAAGGACACTGGAAGTCTTCAAACTCGACGATGGTGACCGATGCATTCGCTGGGCCTCGGGTCGGCCCGTCCACTCCTACGGCAAGCCGAAAAGGAGGAGGTGGTTCGAGATAGACGGCAACTTTGGCGTTCGCGCGTAGAGTGTTGGCAAACTCGTGCCGCCGAGTCGCCATATTCTTATCCAGCAGAGCGGAGCGCAGCTGCCCTTCCACTTCGGATTCCGGTTTCTGCAATCGCGCCTTGTTCAGTTCGTATACTCTTAGGATTTCCTGCGGGGTCACTTCCGGCACCTTCGACGTGATCTCGGTGGCGATCAGCGCGTCAAGCGTTATATGTCGCCGCTGCGCTTCGCGCGCCAGGAGATGGTCGTCGATCAGCTCCTGCAACTTCTCCTGCTTCAAGCGGTAGGTTTGCTCTTCTAGTGTCGCGAGGGATTGTCCCGCGGCATCGTTCAGCTCTTGCGCTGAGATCTTTTCCCCATCGACGTCAGCGACAGCTGCCGCCGGGGCCCCATTTTGTCCGAATATCGGAGAGAGGAACATCGGGATCGTCAATAGCAGAACGAGCATTGGGCGGGTCATTCGAGTAGGGTCCCCGTTGTTTGAAAAATGTGCCGGAACCTCGCGGTCCCGGCACATGGTTTTATCCAGTCTCTAGAGCAGCAGGATTTCCTAATACTGCCGCACGATCTTGATCTGCTGGAACTGGCACTGCGTCAGCCTGAAGTCAACGGGCGGGTAATAGTGGGGGTTGTCCTTCACTAGTATCCGATAGTAGGCGTTCGGGTTTTTGCCCGTTGGATTCAGAGTTTCATTGTCCAGATGGTAGTCGATGGTGTTGCCGCAAACATTTGCCGGCGGTTGTAAAGGAGCCGGTTTTAGCGTCTCGTTGAATTGCGGCGAGATGCCGGTGGTAGTCAGGATTAGCTCCGTCACCGAGCTTATGGGATTGTCGAGAGTATCCACAAGCAAGATCCGTGAGCCGCTGTGGTAGACAGGTTCGCCGCACAAGGCTGCCGTATCGTCGGCAACTACCGGGTCGTTGCTTGTGATGTTGAGCGTTCCCGTCTGCTGGTCCGGTGCCATTGGGTTCTGATCGGTCAGGATTTCCGGTTTGAAGCGAACTGTCATCGGAACCGGCTTTCCACCCGGTTTGAGCGTGAACGGCAGCGGAGTGTTCACGACGTTATATTCAAGCGGAGTGGGGGGCAAAGCCAGACCCTTACCGTCCAGTCCATTCGCGGTCACCGCTTTCGCAACGATCAGCGGGCAAATTCCAGTATTACTCACCGTAATCGTCTTGTCGGTGAAGCAGCCCAGAGCGCCCGTCGGGTCTGACACGGTGGGAGGATAGTCGTTGACACCGGTCAGATTCAGGGGGCCCAGCACTAATGTCGGACAGCCCTCAATCCCCTGCACCGGTACGACCAGAATTGGGTTGCTGGGATCGTTGCTCACGATATCGATGTTGGAGGTTTCAGGTACGGTATTGCTGCATGTTACGTAACCGGGACTGCCGTACATTACCGGCTGGAAGGCGACCGGAACGTCAACGTTGGCGTCGGCACTCAACACGAGCGGTCCGCTGGGCACCCCGAATTGCGCGCTCGTTGACGAGATGCTGGAAATATTGAGGTTGCACTGCCCCTCGTTGAGCACCTCCAGATTCAGGTCGGCCACTTTTCCGGAGCACACGTTGCCAAACTTTCCGTTGTTGGGGATGGTTGTGGCGATTTTTGGACAGGGAACTGTTCCATCCAGGCCCACAGTTGTGCCGAGAGGCTGGGTCGGGTCATTGCTGAAGACTGTAATCGAGCCAGCAATCGGAACCGTGTTGCTGCAGGCTTGTGAAATAGGCGGTGCGAACGTAACAGGTAGAGCAATGGTGGCATCGGCCGTCAGAGTCAACGGCAGGGAAACCGTCGGAGGCAAGAAATCAGTAGTGGTCACGATGTTGGTAACCACCAGGTTGCAGGAACTCTGGTTGGTCACGTTAAGGTTGATGCTCGCCTGTCCTCCCGGACATACGCTGCCGAAGTTCCCACTGTTCACGATGGTGGCGTTGATGCTGGGTGCAGCGGCGCTTCCGGTTGCCGTCAGATCGACGTAGGGCGCGCTTGGATCGTTGCTGGTGATACGGATGTCGGCCGTGGATGTTTGTCCGGCGGTCGGCGTGAACTGCACCGTGAAAGTCACCGACGAGTCCGGGCTGATGCTGACGGGCAGGGAAATATTGTTGACGATGCTAAAACCTGTCGAGTTGAACAGGTTCTGTACATTATAGACGATAAGATTTTGCGTTCCGGTGTTAATGACTTCGAAGGTCTGGGTCGAGTTAGCTCCCACACAGACACTTCCGAAATTCAACCCGTTCGTCTGGTTAATCGAAATCACGGGTCCGTTGGCTGCGGCGAAATCGAAGACGCCGCGGCCGTAAGTGGACGCGCGCAGCACACCGGCTTGCTGGTTGATGCGCAATTGAGTAACCGGTGCGTTGGGCAGGTGCAGGTCATCCAGCGTGGACCAAGTGCTGCCACTATCAAGTGAGCGCAGCACGCCGAGGTCGGTTCCTACGTAAATCCCGGTTGGGTTTGACCCTCCGTCCAGCGCGATCGTGTTGAAAGGGATTAACATCGGCGGCGAAGTGGGCGAAAGATCGGTCCAAGTCGTGCCACTGATCGTGGTTTTCATGACGTGGCTGAAGCCGTACCCGGACAGGGTCGCATAGAGGACCGTCGGATCGTTGGGGTCGAACGCCAGCTCGGTTACGCCCGCTGCGGGCAGATTCCGGGTGATATTGGTGAACACCACGCCGCTGGGCGGTCCAACCGTGGAGGCCAGGGCATTCGTGCTGAGGAAGACGCTGGTGCCATTGTTGGCCCTGACTGCCACGATGTTGGCATTGCCGGTCGCCACCGCCGTGGGTCCCACGCTACTGTTGAACGTAAAGTTCGTGATCTGGCGCCAGCTTGATCCAAAGTTCATGCTCTGGAACAGCGCTCCGGGATTCGATGTTGTGCAGGGATTGGGTTGCGTGTTTGAGACGCCACCGAAGTAGAGATAGCCCGCGTTATTGGGGTCCACATCGAGGGTATTGCCGCCTGTTGCCAGCTGAATGTTGCACCCGCTGTTCGGTATGTTGCCAGTGATGCAGGAGAACGATCCGCCGCTGTTGTTAGAGAACTCCGGGCAGGTGTCGTTGATCGAGTAGGCATAAGCCTCATTCGCGGGGACGCCGGTGTGGTCGAAAACCGTAATGAATCCGTCGCCGCCCGCCGTGTTCGTCCAAGTGGGGGAGCCGGTGTATTGGTCGGTGCCGTTGTCCTGAAGCGCGATCAGGGTGACGCTCGCGGTGGGGTCGCGCTTAATGTCCATATGATAGATCAAACTGGTTTGCAACCCGCCCGCATTGATGGTGGTGGGCGCCGAGCCGCCGTTAGTACCCGACCAGACGGAGCCGGTGTCTGTGGTCTTCCAGATTCCACCATCATTGCCCGCATACACAATTGATGGAAGGGAAGGCTGGGGGAAGAAAGCGAAACTATGGCTATCGGCGTGGATCCCGTTGGTTACATCATTGAAAGAATTGCCCGCGTCGGTGGAGACCCAGGTGTCGGTGCCGCCCCAATAGAGGATGTCGTTGATGCCGTCGCCCGGAGACCCGGGATCCACTGCGAGAGTGTTCGTGTAGAAACACTGGCAGGCGCCTCCTGCAGGGAAAAGTCCCGTAGATGCTCGTTGCGTCCAGGTCGCACCCTGGTCCGTGCTCTCAAAGATGCCTAGGATGTTGTAATAGGGATCGCCGGGGATGGGGAAATTCCCGCCTGTACCTTCAAGAACGACGTAAATGACCTGCACGCCCGCGGGGTTCGCGGGCGTGGCGGGAGGGTCCAGGGATACGATCACCTTCCCGATGCCTGGCGCCGGAGCTCCTGATTTGACGTGCGTAGAGAGCGCGGCGGCGACGGCGGCGGTCGTAGGGCTCAGCACCTGGGTCCAACTCGCTCCTCCGTTATTCGTTTCAAAGACTCCCTGAGACTGAACCCCCGCAAATAGCACGCGATTCGCTGCGGGCGACGACGCGTCCAAAACGAGCGACTGTCCCCAGCCAGTTCCATTCGCTCCTTGATTCCAATTATTGCCTCCGTCGATGGAGGTGAATAGTCCGATGTTCGAGGCCGCATACACCACATTGCTGTTCGCGGGGTCTACGGCGATCCCGTTAATGTTGCTGCCTTGGAAAATGGAAGCGTTCCCGTTATTCGAAGACGGGAAGCCGGAGCCGAGAACAATCCAGCTGCCGCCGCCGTCGGTCGTCTTCAGCAAACCGGCCGTGGAGGCCGAGTTGTTGGTGTAGTTCGAGCCCCCGACGTAGATAGTGTCGGTATTACTCGGGTCAATGGCAATCGAATTGGGCTCGCCGATGGCCAGCGATGGCTCATGATCAATCAACGGCGACCACGTGTTGCCCCCATCGTTGGACCGCCACGCGCCGCCGGAACTCGCACCCTGGATGATCTCGTTGGCGTTGTAGGGATTGATCGCTATGCCGTTGACGCGACCATTCCAGAAACTGTTTCCAGCCTGGCCGCCGGTTATGGATCCCGGCCCGAGCGCACGCCACACCACCCCGTTCAGGCTGGAACCCGCCGGCGTAGCTTTGCCACCTCGCTTCGCGCCGCTCCCTTTTGGCAGCTTGTCCCACTGCTGCTTCTTCGCCTTCTCATATGCATTTAGTGGAACCGGCCCATTGCGCGTACGCTCTTCCCAAAACTTCTTTACACCGAGAGTCACATCGTCCCACGGCTTCTCGCCGACGGCGTCGTCATCCAGTGGCTTACTCGAGGGCTTACTTTGTGTCGCCTCCGCGGGTGTGGCGGCTTGAGTTTGCTGCGCAGGCAGGGGTGGCGGAGTTTGCTGCCCGAACGACAAACGAAAGGCGGGCACCGTCAATGCAACTACCACGAAGAACGGCACAAGTCGTCGACGCATAAAGAAGTCCTCCCGGGGACTGTCGCTGATGATTCGAACTGTTTGTAGGCGTGGGGAACGAAGTTGCCCGTTACGATTCTTACGAGCGACTTCACTCCGGCAGAGCCGGTCTTTCTTGATCTCCTAGGGGTTCGGCCCAACTTCACTCAACCTAAGGGCGGAATGCGCAGGCCAGATCAGGCTGCCCGCCTCGCTGTCCGGAAAGGCACACGATCCGGACGACTTCTCGAATTAAATGAATTGCCCTGCCTCCGAAGTCCCTATCGATGCGGACTTCCGGTTTACTAACAACTCAAGCCTCATGCGTACGCATGAACCTCGTACGTGGGCCGGACCGATAGCTCCGGCTTTCGCGCGCGAAGACTGATTAGTCTCCGGTGCCGCACGAGCAAGTGCCATGCCCGCTGCCATCCAGAGAGATGGCATAGCATTCGCTAAGCAGGTTGTCGTTCCACTGCCCGAGTGCCCGGTCCTGATAGTCGCTCTCGGTGATGGAGTAGGCCGATCCCAGTGGGTATATATGCGTGCCCCACGCACGAATCGTTGGCGAAACAATATTGTTAAGCGGGCTGCAGTTAATGTTGAAAGTCGAACTAGTGTACCCCGCGATAATCGTCACCGAACCGGTGGTCAGCTTAACGCTAGTCAAGGGATTGGACGTCAAATCGGTGTTAACGGAGAGCGTCCGCAAGCCGTTCGGCGTTACCAAGCAGGAGCAGCACTCCGACATTTCCTGCAAGGGATCGACTACGTAAATCTGCGCGCAAAGATTGCCTGTCGGAGACCCGGGGTTGGTGATTTGAACGGTTCCGTCTTGAGCGTTCGCGGTATTTGCATTCACGAAATAGTTGACTTTCAACAGGTCGGGCGCACCCGTGGTCGGGCTCTTGGCGCCTTGGAGCGTCCAGTTGAACTTCTGGGCGCTCGCTGTCTGCGTCCCCAGAACCGCAACCGTCAGAACAGCAAGGGAGAGGATGGTGCGAAACTGTCTCATTTGGGTTCTCCTGAGAGTCTTCAGCGCGGGGCGGGGGAGCCGAGCGATGTCGTTCTAACGTGCCTGACTTCCAGCCACGTCGAATTCCGAGCGTGCGCACAATACAACAAATCGAGAGCGATAGATACTATCCGAACGTAGTAGTTCTTGGCACGATCCTCCTCGGCACCCACACCCCCCCGGCATTCAGAGAGGCTCAATACTGGCAAAGCAAGTTACTTGATTGGCAGGATCGCTAGCTCTAGTCCTTGGTCAAAGGCTTCGTCGCTTCGCGACGTTAGCGAAAGCGGCCCCTCTAAGCTCTCTAAACTGTGGGCCATCGCCTAAACCGCCGACTGTCTTCCCAAATCACTGAGATAGTGCAAAGCGTATCAAAATCGTTTCAAACAATTTGGGGTGATCGTATGAAAAGCGGGACTGTGGAGGACTTACCACGCTCCTGACTTAAACTCGCGGTCGTGCGATTCTCACGAGGCCAGCGTTCGTCTCCACAGGAACAATCACCGTCTTGTCCAGTTCCGTAGTAGCGGTGACGCAGGTTCGGTATTCAGTCGGGGCATTCAAAGCCCGGCTGAACGAGTCAGATCGAATCAGATGTGATTGATCCCATAACAGCGGATACGCCCCGGAGCCTTCATGCTTCGATGCTCAGAGACAGTTTGATTCCGGGTTCAAAAGTCGGTTTCGAGGACATCATCCTTAATTTTCCCCGAAGCCCGTTTCTGGCCAATCAATAGACGTTGATAGTTCGGTGGCCACAAGCGCGTTTACCGGGACTAATCGTGGTCTGCTTCGGTCGGTTTTGGGTCCAAGGTCTCCCGTTGCCAAATGCGAGGCACCTGGGCACCCATTTCAGTGGAAGAACACTCTTCCATAGCACCTAGGCCCCGCCACCAAAGTCAGAATCCTTCGCTTCAAAAAGCTTCCGCCATTCCGGCATGACCCTGGTCTTCAAAACCACATTTGAGGTATTCACGAGGGTTGGCCCCGACAACTCGCTTGAACGCCTTACTGAACGCAGCGTCGGACTCGTAACCGACCAATCGAGCGACTTCTGGGAGCTTTTTGTCACGCCGTTCAAGTAGCTGTATCGCCTTCTGCATCCGCCACTCTGTTACATATTCCAGTGGTGTTTGTCCGAGTAGCTCCTTAAAGCGTGCTGCGAATGCGGAGCGAGACATGCCCGCCGCTTCGGCTAGGGATTCGACCGTCCAGGGTGTCTTTACTCTGTCGTGAATGGCACTCAGAGCAGCGCCTATTTGAGGATCGAAAATTGCACGAAGCCATCCTTTGTCGCGTTCCGGCCCCGATGCGATATGCGCCCGGAGTACCTGGATAAACAGAACCTCGGCCAGCCGACTGGCGACGACTTCAGATCCCGGCGCCTGTTCTTCCATCTCTGACGCGAGCGCCTGCACTGTGGTGTGAAGAGCAAGCGTGCGTGCCTGATCGGCCTTCATCAAAATGAAGTTTGGCAATAACTGAGTGATCGGCCTCAGGCTGGCGCGATCGAAACTCAAGGATCCACAGACGATTGTCGTCGGTGCGCCCCCTCCGCCACAAAGAGCGACATTGCCGTTGGCCTTGGCCCCGATCTCGCGGAAGCTCCACCTCGGACGTGTTCGCGGGCTGTCGCGCAAAACAATCGAAGTCCCCTTAGCCAGTAAAAAGCAATCACCACCGGTGAGGGGAATCGGCTCCGCAATCCCTTCCACACTCAGCCAGCAGTTGCCGCGCGAAAGCATGGCGAAGTGCGCCAAGTCTGTGGGTGACATCTTTTTGTCGGAAGGCGTGACTTTTTCTTCGGTCTGGTTTTCCTGTTTTATCCCCCACGGGGCGGTGGCTTCGAGCCTGTGCAGACCGAAAGCGGTTACGTGCATCGTTCTAAAGATGTCTGTTATCGAATCCAACTTAGCCTCTATCTTTTGGACGAATGGACAAAATATTAGGACTCCTGAGCAGTTCTCGTCCACTGCTGAAGAACTCTACTCTAGTGTAACCGAATGCTACACATCTACCGAAGGGAGAAATTATGGGAAAGCTTGAAGGAAAAGTTGCAGTTATCACGGGTGGATCGAGCGGCATGGCGCTGGCGAGCGCCAAACGCTTCGTTGAAGAAGGCGCCTACGTTTTCATCACGGGTAGGAGGCAGGAGCAGCTCGATGAGGCCGTAAAGCTGATTGGCCGGAACGTGACGGGCGTGCGCGGTGACGCGGCCAATCTCGACGACCTCGACCGTCTGTTCGACAAGGTCAAGCGGGAAAAGGGCAAGATCGACGTCCTGTTCGCGAGCGCTGGCACGGGCGAAGCCGTCAAACTGGGTGAGATTACCGAGCAGCACTTCGATGCGGCCTTCGGCCTGAATGCGCGCGGCACGCTGTTTGCGGTTCAGAAGGCGTTGCCGCTGTTCAACGATGGCGGATCGATCTTCATGACCGGGTCAGTTGCTTCGGTGAAGGGTTTTCCTGGTTTCAGCGTGTATGCGGCGAGTAAGGCGGCATTGCGCTCCTTTGCACGCACGTGGCTCAACGAACTGAAGGGCAGGAATATCCGGGTGAACGTGCTGAGCCCGGGGCCGATCGCCACACCGATGCAGGACCAGGTTCTCGATGAGGAGGCGAAGCGGATGTTCGAATCCCTGATCCCGCGGGGAAAGATGGGTCGTCCTGAGGAAATTGCGACGGTCGCGCTGTTTCTTGCTTCAGACGATTCGAGCTTCGTGAATGGGGTGGAGTTGTCTGTCGACGGCGGCTTCTCGGCCATCTGAATTCACGCCGATGAGATCGGGCGCAATCCGGCGTCAGGAAAACGGAGAGGTGCGATGAGCATCGAAGAGAATGTTCAGATTGTGAAGGATTTCCTCGCAGCGATGGGCGGCGCCAATA
>JBAPOI010000109.1:0-21079 GCA_049279555.1 Candidatus Sulfotelmatobacter sp.
TGATAATCCGGGTGCAACATGATCACCACGTCGGCGCCCGCGGCGAGGGCCTCGCGATAGCAAGTCTGCTGATTGCGGCCATACCCGTAGTTGCGATCATGCTGAAAGACAAGCAAGCCGAGGCGGCGCGCGAAATCGACCGTGCGATCGGAGCTGTGGTCGTCCACCAGGATGCGGATATCGACCAGTTCCGGCAACTCGCCTACCGTGGCCTCAAGGGTCTTCTCGGCATTGTAGGCTGGCATTACGACCGCGATTTGTTTGCCGTTGATCATGTCCGAGACTTTTGATTCACTACCTAGCTCCACTGCGGGCTTTCAGGCCGCCATTTGAATACGGCCAGAGCTAGCGTCAGAATCCATCAATATCCGGTCAATGATACCCGAAAACGAAGGTACGGGCGCGCGAAAGGCACGCGGGTTGCGGCATTTTCATCGAGCTTTCACATTGGCGCGGCTTGCCGGGTAGTGGGCCAATTCCAAGGCCGCAGGCGAACCTTGGCAGAATTAGCCCACTACCGCTTGCCGCGGTCCGCCGCTTTGTGACAAACTAAAGCAACGTTTGAGCGATGCGGACGCCATTCATTGTTGTTCGAGGCTGATTTCCTCATGTCGCCAAAACGCACATTATTCGAAAAGATCTGGCAGGCGCACCTGGTCGCCGAGCCAGCCGGCCGTTCTTCCATTCTTTATATCGACTTGCATCTGGTTCATGAAGTGACCTCGCCGCAGGCCTTTGATGGCTTGCGCGTTGCGGGACGAAAAGTGCGCCAGCCAGCCCGAACCGTGGCTACCGTGGATCACAACGTTCCCACCGAGCCACGCGGAACGCCCATCACTGACTTGATTGCGGCAAAGCAAATTGAGACGCTGCAGAAAAACTGTAAGGAATTCGGCGTCCGGCTCTTTGATATGGATTCGCCGGATCAGGGGATCGTGCACGTGATCGGACCGGAGCTCGGACTCACTCAGCCCGGCATGACCATCGTCTGCGGCGACAGCCACACCAGCACCCACGGCGCACTCGGAGCACTGGCCTTTGGCATTGGAACGTCGGAAGTGGAACATGTGCTGGCCACCCAGTGTCTCGCTCAGCAAACACCGAAGACGATGAAGATCGACGTGCGTGGCCGCCTGGCGGAAGGCGTGGGCGCAAAAGACCTGGCGTTGGGGATCATCGGACAGATCGGCACGGATGGCGGAACCGGGCACGTAATCGAGTACGCGGGCGAGGCGGTGCGCGGGCTTTCAATGGAAGGCCGCATGACGCTGTGCAACATGAGTATCGAGTCGGGCGCGCGGGCTGGCATGGTTGCACCGGATGAGACGACGTTCGCGTATGTGAAAGGGAAGCGATTTGCCCCGCGGGATGGCGAATGGGAGAAAGCGATCGAATCCTGGCGCGGATTGCCGACGGACGATGGCGCTTCTTACGACAGAGTGATCGAGATCGACGCGGCGCAGCTCTGTCCGTTCGTGACCTGGGGAACGAATCCGGGGATGGTCGCGCCGGTTACAGGCCGCGTGCCGGAAGTCGACCGTTTGAAAGACGCCGACCGCCGTGCAACGGAGTTGGCATTGCAGTATATGGGCCTTGAGCCGGGCAATCGCATTGAAGAGATCGGAATCGATCGCGTGTTCATCGGGTCGTGCACCAACTCGCGCCTCGAAGATCTGCGGGCCGCAGCGCGAGTGGCGAAGGGACATCACGTAAGCTCGAAGGTGCGTGCCATGGTGGTGCCAGGATCGCAGCGCATCAAGCATGCCGCCGAGCAGGAGGGCCTGCACCGGATTTTTCTGGATGCGGGTTTCGAGTGGCGCGAGTCGGGATGCTCGATGTGTTTAGGAATGAACCCTGACATACTGCAGCCGGGCGAGCGCTGCGCCTCCACCAGCAACCGCAATTTTGAAGGACGCCAGGGCCGCGGCGGGCGCACACATCTGGTGAGTCCGATGATGGCAGCAGCGGCGGCGATTGCCGGACACTTCACGGATATCCGGGATTGGAAATTTCGATGAAACCTTTTCGCACCCATCGCGGGCTCGTGGCTCCACTCGACCGCGTCAACGTCGACACCGATCAAATCATTCCTAAGCAGTTTCTGAAGCGCATCGAGCGCACTGGCTTTGGCCAGTTTTTGTTTTACGACTGGCGTTTCGACGCGGACGGGAAGAAGAATGCCGACTTTGTTTTGGACCAACCGCGCTATAAGGGTGCGAGCATTCTTGTCGCAGAAAAGAACTTCGGTTGCGGATCTTCGCGAGAGCACGCGGTATGGGCGCTGGCAGATTTCGGATTCCGCGCCGTCATCTCGTCTTCGTTCGCTGACATCTTCGCCAACAACAGCACGAAAAACGGTTTCCTCACCGTCCAGCTGAGCGAGAGCGAAGTGGCCGAGCTGTTGCGCCGGGCCCTCGATGTCGCCGGCTATGCACTGACCATCGACCTGGAACGATGCGAGGTCAGCGACGACCAGGGTTTCCGCGCAAAGTTCCCCATTGACGAATTCGTGCGCCATTGCCTGCTGAACGGACTGGACGACATTGGCCTCACGCTGCAGCATGAGCAGGAAATTGCGGCCTATGAAACGCAACATCCCGTGCCCTCCGCGCTGCAATCGGCCTGATGCGTAAACACATGGTCAATGCGGGTAAAGAATTGTAAAACCTTCGCCTTACCCTTGACCCACCCCATCACCGCAGTTGATGCTGGACCTGTGCGGTTCTACTATTGAATCTGCGCTTCGCAGCTCGCCCTGAAAATCGTTGCGGAATGAAGCTTAGATCGAGCTAAGGCTGAAGGACCTTTTCGCATTTTAGGCGGGTCTCTCCGCAACCGAGTTGAGAATACATACGTCTAATAAACGGCAGATTTGGAAGGTTTTACCGCATATCCCTCGAAAGCTATGCCGGACCGAAAACTTGAACATGACGGACTCGAACCTCACTCACGAAAAATTACCGCACCGTTTTCAGCTTCGCCTGATATTGGCCGCCGTGTCCGCCGCGTGTGTGGCCTTATCGGGCTGCACCACCGCCGACTCCAAACAGCAGAAAGCGCAGGCTGCGGGCGCACACTCGGTTTCGGTTGCCGTAGCGACGGTGCAGCGGCAGGATGTGCCAGTCTATCTGGTCGGCCTGGGATCGGTGTCGGCCTTCTACACGGCGAACATAAAGAGCCGCGTCGATGGCCAGATCATGCGGGTCAATTTTCGGGAAGGGCAGGTCGTGAAAGAAGGCGATCTGCTGATCCTTATCGATCCGCGCCCCTACCAGGTGCAGCTCGAACAGATGCAGGCGCAGTTGTTCAAGGATCAGGCTTCGCTTCGCGATGCGCGGCTCAACCTGGAGCGCTACACCACGCTGATCCCTTCCGGCAGCATCGCGCAGCAGCAGGTGGACACGCAGAAATCTACGGTCGATCAACTCGACGGGCAGGTGCGCACCGACCAGGCGCAGATCGATAATGCCAAGCTGCAACTCGTCTACTGCAATATCACGGCGCCGTTCACCGGCCGCGTCGGCCTGCGGCAGGTCGATCCCGGCAACATTGTTCACGCGGCCGATACGAATCCCATGCTGATCCTCACGCAACTGCAACCGATTGCGGTGGTCTTCACCCTGCCCGAAGATCAGCTGCCAACCGTGGCGCAGCACATGAAGAGTGCGACACTGCAAGTAGAAGCCTACAGTCGCGACGATCAAACCAAGCTCGCAACCGGCAACCTGCAAACGATCGATAACCAGATCGATCCAACGACCGGGACGGCAAAGTTGAAAGCGGTCTTCGACAATAAAGACAACCAGCTTTGGCCAAACCAGTTTGTGAACGCAAACCTGCTGCTTGAAACGCGCAAGAACAGCACAGTCGTGCCCACGGCCGCGATCCTGCGCGGTCCGCAGGGAGCGTTTGTCTATGCGGTCAAGCCGGATAAGACTGTCGAAGCCCGATCGATAACAATTTCGCTGACCCAGGGCAACGCCACGCTCACCACTGCGGGGCTCAATCCCGGGGATGTTGTGGTCACTGACGGTCAGGACAAGCTGCAGACCGGCAGCAAGGTTGAGCCGCGCGTTGGAGGCCCCAGCAATACCGGTGGCGGAACAAACGGAAGCGGCGGCGCTCCCACGGGGAACTCATCCTTGCGGATGCCGGAGTCAGAAACGCAGTTCTCAGGAACCCCAGCTGCATGAGCCCCTCACGGCTATTTATTCTCCGGCCGGTGGCGACCACGCTGTTAATGGTGGGCGTGCTGCTGATCGGGTGGGTCGCGTTTCTGCAACTGCCAGTCTCTGCGCTACCGGAGGTCGATTACCCAACCATTCAGGTCGTAACGTTTTATCCGGGGGCCGACCCCGATGTGATGGCATCGTCCGTAACTTCGCCGCTGGAGCGGCAGTTCGGGCAGGTTCCGGGACTGAGCCAGATGACCTCGACGAGTTCATTTGGCAGTTCGGTGATCACGCTGCAATTTGGACTTGACCAGAACATCGATGTGGAAGAACAGCAGGTGCAGGCCGCGGTCAACGCAGCCTCGACGTATCTGCCGACGGATTTGCCGAATCCTCCCATCTACAACAAGGTGAATCCGGCGGACGCGCCGATTCTCACCCTCGCGATGACTTCAGATTCCCTCCCTCTGTCGAAGGTGGAGGATCTCGCCGACACCGCGCTCGCGCAGAAAATTTCGCAGCTGCCGGGCGTGGGATTGGTTTCGATCAGCGGCGGGCAAAAGCCTGCGGTGAGGGTTCAGGTAAATCCGACCGCTCTGGCTTCCTACGGATTGAGTCTCGAAGACATTCGGACCGCGCTCGCCCAGGCCAATGTGGATCAGGCGAAAGGCGTCATCGACGGCGCCCGCCAGTCCTACACCATCGGGGCCAACGATCAGCTTTTTTCGAGCGCGCAGTACAAGCCGATCGTCATCGCTTATCACAACGGCGCGCCGGTGCGGCTTAGCGATGTGGCCAACGTCATCGACGGTACTGAGAACACGCTGCTTGCGGCCTGGATGAATTCCACTCCCGCGGTCATCGTGAACATCCAGCGCCAGCCTGGGGCGAACATCATTAGCGTGGTTGACCGGATCAAGAAACTTTTGCCGCAACTGCAGGCCTCGCTGCCCTCTGCAGTGAAGGTGCAGATTCTTACCGACCGCACCACAACCATCCGCGCCTCGGTAAAGGACGTTGAGTTTGAGTTGGCATTGACCATCGTGCTGGTGGTCATCGTTATTTTTTTCTTCCTCCGGAATCTGCGCGCGACATTTATTCCCAGCGTCGCCGTCCCTCTGTCGATTGTGGGAACGTTTGGCGTGATGTACCTGCTGGGCTACAGCCTTAACAATCTCACGCTCATGGCGTTGACCATCTCAACCGGCTTTGTGGTGGACGATGCCATCGTCATGATCGAGAATATCGACCGCTTTCTTGAAGCTGGAGATTCGCCGCTGGACGCCGCGCTCAAAGGATCAGGACAGATCGGATTCACCATCGTATCGCTCACGGTTTCGTTGATCGCGGTGCTGATTCCGCTGTTGTTCATGGGCGATATTGTCGGCCGGCTATTCCGAGAGTTTGCGGTAACTCTCGCCGTGACGATTCTTGTGTCGGCCGGGGTTTCACTCAGCCTGACGCCGATGATGTGCGCCAAGCTGCTCAAGCATCGCAAGGAAGGTGAGAAGGGCCGCTTCTACGAAGTCACGGAAGATTATTACAACCGCGTGATTGCATTTTACGGACGCACCGTGAAGTGGGTGCTGAAACATCAGACGGCCACGCTCTTCGTAACCTTCGGGACTCTGGTTCTTACACTGGTTCTCTACGTGGTCGTCCCCAAGGGATTTTTCCCGGTGCAGGATACTGGCGTGATCCTGGGAATTTCGGAAGCGCCCGACAATATCTCGTTCGACGCGATGTCGCAGCGGCAGCAGGCGTTAGCCAAGGTGATTCTGCAAGATAAAGATGTGGACAGCCTGTCCTCCTTCATCGGCATCGATGGCACAAATACGACCCCCAACAGCGGACGCATACAAATTAATCTGAAGCCCCGCGACGAGCGCAAAGACGATGCTTCCGCCATCATCCGGCGCCTGCAGCCGGAGTTGGCCCAAGTGGACGGCATCACGCTTTACATGCAACCTGTGCAGGATTTGACGGTGGAAGATCGCGTGAGCCGCACGCAATTTCAGTATTCGATTGAAGACGCTGACGCGCAGGAACTGGCGCAGTGGACGCCGAAGTTAGTGGAGAAACTTCGTGCTGCGCCGGAATTGCGCGATGTCGCCACCGACCAGCTGAACGGCGGCCTCAGGACCAGCCTGACCATCGACCGCGATACTGCGTCGCGCCTGGGAATCCTGCCACAAGCCATTGACAATACGTTGTATGACGCGTTCGGGCAGAGGCAGGTTTCCACTATCTTCACACAGCTGAATCAATACCACGTCGTGCTCGAAGTGATGCCGAACTTTGCCAGCGCGCCCGACGCGATGAATGAGGTCTACATTCGTCCCGCCAGCACTACCCCGAATTCCGGCGCGCCCTCGGCGAATGCGGCAACGGCAACCACGAGCGGTACTCCGGTTCCGATGTCAACTTTTACGCGGATGCAAACCACCAATGCGCCGCTCGCCGTCAACCACCAGGGGCAATTTCCAGTAGTAACGCTTTCGTTCAACCTGGCTCCCGGAGCGTCGCTCGGAGAAGCCACGAAAGCCATTCAGCAGGCGGAGAAAGATATTCAGTTGCCGCCCAGCATTCATGCCTCATTTCAGGGCACGGCAGCCGCATTCCAGAATTCACTCGCCAGCGAACCGTTCCTGATTCTCGCCGCCATCATCACGGTGTATATCGTGCTCGGGGTGTTGTACGAAAGCTACATTCATCCCATCACAATTCTCTCGACGCTGCCCTCCGCAGGTGTGGGCGCAATTCTTGCGTTGCAATTGACGGGCAATGATCTGACGGTGGTGGCGTTGATTGGCATCATTTTGCTGATCGGCATTGTGAAAAAGAACGCCATTATGATGATCGACTTTGCGCTCGAAGCCGAGCGGGTGGAGCACAAACCGCCGGAAGAAGCGATCTTTCAGGCATGCCTGCTGCGCTTCCGTCCCATCATGATGACGACCATGGCCGCGCTGCTCGGCGGTTTGCCGCTGGCTCTGGGATCGGGCACCGGCGCGGAGTTGCGCCGCCCGCTGGGTATTACGATTGTGGGCGGGTTGATTCTCAGTCAGTTGCTTACGCTTTACACCACCCCGGTGGTTTACCTGTGGTTCGATCGGTTAGGGCAACGGTTTGAGAAGTATAAAATCGGCAACCCGATTCCGCAGGAGTTGCCGGGGGATTAAGGTTTTTATGGTTGGCGCCGGACAGCAGGTTCCTCCACTGCGCGAGCCATCCCCTTCGGGAACGGTTCGCTCCGGTCGGAATGACATCGTGTCGAAATAACGAGGCGTGCGGTGGTGAAGTTGTATAGACGCAGAGAAGCTATATAGACGATGAGTATTTCGGCCCCATTTATTCGGCGTCCGATTGGCACGTCGCTGCTGGCGGCGGCGCTGTTGCTCTCCGGCATTCTTGCGTTTAATTATCTTCCCGTAGCTTCACTGCCGCGAGTCGATTTCCCGGTGATTCAGGTTGGAGCCAGTCTGCCTGGAGGCGATCCGCCAACCATGGCCTCTGCCGTGGCCACGCCGCTCGAGCGCCAATTCGGACGCATCTCCGGCGTGAATCAGATGACGTCGACGAGCCAGCTCGGCTCGACCAGCATCGTCCTGCAATTCGATTTGAACCGGAATATCGACGCTGCCGGCCGCGATGTCCAGGCGGCTATCAATGCCGCACGAAGCCAGCTCCCTGCCAACTTGCCGAGCAATCCAACTTACCGGAAGGCGAACCCAGCGGACGCGCCGATCATGATTCTGGCGCTGACTTCGGACACCGAGACCGTGCCGCAAATGTACGATGCCGCCGATTCGATTCTGTCGCAGAAACTCGCACAGGTCAGCGGAGTGGGACAAGTCTTCGTCGGCGGCGCGGCGCAGCCCGGAGTTCGCGCCGAAGTGAATCCAACCCTGCTCAATAAACTGGGAGTTGGATTGGACACGGTCCGCAACGCGCTCAATCTGGCGAACGCCAACCGGGCAAAGGGAGAAGTATCGAGCGGAACGACGACCTGGACCCTCAACGATAACGATCAATTATTCACTGCAGATCAATACCGGCCCCTCATCGTCGCCTATAACAACGGCGCGCCGGTGCGCCTCGGCGACGTGGCCGACGTTCAGGATTCGGTGGTCGATGTTCGCAACATTGGATTGGCCAACGGCAAGCCCAGCGTCCTTATTATTGTTTTCCGGCAGCCCGGCGCCAACATCATTGAGACCGTGGACCGGGTCATTGCGTTGATGCCGTATTTGCAGTCTTCGATTTCGCCAGCCATCCAGTTAAGCATCGCCCTTGATCGCACGGTCACGGTCCGAGCCTCGGTCAAAGACATCGAATTCACGCTGGTGCTTTCGATCATCCTCGTCATCCTGGTTGTGTTCGCCTTCTTGCGAACGGTGCGAGCCACCATTATTCCCAGCATTGCCGTTCCACTTTCGCTGGTTGGAACCTTTGGCGGAATGTACTTGCTGGGCTACAGCCTCGACAATCTGTCGTTGATGGCGCTGGCGATCTCCACCGGATTTGTGGTCGATGACGCCATCGTAGTGCTCGAAAATATTACCCGCTACGTGGAGCAGGGCATGGACGCGGTACAGGCGTCGTTCAAAGGAGCCTCGGAAATCGGCTTCACCGTGATCTCCATGAGCGTGTCCCTGGTGGCGGTGTTCATTCCGTTGCTGATGATGGGCGGCATTGTGGGGCGGCTATTCCGCGAATTCGCGGTTACGCTCAGCATTGCCATTGGAGTCTCGCTGCTGGTGTCGCTAACCACGACGCCGACGATGTGTGCCAAGTTTCTGCGCCCGCCGCCGCACGATCAAAAGCATAATCGCTTTTACAACGCCAGCGAGTGGGTCTTCGAAAGCACTTTGACCGCCTACCGCCACGCCCTTCGGTGGGTTCTTGATTACCAATTGGTTACACTCGTCGTCACCATTCTTGTGGCGTGCCTCAGCGTGTACCTCTACATCATCGTTCCCAAGGGGTTTTTCCCGCAGCAGGATACTGGACGCATCTCGGGATCGGTGCAGGCAGCGCAGGATATCTCATTCCAGGCGATGCGAGGCAAGATGGATCGCTACGTTCAGATTGTGATGAAAGATCCGGCGGTAAGCACCATCGTCGGCTTTGCAGGAGGGAACACGGTTTCAAATCAGGGCCGCTTCTTCATCATGCTGAAACCGCTGGCCGAGCGTGGCAAGTGTCCGCCGCATCATTTCTGGCAATCCTGTCCCAACATTACCGCGGACGATGTGATCAACCGGCTTCGCGGCAAGCTGGCGGTTGTGCCCGGAGCCACGTTGTATCTGCAATCGGCGCAAGACCTCACGATTGGCGGCCGCCAGAGCAGCGCGCAATATCAATACACGCTGCAAGGCGAAGACTTGAACGAGCTCAACTCCTGGGCGCCGCAGTTGCTGGCGAAGATGCGCCGGCTGCCGGAACTACGCGACGTAAACACTGACCAACAAGACAAAGGATTGCAGGCGCAACTGGTAATCGATCGCGACACCGCCAGCCGCATGGGCGTTGCCGCGCAGGATATCGACAACGCGCTTTATGACGCATTCGGACAGCGGCAGGTCTCCACCATGTACCGTCCGCTGAACCAATATCACGTGGTCATGGAAGTTGCGCCCGAGTTCCAGCAGACCACGGAAGGCCTGCAGAATATTTATTTGCGGTCTACCAGCGGCACGCCGATACCGCTAGCGGCGTTCACCCACTTCAAGCCATCGAACATCCCGTTGGCCGTGAACCACCAGAGCCAGTTTCCCTCGGTCACGATTTCTTTCAACCTGGCGCCCGGAATCTCTCTCGGCGGTGCGACGCTGGCCATCGAGAACGCACAACGATCCATCGGCTTCCCTGCCACGATTCAGGCCAGCTTCCAGGGCACGGCCGCCGCGTTTCAGGATTCGCTTTCCAGCCAAAAAATCCTGATCTTCACGGCCCTGGTCACGGTTTATATCGTGTTGGGGATGCTTTACGAGAGCTACATTCACCCCATCACAATTCTTTCGACGATTCCGTCGGCTGGCGTGGGCGCGCTCTTGGCTTTGCTTTTGACGCACAACGAACTCAACGTGATTGGAATGATCGGCATCATTCTTCTGATCGGTCTGGTGAAGAAAAACGCGATTATGATGATCGACGTGGCGGTGGAGGTGGAGCGCACGCAAGGGAAGAAGCCGGTCGACGCCATCTACGAAGCCTGCCTGCTGCGCTTCCGTCCGATCATGATGACGACCATGGCCGCTCTTTTGGGTGGCTTACCGCTCGCGCTCGGGACGGGTACCGGGTCGGAACTGCATCGTCCGCTGGGCATCACGATTGTCGGAGGATTAATCGTCAGCCAAGCTCTGACCTTATTCACCACGCCTGTGGTCTATGTATATCTCGACCGCTTCCGCCTCTGGTTGCTCGGCGGAGAAGCCAAACCTCTGCTGCCAGAGCCAGCCGGCACTCCCAGACCAAGCCCGGCTCATTGAGATTCTGATGTAGAGACAGCCGCCCTCGGCTGTCTAGCGGAGCGAAGCTCCGTAGCTGCGCACCTCAGCACGAACCAAACTAGTTAACCCGACCGCGCATCTCTTCCATTCGCGTGGCGGAATTTCGGTTTGATGACAATCAAGACCTTCAATTCGCAAACCGAATAGCACTTCGCCGTCCCACTCTTACTATGTTGGTGCCACGCTGCTCGACGCTCAAGGCTCGAGACTAGAGACTCGAGACTCATTTCGCGCGCAGCATCTCTACGACCCGCTCGTAATCGTCCACGGTCGCGTACTCAATCACAATCTTTCCCCTGCCATTCCGATCCCGAATTCTCACCCGCATCCCCAGCGTCCGCTCCATCTCCGTTTGCGCCGCCCTGACATTCGGATCGATCCATCGCGCGCTGGTTTTCTTTCCCGGCTCACCTGATTGCGCTTGTGCCGGCAGCATGGGGAGAGAGCCGTTCAGACGCATCACCCGGTCTTCAATCTCGTCCCACTTCAGCCTTTTTGTTACGACTTCTTCCGCTACCATCTCAATATGTTCCGGTTTCTCCAGCCGCAAAATCTCTCGCGCATCGCTGAAGCTCAACCGGCCTTCGAGCATGTAATTCATCACCTTCTCCGGCAAGCGCAGCAGCCGCATGTAATTCGACACCGTTTCGCGTGACACCCCAACCCGCTCCGCGATCTGCGCCTGGGTCAGATGAAATTCCTTGCTCAGCACCCGGAAGGCCTCCGCCTGCTCCAGCGGATTCAGGTCCGCGCGCACTACGTTTTCGAGCACGGTCATCTCCGCCGCCTGCTGCGGCGAAAGCGTCCGCACCAGCGCCGGAATCGTATCCTTGCCGGCCATCTTCGACGCCCGCAAGCGCCGCTCGCCCAGCACCAGGATGTAGCGCCCATCCCTTTCTAGCGCCGGGCGCACCACCACCGGCTGGACCACCCCATGCTCCTTGATCGAATCCCTCAGCTCAATCAGCATCTCTTCATCAAATACATAGCGCGTCTGGTAGGGATTCTTATCGATCAACTCGATCGAGAGATTCGCCACGGTATTCCGCGGCGTCGCCTGCGGCGCATCTTCTATCTCCAATGTGGCGGTGGCGCTCGAGGGTAATCTGGGGACCGCCGCCCTCGGCTGTCCAGCCCGCTCCTCATTGGTGTCACTCCCCTCGCCATCCCTGCCAGTCCTCTCCCCGCCTTTGTCATTCCGAACGAAGTGAGGAATCTGCTGTTCGCCGACACCATCACCACCCTGGATGGGAGGCACTGCGGTCGCGCTCCGCTCAACGCTCGGCACCCGCGACTCAGGACTGGAAACCACCCGCGGACCCGGCAGCAAAGAAGCTAACCCTCGTCCCAAAGCCCGCCGCTTCTCAGCCTTCTCGTCTTTTTTCTCGATTGCCGGATGCCCCGCCAACTTCTCCGCCGCCGAAGTAGTCATTCTTTCTCCCGTTCTCGACCCTGTCGTCCTGAGCGCAACAGATGCTTGCGCGCTTCGCGCAAGTATCTGCGGAGTCGAAGGACCCTATAGCCATCACTGCCGATAGCTTAAAGCCATACATCGACATAAGTAAATATATATATCGATTAACATAAATATATTGTCTAGGCGCTAATCGCCGAAGGCGGCTCACCCGCTGCCGCCAAATGCCTTCCCAGCAGCTCTTTCGCTAGCCGTATATAACTCTCCGCGCCCTTCGATCGCGGATCGTATATCAGCGCCGGCTTGCCATGGCTCGGCGCCTCCGCCAGCCGTATGTTCCGCGGAATGGTGGCAGCGCATACTTTGTCCCCAAAATAATTTCTCAGCTCAGCCATCACTTGCTGCGCCAGGTTGGTGCGCTCATCCAGCATGGTCAGCACCACACCCTCGATGCCCAGCTCCGGATTCAGCGCCGCGCGGATCCGCTCGACGGTATCCATCAGTTCGCTGATGCCTTCCAGAGCAAAGTATTCCGCCTGCATCGGAATCAAAACCGAATCGGCGGCCACCAGGGCATTCAGCGTTAAAAGATCGAGAGCGGGCGGACAGTCAAGCACAATGTACTGGAAGCGCTCCCGCAATGGCGCGATGGCGTCGCGCAGGCGAAACTCACGCCGTTCCACCTCAACCAATTCAAGATTGGCCCCGATCAGGTTCTTGTGCGAAGGAATCAGCCAAAGCTGTTCCAGCTCAGTCGTGGCCAGCGCCTCCTCGGCCTCGGCCGCACCGAGCAGCAGATGGTAGGTCGAAACCCGCTCCGGATCTTTCAGCAGGCCCAACCCGCTCGTGGCATTCGACTGCGGATCGCAGTCAATCAGCAGCGTGTTCACTTCGGCCGCCGCAAAGGACGCGGCTAGGTTGATGGCAGTCGTAGTCTTCCCCACGCCGCCCTTCTGATTGGCAACAGCGATAACGCGTCCCATAAATTGTCGAGGAGCCAGAGTCTCTGGCAGCATAATGCGATACGCGTTGCGGAGCAAGGTCAGAATGTTGTGCACAACGTTGGATTGATGTGCAAAAGTGGTCGAGTGTTCCGGTCGGAACATGGCACCAGAAAGACCCTTGGGAGCTGTGCGGTCCGTGCAGAGAGCTACTGTTCCGATCGGAACATTCGAAAATGTTTCTGAAGATGCGTGGCAACTGATTACAGCTTTTGCTTCGGATGTTTATTCGATGGTCGGGGGGATAACTAAAATGTTCCGGTTGGAACAAACAATTGGGAAGTACTAGAACTCTACTTGGAAAATCGAATGACTGTTCCGATTGGAACATTGTGTCGGCTGGGTCGAGTGGAGATACGCCGAGGATATTAATCTCGCACTTCTTTTTTTGTAATTACGATCTCGTCCCACTTGTGGAGTCCGAGCCCAATGCTTAATGCAAAACGGTCGTATTATTGGCTCGTTTTCCCACCTGTGTACAAACTAGATTCTCCGCGATCCGAGCAGCAGCATGCGGGACTGCGACTTGGGGATCAGGAGGGGTGAGCTCCAAGAAATTTCCGGAAGAGTAGACCGGGCTTGGTCTAGTTGAGATGATCCGATGAGGAGGGCAAGGCACCCGGCGGAGGCGAGCAGAGTGACGGCGGTTCTGAGGGCGGCGGTGAAGCCTTCGACAGCGCGAAGCGTAACCACATCGAATGGCTGATGCTGAGGAAGATCTTCGGCGCGGGTGTTTTGTATCTTGACCTCCGTCAACGAAAGGGCGCGCACTACCTCGCGGAGGAAGGTGGCTTTCTTTTGGTTCGACTCGATCAAGGTTAGGGAAATTTCGGGAGCCCAGAGTTTGATGGGCAGTCCGGGGAACCCCGCGCCCGAGCCTAGGTCGGCTAGGCGGATTGGGGAGCTTTGATCCGGTTGGCGGACGAATGCGTCCGCCTCTACGTGAATATGATTAGGGAACAAATGCCTCGCAACGAACAGGCTCTCACCGAAGTGACGGGTGACTATTTCTTTTTCGTTGCGGATGGCGGTGAGGTTGATGCGGGCATTCCAGCGGAGAAGTATATTGATATACGTCGATATACTACCGAGTTGCGCGGGCGAAAGGGCAGCAGGTTCCTCACCGGGCCTTCGGCCCGATTCGGAATGACAAGCGTTAGGGGTGCGGGATAGGAAGGGCTCAAGAAGTTCGGCGATGCGTGTGGGGTGCACGGAGATTTCGATTGTAGATAACAGCGGTTGTCATTTGCCAGTGGGTTTGCGAGGACCCAGCCGCCACGGATCTGTGTGGACAGCAGGGATCAAACATGGCCTAATTACCGCAATGGAGCGGCCGTAAGGTGGCTACGGCCAACGCGATCCAGAAGCGTTAAGGCCAATAGACGGTCGAGGGGCTTACCTGCGGCGCTGAGCGAAACTCTTCCACGTTATTCTCGGGCGACCGGCCAGAATGTGTCCGTGATGGACGGGGCTGAAATCTCACCTCCGTTTGTGGTGATTTCGCCAGTAAATGGATCGAAGCCGTAGATCTCCAGGTAATAGGAAGTTCCTGAAATATTCAGCGTATAAGCGATGGTGCCCTTGGGGTTGAACTTCGCAACCTGCGCGGGCAGGGACTGCCCGGTGTCGACCAGTCTATGGCTGGCTATATCGATTTGGACGATATTGTCGCCGAAGGAACTGTTGACGAAGAAAATGTATTTGCCGGAAGGATCGATGATGGCGCCGATGGCGCTTCCGCAGATCGCGAGCATGGAGGCTGTGCATTGGATCATGGGTTGCGTGCTGTTGGGCACAACCGGATAGATGTCCAGGTTGTTGCCTGTATCGGTGCCGTTGGGCGAGTGGTAGTCGATGATGTGACCGTGGCTGAAGCTGACGGTGTCGAAGCCCTGAGTTCCGTCGCTCCAAGTGAAGACCTCGACATCGCGGCCGAGGGCGCCAGACTGCGGGTTGAGCCTGCGCTCGTTGTAAATAGCGGTTGTGCTGGCGGGATAGTTGCAGTACCAATCGTCGTAGAGCGTCTTGCCATCCGTACTGAAGCCATCGAGGTTCGGATAGGCCCCCAGCACTCCGGGGGGGCAAGGGCCATTGACCGGATAAGCGGCGGCAATGATAGGCGGAGAAAGAATGCCGGTAGTGGGATCGACAGCGAAACTCAAAATTTCATACACGGATTGGGTTTGCGAATTTAGAGATCCAAGGACCCCGTAAGCGAAGTTGAATACGGGGTCGAGAGAGAAATTGTAAAGTCCGTTGGCTTTGATGATTTGGATAGGGGGACGATGAGGTTGGCCGTTGTAATCCGTGGCGAAAACCCAGATGTCCTGATTATTGCTGGCGTCGTTGCCCAGAATGTAGAGAAATTTTCCGTTTAACGAAGAAGCAAGAAAGTTAAATGAGGCTATGGGCAGCGCAAAGGAGCCACCTGCCTGGCTGGCAGTGAGAGTGTTGGTATTAATGTTGTAAGTAGTGAGGCTCGCGCCGTCTTGGAGATACACGACTTGCAGGTCCGACGAAGATCCCGGATTTGCCGAAGCGGTCAACGCCTTGCCGTCTGCACTGAAAAGATCAAGACAGAGTACGAAAACGGTACAGAACAAGATGGCGCGGCGCATTGTGATTCCCTCCTCACGAGAAAGTGACAATCAGATGAGGGAAACCGGGGAACAGGTTGCCGCTAGGAAGATCGGGTTCGTTTGCCAAAACAGCGCGGGTTCTGTACATTCAGTTCGTACTGAAATAACCGATATGGCCGAACTGACGGGAGTACAAAAACAATACATCCTGCACTGGGGCGAAATGGGGACGCGCTGGGGCATCAACCGGACTGTGGCGCAGATTCATGCGTTGCTGTACTTGTCTCCGCGGGCGCTGCCGGCCGAGGAGATTGCGGAGACGCTGAGCGTGGCACGGTCGAATGTGAGCACGTCGATCCGGGAGCTCGAGGGTTGGGGGATTGTGCGCGCGGTGCATGTGCTAGGCGACCGGCGGGAGCATTATGAGTCGATGAAAGATGTGTGGGAGATGTTCCGGCTGGTGATTGAGCAGCGGAAGCGGAGGGAGATCGATCCCACGCGGGAGATGCTGCGGAGAAGTTTGGAAGAGCTCGATCCGAAAGAAGCGGGCGCCGATTTTACGCGGGAGCGGCTGGCGGCGATGGCGGGATTTTTCGATGCCGTAACGGAGTTGCACGACCAGATGAAGCGGCTGCCCACAGGCACCGTACGGAAGTTGTTGCGGATGGGAGCGAAGGTGAGCAGGAAGAAGAAGTAGCGAGAACTGATCTCATAAAAGGTTTGGGAAGGGCACGGCTTCAGTTCTGCGCCTGCCCTGAGCAAGCGAAGCGCGCCGAAGGGTGCCGTTACGAGCAAAAAAGACGCGGGCTTTAGCCCTCCGGGTCCGGTCGCCTTCTGACAGGAACTCCCGTTTCGGTTCAGAGTAATACTGGCGGGATAGGGATGCTTCAACTACGCGGAACCGTCCTGCGGACGCTTCAACTACGCTCAGCATGACATAAACTTATAGCAAGAGGTGGCTCATACGATGGCGCAGGCAGGTCAAGCAAAAAACATTTGGGTTACGCTCACGGGGTTGCCGTTGACGATTGAGTTGGAGTGGCCGTTTCATCGGTCGACTTCGGGCGCGGATTTTTGGGTGCTTCACGGAGATATTCGGCTCGAGAATTCGGATGGCCTGCATGCTCCGATGGCGGTGAATTTGTCGGCGACGGTGCGAGAGGTGCTGGCATCGCTGGAGCCGAAGGATGCAGAGGCGCCAGTCATCAATGCGCTGCGCAAGGAAGTGGACAAGCGGCAAGTGGAATTTTTGAAGTCAGGCAAGCTGAAGCCGGTGGCGTTTTCCAGTCGGCACTACGATTTCAAACGACAGAATTGGGTCTTTGGTAAGGCAACCGATGACGTGATCGCTACGTTCTTGGAGCGGAAGATCTATTGGCAGACGAAGCTGGAATCAAGTTCCGCCGAACCCGGTGAAGCGTGCAAAGTTTGGATTGCCGATCCGACGGAGGCGCAATATCTGGAGACTACGACGCAGCATTTGATCGAGATTACAGGGCGGTTGCTGGCTGGGGATGGATTGGTGCGAATCGACGGAGAGTGGGCCGAGGCGACTGCAGGATTGATGGGGCATGGCGAGAAATTTGAGGGCGTGATGCGGGAGGCGGTGGAGGAGTTGGAGAAGAAGCATGCCTTCGAGCGGGGGTAGTTGCTAGTACCCAGTACCCGGTACCGAGCAGCACGAGAGTTTAATGGTGGCGGCGAGAACCAGGATTCCTCACTTCGTTCGGAATGACAGAATTTAGCGGAATTACTTGGCGAAGAAGTAGTCGAAAGATTTTACCGCGGTGAATTCGTCTTCTTTGATGTCGAAGACGGTGTAGAGCTTGGTGACCTGGAGGACGTCGGAGACTTTCTTGGTGAGGCTGAGGAGTTTGAGTTCGCCGCCGGCGTTGCGGACGGCAGTGAAGCTGCTGACGAGTTCTCCCACGCCGGAGGAATCGATGTAATCGACGTCGGCGAGGTTGAGGACGATTTTTTTCTTGCCAGCTGCCAGGAGTTTACGAACCGTATCGCGGAGCTGGCCGGTCTCATCGCCGAGGGTGATGCGTCCTTTGATGTCGACGATGGTAACGTGGCTGATTTCGCGAGTAGTGATGGTCATAGAATCGGCTTCTGGGCTTCGGGGAATGTTAGAGAGGTCGGCTCCGCAAGTCAATGGGTGGGGCGGTTAGTAGCTGAATGAGTCAACTGTACGAGGGGCGGTGGTGGTTGGCAGGGAGTCGCGGATTTCCTGGATTGGAGAGGTAACAATCGGGGTGGCATATTCAGGATGGCGGAATTCGAGATGCATGCCTCGGCCGACGTATTGCAGCTTTAGCATCGAGCCGCCCCAGGTGGAACCGGCGATGGCGACTTGAACCGGGTAAGGGCAGAACTCAGGATGGCCTGAGATTAGAGCATCACTCCCACCGAGAAGAACGGCCGTGTAAACGTGGTGCAGGGTTTGGATTTCAAGGACCGTCGAAGGTGGCAGATCGTGGAGAAAAACCCCGCCTTCGATTTCGGACTGGACGATGGCTCGGTTGACGTCATCGGCCAGATTGGGGTGAGGCGTGAACATAAAGGTACAAATGTTCCTAGGAGTGTACCCCAAATTGGTCGCTCCGGAGGAAGGAATCGGCGAAACGTTCGAACTTTAGAACATGCTCCTCTGATTCGATGGTAAGAGCAAGCCCGGGGCGCGGGCAAAAGGAGCCCAAAGTCTCGTTCTGTCATAACTGCTTGCGGACAACGCTTAGCCGCTGCTCGAGTTCCGAATTTGTGCGGCAGTGCTGAGTTCGATCACCTGCTCTGAGGTCAAGCCATAAATAGGCGGACTTGGGACTTCCATCAGCGATAAGTAGATGTAGATCTGGCCTCTATGGTGGACCTCGTGTTCGACCATCGAGCGCAGCCATTTCCAGGATGTGATCGAACTTCCCTCGGGCGTGGTACATTTGCGGCTCAGTTGGTCCGCAGTGAGGCCGGAAATAATCTCTACATTTTCGCGGTGCAGGCGCTCGGCGAACGCGACGATCTCGTCGTAAGTTGCTGCGAGATCTTTGCCGCAGCCGGCATAGGCGCTGGGCTTGCCTCGGGCGACCTCGACGAAGATGTACCGGTTGGCGGCCGCGATATGCCGCACTAAATCTCCCAGCGTGAATTTCTCTTCGCGAAATCTCCAGTCAACTTTATCGGGTGGAATGGCACGCACTACGTTCATTGTGCGCTGATGAACTTTATTAAAGTAGGAGAGAAATTCGGTGATGTCACGGATCTCCATGGGAATGCCTCCGTCGTGGTTGGATGATGGAGTCTCGGCTCATGATTCAGAATGTGATTCCGAGCTGAGGGCAATCGATTTTCGTTTGAGCAGTGGCATTGCCGGACAGCCGGGGGCGGCTGTCCCTATAAGCAGTGGGGAGGCTGATTGCATAGGTCCTTCGCTTCGCTCAGGATGACAACATTTTATGGAATGGTGGCAATCGAGCCGTTGGGGCCGACGAACAGGGCTCCGCCATCGGGGTAGGGGCTTACGGCGTTGAATCGGGTCGGGGATTTCTTGCCTGGGCTGATCCGCATGGGATCGTGGGGCGGACGAAAGTCGAAGATGAATTTTGGAGCGACGATGAAGATGCGCGGAGCGGCTTGGTTTTCGTTCAAATTCTTGGCAGGGGATAACGCTGAAGTATTTGAGTCCGATAGTACTTTCGAAGCGTTCGGGTAGTTTCGATTGTAGGCTACGGCGGAGAAATAGGCTTGGGGATGGATTTGAGGTAGCGTCCAGGTCTTGCCGCCGTCGGAGGTGAAGGCCAGGTTGTCGCCGTCCTGATCAGGATGTTTGTAGTCTCCGCCGACAATTACACCATGAGTTGCGTCGCGGAAGGCGATAGAGAAAATTCCGGCGGAGTCCGGACCGTGCGTGATGGGAGTGTCGAAGACCTGCCAGGTACGGCCGAGGTCGGGAGAATGGAAGGCCCGGGCGGCGCGTCCTCCGGTCGCGAACCAGATGTTCTGGTCGTTTCTTTCGGGCACGGTGTGCAAGATAGCTAGGCAAGAATTGCTGGCGGCGAAGGCGGCTTCGCCGGGATCGGAGGGAGGAAGCGAAGATCGAGGGATTGGGGTCCAGTTTTGGCCGTCGGTGGTGAGGAGCAGTTCGAACTTGAGCTGGCCGGTTTCGTCGGGTACGGGATCGCCGAGAACGATGCCGTGGGTCGCGTCCCAAAAAGCCATGGAGTCAAAGAAGCCTTTGGGATTCGAGTTGGCGAATTGCAACTGCCAGTGCTGGCCGGCATCGGCGGTGTGGTAGATGCGGGATTGGTCGCCGGGTCCAGCCGACATGAGAAAAGCTTCGTTTGCGGAGAATGCAACGGCGGCGCGGAAGTCAAGAGCTTCGGCGCCGGGGAGTTGGGCGGAAGTCCAGGTATGCCCTGCGTCGATGGTCCGCAGGTAAGTGCCGTGCGTGCCTGAGGCCCACGCGATTTGGCGGGAGACGGCGCTTACACCGCGGAGGCTCTCAGTGGTGTGCGAGAGTTGGACTTGCGGGCTGGATTGAACGAGCGCATTCATAACCGTGAGCAAGAAGAGCAGAGTACGCATGCGCAAATTGTCTCAGAAATGGGTTTGTTGAGACTTTAGGAATTAAGACAAATCGAGCTTCGCTCGATGGAAAGCAGAGAGACCCCAATCTTTGGACAATCAACTCCACGATCCGAATGCTGCTTGAAATTTCAGTTCTTACTGGCAATGAAGGGGGCGAACGAGGCGCTCTTTCCGAAATAGATGCGGAGCGTACATTTTTCTCCCACATGGGCGAAGGCTACTTCGAGCGAATCTGCAGCCTGGCTTACTTGATCGGTCTCCATCTGCGCGCGAGCGAGGTCTTGCTTTTCATCGTAAGCCGAGCCAGGAGTCACGTTCTTGTTGATGGCGAGGGTCCACTTGTCTTTAGCGGGGATGGGGTAGACGCTATAAGCGCCGACTGGAATTGTAGCGCCAGCAAAGCTGAGTTGGGCTTCTGTGAAGAGAGTCATGGGAACGCCGCCGGGAGTCCAGGGCTTGCCGTTGGCGACTTTGTCGCTCTTGGCGGTTGCCGGGTTATAGCGTATGTAGACTTGGCGGCCATCGTCCAAATAACAACTCGCAGTCGACGAGGGGCCAGATTGTTGAGCCGCACAAACGGCGGTGAGCGCAATCAGGATAAAGAAGACAACGAATTGAGAGCGGAGCATGGGAGACCCTTTCTGGGCCAAAAGTGTAGCGCCGAATTGGGCTGATGGGAAGAGGATTAGAGGTTTTGATTTTTTGATGGGAGGCATCAGAGGGAAAGCCAGAGCGCATGGTAGCGCTTGGACGCACAGCGAGAGACTATCAGTCCGATTAGTTATTCTATGTTGACAATGTGACACATTATGTG
>JBAPOI010000110.1:0-1846 GCA_049279555.1 Candidatus Sulfotelmatobacter sp.
GTTTGAGCCTGGACTTTGTCCTAAATTCAGACTGCTGCAACTCTCCTTGTTTTGAGAGCACGTGAAACGATCGCGTATTCCGCGTCACTACTCACTACGAGTGCCAACTTCTAGGTACTAGAACTAATTTAATGTGGAGTCGTCTTAGTTCGGGAATATACTTCCTGCCAATCAGGCCCCCCTCCTGGTGTGAGTAACCGCTATGCCCAATCAGATCGATCCCGAACAATTGAAGACGCAATGCGGCTTTGTTGTCGACGCCTTGCTGAGTGGCCGCGTCGTGCCTTTTTTGGGCGCTGGCGTCAACCTCTGCGACCGCCCCAAGGGCGCCGCGCGTTGGCAGAAGCCAGGTGAAGAAGTCGGCTTGCCCAGCGGCCGTGAACTCGCCGAGTATCTCACCGAGAAGTTTCATTATCCCGCGCTGCAAAAATGTGTGAAGTGCGGCAACGAAGCCCTGCTACCCGATCTGGACCTGGCCCGCGTTTCTCAATACGGCGTGATGCAATTGGACGAAGGCCCCCTCTACGAATGGTTGAGGCCTATTTTCGTCGCTCCTTATTCACCGACCAGCGTCCACTCTTTCCTGGCCAAACTTCCCACCCCCAACGCCGATCATGCCGAAGACAAATTTCCGCTTTTCGTCACCACCAACTACGACGATCTCATCGAGCGCGCCATCGGCGAGGGCAAGTACGATCTGGTCTTCTACAATTCCAGCGACGATCCCCCGCGCTTCTGGCACAAGGAACCGGGCAAATCGGCGCAGCGCATCGAGGGTGCCGCCAACGAGTACCCCTATCATTTTTTTGAGCAGCGCCCGGTTGTCTTGAAAATTCACGGCACGATCGACCGATCCGATGAAGAGCGCGAGGGCTTTGTCATCACCGAAGACCACTACATCCAGTATCTTGCCGAAGAGCCCCTCGAGAATTTTCTTCCTAGCGCACTCCTGAGCAAAATGCGCGATCGGCATCACCTCCTCTTTCTCGGCTATAGCCTGCGCGATTGGAATTTCCGCGTGTTTCTCCGCCGTCTCAAGCGAAATCCCAAGGAACGCTACAAGGCTTGGGCGGTGCTCCGCACCGATGACGAAACCGAAGAGCAATTCTGGGGAAAAAACGGCATCCATATTCTCAACGTCGAGCTGAAACTTTTTGTCGATGAGCTTGGCCGGCAGCTCCTTGAGCGCGCTTCCAAACTTTCGGCTGCGGCGAGATAGCTGCTATGGAGTCCTGTCCCTACAAAGGATTGCTTCCTTATCGCGAACAAGATGCCCGCTATTTCTTTGGCCGCGATACTGAACGAAGGCTCATTCGCGACAACCTTCGCGCTTCTCGACTGACGATTCTTTACGGCACCAGTGGCACCGGCAAAAGCTCCGTCCTGGGTGCCGGCGTCGCTCACGATCTCAAAGACGATCCCGACTATCTTCTTGTCTACTTTGGCACTCCCGGTACCTGGCGCAACGATCCCGTCTCCAGCCTCAACGCCGCCGTCGAAGAAAAACTTTCTGTCCTCCCCGGATATGAACCGAACGGCGGTAATGGCTCGAATCACGGCTTGTTCCACGGCCTCGAGTCGCGGCTCGTCTCCGTCGACCGCACCTTGCTCGTGATCCTGGACCAGTTCGAGGAATACTTCCAATACCACGGCGCCGAAGACGGCGAAAACACCTTCGCGATGGAATTTCCCCGCATCCTGCGCCAGGAACGGATTCCCGTTCACTTTCTTCTCTCTGTTCGTGAAGACGCCATCGCCACTCTCGACCGCTTCAAAAAGCGGATTCCGGCTCTCTTCAATAACCGCATGCGCATTGAATTTCTTTCCCGCGAGTCGGCTCTCGAGG
>JBAPOI010000111.1:0-1509 GCA_049279555.1 Candidatus Sulfotelmatobacter sp.
GGCGTCGAGCAAGTTCTGGTACAGGCTCAAGCGGTACGCCGCGTCGTATTCGCCTTGCAGCGCGATCACCGGCTGAAACGCTTCCAAGGTCTGGATGGCGCCCTTGAAGCTGAGCGAACGCGGTTCAAGATGGTGTTTGTGCGCCGCCTGAGCGAGGATCGTGCGAATGAGGTTGTACGCCAGGATATGTGTCCACACCTCCTTGCGGACCAATTCGGGGGTCTTGCACCGCAGCACGTCCATCTGCATGGTTCGTTTCAGGGACCGCAGATCGAGTTCGGCATTCCACCTGGCGCGATACAGTTCCGCCAGTTTGGATGGCGGATAGGTGATGTGATCCAAGAGCGTTGTGGCAATCACGATGACCTTCACCCGAAAGCCGGGTCGGGCAATGGGCACGCGACATTCTCGGATCGTCAACGATTCGGGAAGCGTGTTGTAGGTCTGCCTATCGATCGATCGGGGCTTCGTGGGCTTGAACCACGTGACAATGTGATCGTCTTTCCCCAAACGTGTTCCCCGACGAAAGTCGGTCTTGCGGTTGGCTGAGTTGAAACGACATACACTGTCCACGTCGCGCTGCTTGAGCATCACCAGTTCTGTCCACGCGCACATCAAGCGATCGGCCAGCATGATGTCGCCGGGCCGAAAGATCGACCACATTTGACGCAGCAGCGCCAACTCGCTTTGCCCTTTGCCGGCGTAACGGCATAGGCCCACGTCGAGCACCGAGCCGCAAGCCAGCGAAAAGATGGCTGCGATCCGCATCAACGGAAATCCCAGACCGGGTTTTTGCTGCGGCGGTTGGGGATAGGCTTTTTGATTCTCGTAGGTGTCAGGCATCGAGACGGTGGCACCGTCGAAAATGTACACGCGTCGATTCTTCCACAACCAACTCGATTTCGCGTTGGCATCGAGCTGGCGCCCCGTCTGCCGCGCGATCTGCGAGAAGAACTCTTCCGGCAACCGTTTGCGGGCTTGGCAGTAGGCGCTCGTTTCCGGCGAGCACGCACGTTGTTTCCTCGCGACTCGATATGCGATCAGACGCGCCACTGCCGCGCGGCACGAGTGATCAGCACTCAGCACCTGGCCGAGAAACACACACAGGGTGACCAGCGGTGTGTAGACGCAATCGACCAGCCCCACTTGCAGTGCTGTCAGTGCTTGGTCAATCAAGCCGGTTGACAGAATGTCGCTGAAGGGGAGATTTCCATCCTGCAGAAACTGCTGCTGTAAGAATCTCACCTGTTGCTGAAACCGTCCTTGGTTAAGATATCGCATCCTTGGGCCTCCTTGCCGGTGATGGGTGTGATGACAACCTCCCATCTACGCAAGCGAGGCCTTTTTTCCTATATCATTTCCACCCAAGACCTTTCAGAAGGCCTACGTGCCATTCGTCGGGCGGACCGCCGCGCGCAAGGCAACAGTGTGTGCTCATCGTTAGACGAGCTTGCCTGCTTCTTGCGAATCAAGGGAAGCCGATTTCATGAAATGCCCGCATGGGTAGGC
>JBAPOI010000112.1:0-12705 GCA_049279555.1 Candidatus Sulfotelmatobacter sp.
ACGGCGCAGCGTAAGTCGGGCATTCTTGTGGATGTCCATTCGATCGTTTCCTCGGAAGAGATTGCTTCAGCACAATCAGCTTCTCTGGTTTTGGTCGAATGGACAACGTGTTGAAAGATCACAGCTGGCCCTGCGACGGGCGCGAAACGAATCGGAATAAAGAGACGCGCTGTAGCATATTCCGCTGGAAGCCAACCGTACGGGCGCGCGGCTGATCGAGGCGCTTCTGACGCGGTGTTCTAGCGAAATCTGGCTCGCGCGGATTCTGGCGTGGGTGCGCTCGCCGTTAATCGTGTCGATCGGCTGCCGACGCTTGGTGGCTGCCTCCGAATTTCATCGAATATTGGCGATAGGGCTTAATCGAGCTTTCTTTTGAAGACTCCAATCGACGCATCGGATTTGACGTGATATGACTTCGCGGAGTCTCCCCAGACATACTGAGTCTGCGGATCGGTCTCGTCGACGATCCCAACCATTTCGTAGTGATCGGCAGCGTACTTGTGGGACCAGTCCAGGATGAACGTGCTTGATTCTGGACTGGCAATCCATGAACTGATGACTTGCACGAACACCATGTACTCAGGCCGGCTGTTTTCGATTTCACGTGCCATGTCCTTCTGCATGTCCATTGCGTACTTCTGAGGTTCGACCAGAGGATAGGTATAAATGTGGCCGGTAGCCGAATGCCGCCGTGAATAAAAGTAAACTTCCGGCTCCGAGCCGATTACAGCGATGCGGGCGTTTGGCGACGAGTGCTGGTTCAAGTATTCGGAAATGACTTGCGCCTCAGGAAAGGGATTGTTGCCGTAAACCGCACGGCAGGCGGTGAGCGGGGAAAATCTGAAAAAAATATCGCTCTGACCGGCAACGGAAAAGGCGATCGCTGAGAGAAGAATCAGCAGGGGAATCGCAGTCGCGGCGGCGCTTGGCAGGTATTGCGATAGTTCGTGCGCGGCCGAACTCACGGCAATCCCGATGAACAGACAAACGGCTGGGAGCACCAGGATGAAGTAATGCTGACGAAAATAAAATCCTGGACAAACTGCGGCCCATGAGAACAACAAAAAGCCTATTGTGAAGGCGGCGTGCCGCCAAGTGCGAGAGTCCCAGGCCAATGCGGCAAGGCCGATTGCGGCAAGAATCCAAACGAATGCGGCGGACTCAACGACAGAGGACGCGGTCTCCGAAAATTGTTGCCATCCCTCGGAAAAGGTTAAAGCCGAGGCGTACTGAGTGCCATAGGAGAAAGTCCAGAACCACATTTTGCCGAGAGCCCCGGCGAAGAGCAAAACCACACAAGTGAGTGCAAACAGAATGATGGCGCCAACGCTGTAGATTCCGAGACGGCGAGCCAAGCCATGCCAATCCCTCTCGACGCGCCATTCCATCGCACTCAAGAACAATGCGCCAAACAAGACGAAAAAGAGACCAGGCTGCTTGCACAAGAAAGCCAGACCAAGCAGAAATCCGCTAAGAAAGTACAGGACAATTCGTTTGGATTCGATGGCATGAAGCAGGATGAGAATACCGGTCAAAGCCGGGAGCACTACAAAATGGGTCGCATGCCCCGCCAAGCCCAATACCGATTCGCTTGTGGAAAGCAGCGCGTAGCTCGATCCGGCGGCCAGCCCCGCAAGCGGACCGAATAATTTCTTGGCCAGCAGGAATAATAAAATTACGGTTGCCGCATTGGTGAGGAGTAGTCCTGCGTGAATGCCGGCAGGTGATTCACCAAACGCCGCCATGATGAGAGCGTAGGCGGCATAGGTGCCGGGCAACTTCATGTTGTAGGCAAGGCTGTAGGGGACTATGCCTTGCAGCATGAGTTGTCCGGAGTATGCATACTCGCCTTCATCACGCTCAAGTGGGAAATTTAGTAAGCGTATGCGGATCAGGGAGAAAAACAGGATCACCATTGCAAGCAGCACAACACACCAGCGCGGAGAAATGCCCGGCGATTGTGAGGTTGTCTTCGCTACCTCACACCTCGCAACTTCGAGCTTCGTGATTTCGGGTTTTGTGCTCCTGAGTTGCGCTACTTGTGACCGCCGCGGGGGGTTCCTGCTCATCGGAAGTCGAACTCATTTGGCAAGAGTTGTTAAGAGTAACCGAGGGTTTGTCAGGCAATTGTTAATGGGAGATTACAGTCAGGTTAAAGTTTCCGCACCTTCGGCGGGCGGCCTTTTCCCAAGTTATTCTTACCTCGGGCTGTCTTTACTCGGGCCTTCTTGCGAATCCGTTATGCCCGCTGCAAACACGACCAGGCACCGTAGAAAACGTTCACGACCAGCGCCGAAACCTGCGCCGGGACCACGTCTGATCCTGCGACCGGTCGAGACGGCGCCGGTCACTTCCGCTCCTACTTTTGGACGGCTGCGTGTCGCCCCTGCGATTCTGCTGGCGTTACTCACTTTCAGTATCTACTTTCAAATTCTTCACCATCCGTTTTCGAACTACGATGACGGGGAGTATGTCACCGATAACCCGGACATTCAGCGTGGGATAAACCCTGCTACGCTGCGTTGGGCAATTACCTCGACCGAACATGGCAATTGGCATCCCGTGACGTGGCTTTCTCACGCCCTGGATTGGCAAATCTTCGGCAACAACGCTGGGGGGCACCACGCCACGAGTTTGTTGCTGCACGTACTGAATGCGATTCTGCTCTTCATCTTTCTCGCCCAGGTCACGGGATCGACTGCGCGAAGTTTATTTGCGGCTGCTCTTTTTGCGGTCCATCCTATCAACGTCGAGAGCGTGGCATGGGTAGCCGAACGCAAGAATGTGCTGTGCACGCTGTTCTTCCTGTTGGCGCTGATGGCCTATTCGCGATATGCGCGGCGCCCCAGCTTGGTCCGTTACCTGGCCGTGGCGCTGCTCTTCGCCTTCGCTTTGGCGGCAAAGCCGATGGCGGTCACTTTTCCTTTTGTCCTTCTATTGCTCGACTACTGGCCTCTGCAGCGCATTCAAAACTGGAGCCAACCGTCACTTCAGTTCCCAGCACCGCAGTTTCCTGCATGGAAACTTGCGCTAGAAAAGTTGCTCATGCTGGCTCTGAGTGTTGCCGATTGCCAGCTTACGCTGGTTGCACAGGAAAAAGTAAACGCCATCAAGTCGGTCACCAAGTTTTCCCTGTCCGCCCGCCTGGCAAATGCGGTTGTTTCTTATGCGGCGTACTTGTGGAAGGCTGTGTGGCCACTTCACTTGGCGGTGTTTTATCCGCACTTCGCGGGACGGCTCGCCGCATGGCAGGTGACGCTGTGCGGAGTCTTCCTCGCCGGCGTTAGCGCATGGGTATGGCGCGAACGTTCGCGCCCTTACCTGATTATGGGCTGGTGTTGGTTTCTTGGGATGATGGTGCCGGTGATCGGGCTGATTCAAGTTGGCGACCAGGGAATGGCGGATCGTTACGCTTATCTTCCGCTGATCGGTATTTTCGTCGCCGCTGTTTGGTGCCTCGCCGATTGGGTTCAGCACGCAAGGCGCAAGGTCCGCGTTTCTGCAGCGATCACGGCGACAGCGGTGCTCATGCTATTTTCCGTGCTGGCGTGGCGGCAAGCGCGCACATGGCGAAGTTCGCTCGATCTGTGGTCGCAGGCCGTTGCGGTCGACCCGACCAACTTTGTGGCTGAGGATGTCGTCGGCTCGGAGATTCTTCTCAGCGCTCTGAACAAGGGAGTGCCTTACTCCAACGAGGCTCAAGCCCACTTCCAGCGGGCGCTTCAGATCAATCCGAAAGACTCCGAGGCGCTTCTTAATGTCGGCGCCGATCTTCAGACGCATGGGCGGGTGCAGGAAGCAATCGCGAAATACAAAGAGGCGCTGGAGTACGCGCAAGATCCATCGATCAAGGGAAGAATTCTTACCGACTTGGGATCCGCCTACGAGCGGCTGCTCGACCTGACCACGGCCCGGCAATACTATCGCGAGGCGCTGCAACTCGGTCCCAAGAATGCTCCCGCCGCCTTCACGGGATTCGCCAGAACTTACACAGACGAACAGATCGTCGATCTTACACGCAGTCTTGCCACCCAGCCCACCGCACGGGGCTACTGGAAGCTTGGACAGTTGCAAGAGAGCGTCGCATCGAACGGTGACGCTATCGCTTCTTACCGGCGCGCAATGCAGATTGATGCCAAGTTTCGACCCGCTGAAGATGCGTTGGATCGTTTGACGAAGGGCTCCGCACAGTGAGATTCGCCCGCTAGACTGGGTCGCCGCTCTATTGCGGTGAGCTGCTGCTCTGCGGTTGCGCGCTGGGCGTCTGAGACATCGGTGTTTGCTGACTTGAAGAATCCGCTGAATTTTTTTGCAACGCGAAAACTGGTGTAGACGGCGTTGGACCATTGACCTCGACGCTGCCGTCGTAGTTCGCCGAATAAAAAAATAACCAGTCTTTGTAGTGGTTCTTGTGGTTGAATTCGCGAATTGTTTTCTTCGGGCTGGAGCTGGCCACGCCCATGATTACACCGCCGCCAAAACCTGCGCCACTAACCGGAGCAGTCGAGGAAGCGGCAGCCTGGGGCGTAGGGCTGCCTTGTGAACCAGCCTGTGCGTTCTGATCGGCGGTTGGTTCCTGCGGATTGGCTTCGGTTGACGAAGCATTCGAGAAACCTCCCGCCGTAGTGTTCGCGCTGCCGCCGGATGACGTGCCCACGGGATTGGAACCGGCTCCCAGCGCGGCGATATCGTTCATGTGCAGCAGCCGAAAATCCTTCCCGGTGATGGGATCCTTGTAGCGCCGGCGCAGATAGCGGTTTCCAGTAGCGTGCTCCAACTGATCCAGTGTCAAAGGGAAATTCCCGGTGTGCTTGGCGTAAGAACGAATTGCGCGGCGGTACTCCATCCCTCGATGGATCAACTCTTCTTCCTGATCGCGCCTAATCTGGAGAGTAATCATCGGGGCCACGACAGCCGCTGCGATCACCAGAAGCGATGCTGCCAGCAGCAGTGTGAGCAGCACGTAGCCCCGCTCATGCCGAGGGCGACGACTTCGAGAGCGAAGACTACGCATCGCGAACCCAGGCCCGGTCACTAGAAGATCCTTGATCAAAAGTTGTACTTCAGTCCCAGTTGAAGCGTTCGAGGACGATGCGAGTCCACCGGGTGAAAGAGAGCGCTGCCGGTTGTGCAATCCACGTTAATGGGCTGTGCCCCCGGGGAGCCGACCACCGGTGTGAGGCCACCGGCCGCGGAGTCGTATACGCCGCCGTAGCAGCCGACGGTGTTCGACGCCGTGTTTCCAATGTTCGGATTGAAGATCCGGAACTGCGTGTGATTGAACACGTTGAAGAGTTCCAGACGGAACTCCATTGCGCTGCCTTCGGTGATTTTGAAATGCTTCAGCAGGTTCATATCAAAATTCAGCCGGTGCGGGTTGTTGAGGAAGTTGCGTCCCGCGTCGCCGAAAGTAAGCCCCGTCGGCGCCACGAATGCGGCGGGGTTAAACAAGAGCGGCCCGACGCTGGAGGCGTTAAAACGCTGCGGCACGGGAGCCCGCGGATCGCCGATAACGTCGGGGAAGGAACCCACGCCGGATCCGTTTGCCACTCCCGCATTATCTGACGGAGCAAGCCCGGTGGCGCCGCTGCCGCCATTGACCACAGTGAAGGGGGTGCCCGATTGATATGCGGTAATTCCAGAGAGTTCCCAACCATCGAGCATGGCCCGCAGAAGCTGCGAATCACTTTGTGTCGGCGGCTTTGTGCCCTGGCTATCGCTTCCATCCGATACAGCGGCAGCGTGGAAGGCCGACCGGTCGAAAGCGCCGCTCAACTTGGGAAAGGCGTAGATGTAGTTCACGCTCAGGGAGTGACGCTGATCGAAACTTGAACTTGCCCGGTTCGACTTGATGTTGGCCGAATTTACAAAGGACGCGTCGGAACGATCCGAGGAATCATCCAGGGAGTGGCTGTAGGTGTAGGAAGCTCCGACGGTAAGTGGTCCTCGGGTGCGGCGGATTGTGGACTGCAAAGCGTGGTATTCCGAATCCGCAATGTCCTGCAGCGATAACACCCGGCCTATCCCCGGAGCGAACGTACGCAGGAAATTGGGTTGCGGGAGGAAGGTAGTCTGGGAGTTGCTTTGAATCGCTGGGTCAAGAGAATAACAGGCGGCCAGAAGGTTAGGCCATGCCGCCTCGTGAGGCGTCACCGACACCGGAATCGGAGTCACCTGTCCAATCGGACTCTTCCCTACGGTAAAGGTTCCGGCTGGTCCACCAGTGTAACTGCTGCAGTCCTGGGAGGTAATGGGTTGGCCAGGAGCGTAAGGACTTCCTGTAAGGAATATCCCTTCTGTTCCGGTGGGCGGCACGGTGAGCTGATTCAGTTGCAGTTCGGCCGATAGATGCGTCCCCTTGCTACCCACGTAGGCCAAAGTCGCCACGGTGTCTCTTGGAAGCTGGCGCTGAACGCTAAAGCTCCATTGTTGCGCGTACGGCCAAATGCTCTTCGTGGGAATGGAGGTTACGTCAATGGGGAATGCAACGCCCATGATGGCCCCGTTGACCATGGTCTGTCCGTCGCCATTGTTGCCGATACCGTCATAGCCTAGGTTGGGGTTCAGCTGCGTCATGGTGAGATTGAGCGGCGGGCCGCCTTCGAGCGAACCTGTGTTGGCTTCTTTCGGGGTACCATGTTCGTAGAACAGTCCGTAACCCCCTCGAATCGACGTCTTGCCATCGCCTTTCGGATCCCAAGCGAAACCAATGCGGGGCGCCGGATTGAAGGTGTGACTGCTCATGCAACTCGCGGGGATGCCGTTCTTGCCGCATTGCACCAAACCGTTGATCACCGCCGGGTTCAGGCCTGACAGCGGATTGGTCGCGTTCAACGGAACTGGTGTGTTCCCGGCTATCAGATTGCCATTAAAGGGGTCGACGGTCACCGCCATCCCATTGGCGACTTGCTGCTGCAGTTGCTGCTTGAAGACGCTTTGTTCCCAGTTCCAGGCGTTCAGGTTCTTCTCCTGATAGTTGCCAAATAAACTAAGGCGCACTCCGAGGTTGACCGTCAAGCGGTGCGTGACGCGCCAGTCATCCTGCACATACGGTTCAGCGATCCAGTAGTTGTTGTAGTACTTGAGCTGGGCGCTGTCCTGCTGGTAGCTGGCGACAATCGGCTGGCCATCATTGACATTCGAGTTGCTGACTAGAAAGTCGGCAAAGGCATTGCCGGTGCTGGCCCCGGTAGTACTCCCGGCAAAGTTGGAAAAGCCAAGCAATCCCTGCACATCGCCGCTAGCCGAACCGATCGCGCCGTTCGTTTCACTACGCCGGGCGTTGACTGCCTGAATGCCGAACTGGAGTGTGTGGGTTTTGATCGCTTTGGTAACGTTGTCGGCCAGGCTGTAAGTGGGATTGGTGTGTTCCCAGGGTTCGTAAGAAGTGTCGACGGCGAAACCATTGCCGCCGTAGGCTGCGTTAGTGCCACCAAACAGCAACCCGGGCAGCTTGTTGCCTCCGAAACCGTTGTTGAAGATGTAGCCGATGCCGGTCTCCAGTGTTGTGGGATCGGCACCGCGGAGGACGGTCGCTTGGAGGTTGCCGCCTGGCCCACTCGCATTCTGTAGCGTGATGTTGGAGTTAACGTAACTGATAACAAATTCGTTGAGGAGCGACGGGGAAATTGCATCGGTTAACCGGACCACCATGCTTGTACCCGGGCCGTTGAGTTTGTTTTCGACGGTGGGAAAGCTCTGCTCGTGAACTGCTGCCGTCTGCAGGTATCCCCACTGTGGAACCGGCGTGGTGGTATTCCAGGAATCGTGGATGTACCGGAATGCAAGCGAAAGATTGTCGGTAAAATGATGGTCAATTCGGCCCAACTCCTCCCGCCAGTAAGTAGGAGGAGAAATTGCAGCGACGTAGCAGGGAATCAGGAGTTGCCCGGTTTTAATATCGGTCTGCCCAACCAGGCTCGAGTTGCATCCTGTCGCTGAATTTGGAAGCGGGATCAGAGCGTTCATCAAGGTGACGCTTTGCTTATCCAGCACGGCAGTGGTTCCTACCGTATTCCCCAGCAGGTTCCCTGTGTAAGTCCCTCCGTTTACCTGCGGGCAATCGGGATACTGTGCCCGCTTAAAAGGGGTTGCGGTTCCGGGCAAAGCCGGAGGACACACGTCGCTGAAGTCCCCGGCGCGTTCGGCGAGGGTAGGAACGCCCTGATTGAAGTCTCCCGGTTCGTCGCCTGGGCCCAACGGTGACTTCTCTAAACGAAACTCTTCCGACCAGAAGAAGAATGTTTTCTTCTTCGCTTTGGAAAAACTGATTGGACCGCCCAGCGTGAAACCGAAATCCTGTCTGCGATAGAGTGGGGCCTTCCCCGGCGGGTCGAAATAGTTTCGAGCGTTGAAAAATTCATTGCGCAGAAACTCATAGCCCCCGCCATGGAATTCCGGTGTCCCCGACTTGGTGGTGACCAGCACTGTTCCTGAAGCAGTGCGGCCGTACTGTGCACCGTAGTTCGAAGTCAACACTTTCACTTCGGAAATGGCATCCAGGCTGGGATAAACCATCAACGTGCTCTCGGCACCGTTGAGTCCAGCGTTCAACACATCACTGCCATCCACGTCGAAATTGTTGTATTCCACGCGGCCGCCGTTCACGCTGTATTTCACGCTACCTGCGACGCCAACTTTGGCTTCGTCCTGTCCGGTCTGGTTGCTCACGCCCGGAGCGAGGGCAATGAGCTGGGTGAAGTTGCGACCATTCAATCCGGTCTCAAGAACTTCCTTCTCCGTGATCGTGCCTTCGAGGTGCGCGCTCTGCGTCTCCACCGAAGCGGCATTGGAAGCTTCCACATTTACTTCCGTCTTCGCGCTCGGCGGCTGAAGCGTTGCGTCAATCTCCACGCTCTGGTCGGCCGTCAGCGTGAGATCGGTTTCGAAGGCCGCAAAGCCAGCGGCGGAGACACTCAACTTATATTGTCCGGGCGCAAGTCCATTCAGCACGTACTGCCCATGCGCATTGACGGTTGCTGTCACCTGGCCTGCGCTGCCGGATGCGGTCGCGGTTCCTCCCTGGATTACGGCGTTCGATTGGTCGGTCACGCTGCCATAAACGGCAGCTTTTCCTTTTGGTGCGGTGACGGAAAAATTCTGAGGTGCAGCGACCGTGCTTGCGGCCGGATTTTGTGCCGGGTTTTGTGAGGGCAGTTGTGCAGGATTTTGTGCCGGAGCTTGTGCCGGATTCTGCGTCGAGTTCTGGGCTGGGTTTTGAACCGGACCGGTTGCGGGCGCCTGCCCCGGAACTTCCGGAGTTGTAGGAGTCGCCGGAGGAACCTCCGCCGGGCTTGGCGCTGTTTCTACGGTCTTCGGAATGAATGCTAGAACCGCGTCGACCTCCTGCACCAAATTGCCCGACATGGAGACTTGGACTTCGAAGGGCTGAAAGCCTGCGGCGGTGATCTTGACGTCGTAGGTACCTGGGTTCAGTCCGCTGATGTTGAACTCGCCGTTGATGTCGGTGATTGCGCCTTGTGCGCCTCCCTTGCCTTCCACCGCGATGGTCGCTCCGGGAATGGGCGAGCCTGAGGGAACAATCACAATGCCGTGCAGCGATGCGTTCCCCTTCTGTGGCAGCGCGAAACCACTCGAACCGGCGATCAAAACCGCCAAAATAAAAAGGAATCGGCAAAATCTCACGAACACACTCCCAGAAATGACGTTGGGGCGGCGACAGCCCCAGAAGGATTCTGAATTTCGTTGGAACGATGGCTCGAACTTAAGACGTATAAACGTAACGACGGATTGTTACAGAACGATGAAGGGAGAATTAATTTCCAGTGACAGATGCACGTCGGGACCGGAGTCGTGTCTCATTCGCGAGTGCCGCAAGAGACTAGGCTCGCGTGTCTAATTGTGCGCTAGCAACTGTTTCGCGTAAAGACCGCTTAGAACCCCTAGGAGACAAACTCGGGACGGCCTGCTTTGGACGATATTAGGCTGTGCTAGCGGTACTAGAGGATCTCGAAATAGTCCCTGACAGCGCCTCACCGCCCTCCCTTTGACGCGGACAGACCGGTCCTAGGCGATCAGCCCTAGCGTAACTCGAGCCTTGATTTAGGGTACCTCGTACGCGACCGTCCTAGAGGAGTCACTGCCGCAAGCTTTAGATGCACCCCATCAAGAAATTTCATAGTCTGCAATTCCTAGCCTAGAGGACTCAGCCCGCTCAACACAGCGGGCACTGCTTAGCCCAAAAAATGTAACCCCTTGCATCGCAGCAAAATACGGGCTGTTTTTCCACAATCCGATACTCCTTGTTAACCGCTCCCGAGCCGTAAATTCATTCGAGTTTAATACTGCCGTCATCGTGGCTTAACAGATTTCCGAGATAGTTGCTGCGCGTCGGGAATTGGAAAAGTCTCGTGCGCTTCCTCATCAACTCTGACCTGCACATTCGCAAATTCCGTGGCGCGCCTGAAGTGCAGGGGCGCCGTGACGGGGCGATCCCCCTTAACTCTAGGAACCATGCAACAAGGAGAAAATCGAAATGAAGAAGAACATGCTAGTGGTGGCACTGGCGCTGACCGCGTCGATGTTCGCCGCCACAAACGTCTTCGCAGTGACGCCCTGCAGTAGCGGCGTGACCATTCAATTCAATGGCGTCGGCTCGTCCGCTCAAGCCAACTCGCTTGCCCAGGCGGCACGCGTGCTGACCCAGAGCGGCACTAGCTACAACTTGCTCTCCACCTCCAAGGGCGCAAAGATTTTCGACAAGCGCACCAATCCAACCAGCCCCATCAGCGACGGCGCCAACCCGTTCTGGGTTTTTTGGGACTTCAACGCGGTATGCAACGTCTACGCTTACTGGACGATCGACTCAGGCGCAGGCGTAAAAGACTTCTTCGCCTATGAGAAGTACACTGCCAGCGCAAACAGCAACAAAATTTATACGGCCCTGGCCGCCGCTTACGGCAACATCGTCCCCGGCAGCATCAACGCCACCACCGAGAACCAGGTCGGCGGCATCGCTGACACGGTAGGTCCCACCGACGCCGGTTTCCTGGCAATCGTCGCCGTGCTCAACGTGACCCCGGAAACGCGGGTAAACGTCGCCGGCAACCAACCAGCTCCTGCTTATTGCGGCAACCTGACCACCACCACCACAGGCTACCTCACGCAATGGCAGTGCTACTTCAACGCGGGCGCTACCGACATCCGTCCGGAAGACGCTCTCTACGCAACCACTCGCGCTCTCACGACGTATAACGGCTATGACATTGCCGCCAGCGGCACCGCGAACGTTGTAACTAAAGTCGGCACGGGCCAGTTAACCGGTTTGGGCTATAGCACTGCGGGCAACGGCACTTGCACGGGTGCGGCTACCGTGGGCTGCACCATCACGGACGCATTCAATCAGGCCAAAACGTTCAACGTGGTTAAGTTTGCGTTGAGCGGCACCGACCCAATCTCCGGCGGAACTCTGCCGGCCTACACGACCGTCTCTACTGGAGCTGCGCCGATGATGGTGATTGCTCATAACGGCACCGTCTTCGGAACGCAGAGCGGCGGCACTTACGTTTACAACGACATCAACAAACAGATCCTGGCTCAAGTCTTCGGCGGCTGGACTCATTGCACCGGCGATCTGCTCACAACTGGCGCGCCTGGTCCCGGATCTCCTATCCAGGTGGTCCATCGCGAACCGCTCTCGGGCACCTACAACACGTTCGAGTTCACTGCGGTGCGTACTTCGAACGGCAGCGCTAACCCGCTCTTCGCTCCTACCGGCACGGGCACCAGCCTGCCGCCCGAGAGCAACGTGTATAACGGACAGGAACAGTTCAACGATCCCGCCAAGTTCCCCGGCGGAAACGGAACCGCTTGCCCGCTCACCGGCGGATATCCGCAAGCGAACTGCTTCAATCCTATGTTCCTGGTAAATCCCAACAACGAGTGCCCTGGCAGCAGCGGCAACCTCCCTGTGCGTCTCCGCGCAATCGGATCGGGTGAGGAAGTCAAAGCAACCATGGGAACCTACAACGCGGGCGCTGGCAATGCGACCGTCGATAACAGCATTGGCTATTCTTTCTGGAGCTATGGCAACATGCAACCGTTGTGCAATGCAACGGGCGGCACCGATACCTGCCCTGGCAGCTACATTGGCCACTACCTCACCGTCGATGCGATCGATCCTCTATTCACCACCGAGGGCGGCGCACTCGACCCGACTCCAAATCCGGCGGGCGCATATAACCCACCGTATTGCAACATCAACGGAACCAATCAAAACTGCTTCGCAATTCCGTTCACGCACATTAAGGACGGAAAGTATCCCCTGTGGAGCTTGCTGCGGATCGTCACCTTTGCCCCCGTGTCTGCCAAGGTCAAAACCTGGCCTGCGGTTCTGGACATGGCCGCGCAGGAGGAGATCACAACCGTCAGCGACGGTCTGTCAGACTTCGTTCCGTTCCTGACCAACCTGTCGGGCGGCAGCGGCGTATGGACGGGCGATTTGAACCTGTTCGTCTACCGCTCACACTACAAGCAGACTGGTGGAACTGTCACCCCAGCTAACGGCCACAAGGCATGCGCTGGCGTCTTCACCGGCATCAACTTGCAGGGCGGCAGCCACGCCGCTTCCACCTGCCTGGTTGACTTCGGTAGCGACATGGGCGGTTCGGTTCTCACCGTTCAGTCTGATGTCGACTGGCTCTCTGACTGGAGCACCGAAGAATTCGGCGTTCACCAGTAAGAGTT
>JBAPOI010000113.1:0-18736 GCA_049279555.1 Candidatus Sulfotelmatobacter sp.
GCAAAAGTTCCGGCTAACATCGCTTGCGCGTCCCGGATCAATTGTTGAAAACTTTTCAGTGCCGCCAGGGCGCGCGGAGGCAGGAGTTGACGGCGAATCGCTTCCCCGAGTGCGCCCCATAACGACAACCCGGTTTCGAGCGCGAGGCGTTCGATGGTTTCGATGGTGCCTTTGCCGATGCCGCGCGTGGGCGTGTTGATGACGCGCAGCAGCGAGATTGAATCGTCGGGATTCTGAATGACCTTGAGATACGAGATCATGTCTTTGATCTCGGCGCGTTCGTAGAACGAGAAGCCGCCGACCACATGATATTTCAGCCCGTAGCGGCGCATCGCTTCTTCAAACAGACGCGACTGTGAATTGGTGCGGTAGAGCACGGCGGCGCGCGGAATTTCACGGCCCGAGCTTTCCGCACGACCGGCCTCGCGCAAGTATTTTGCGATGTGATCGGCGGCGAAGAGCGCCTCGTTTTCGCCGTCGGGAGCTTCGTAATAACCGATCTTCGTGCCACCCTGGCGCGAAGTCCAAAGATTTTTGCCTTTGCGACGCAGGTTATTGGCGACCACGGACGAGGCAGCCTGCAAAATATTCTGCGTGGAGCGGTAGTTTTGTTCGAGGCGGATGATCTTGGCTTCCGGAAAATCCTGTTCGAACTCAAGAATGTTGCGAATGTCGGCGCCACGCCACGAATAAATCGACTGATCTTCATCGCCGACGGCGCAAACGTTGTGGCGAGCACCGGCAAGCATGCGCATGAGTTCGTACTGCGGCCGATTCGTATCCTGATATTCGTCGATCATCACGTACTGAAATCGGCGATTGTAATACTCTCGCACCGGCGCGGACGTTTTTAAGAGCCGTGTGGCTTCCAAAAGAAGATCATCGAAGTCGAGGGCGTTCGCCTTTCTCAGTTCTTTGCGATATTCCTCGAACAGGTGCGCGATCTTCTCCGTCTTAGGGTCGGCCGATTGCAGGTAAAGCTCCTGCGGGTCGAGCATGTGATTCTTCGCCCACGAAATGCGAGAGAGCACGATACGCGGCGTTAGTTGCTTGTCGTCGAGGCCAAGGCGCTTCATGATTCCTTTGACCACCGCCTGCATGTCGCTTTCGTCGTAGATGACGAATTTTTTCGTATGTCCGATCGGCGGTTGGCCGGGCGTGGCGGAAGGAATTTGCAGGGCTTCAATGTCGCGGCGAAGAACGCGCACACAGAAAGAATGAAACGTTGAGATGACCGGCTTGGCGATGCTGAGTCCGCCGACGAGTTTCTCGACGCGCTCGCCCATTTCGGCGGCCGCTTTGTTGGTGAAAGTCATCGCCAGAATCGACTCCGGCATGACTCCGACGTGCTCGATGAGATAGGCGATGCGATAGGTGATGACCCGAGTCTTACCGCTCCCCGCGCCGGCGAGGATCAACACCGGGCCTTCGGTGGTTTCGACGGCCTCGCGCTGCTGCGGGTTGAGTTGATCGAGAAAAGACAATGCGGAAGTGGCTCCGGATGCGATGATTCAATTTTACAGGGGAATCGAGATTTGCGATTGTTCCGAAGTCAACACGAGATCGTGCTACACCCACGCGCCCATCAGATGTCCCAAGCCGCCCCTGACGCGAAGATCGTCAGTCCGGTCGTTGAAGTAGCGCGCGTTAATTTGCTTGCCTTGCAGAAACTCGGTGCGCCGGAATCCCCGACTCTTCAGTTCGTCCCGCAATTTTGCGGGATCGAAGAATAGCCGAAATGGTTCTCCATATCCGGCCACGCGTGCAGAGAGCGCATCGAGCGCTTCTCTTTGTCCCGCGTTGAGCAGCGCTGGATCGATTGCAAAATCAAAGACCACGCCGCTGCCCTCCGGCATCCTGGCAATGAAACTCAGAGTGGCCATGCAGGCTTCGTGAGTGAGATAAGGCGTAACGCCCAGCCACGAGAAGAAAGCGGCCGCGTTTGCGTCGAATCCGCAACTCCCGAGCCCGTCCGCGAGAGTTTGCCGTTCGAAGTTCACGGGAACAAAGGTGACCGATTGCGGGATCGAAATGCCGGCCGCTTGCAGTTGCTCACGTTTCCACTCCTGCGTGGCGGGATGATCGACCTCGAAGACCCGTAACTCAGGATGACCGTTGCGGTAACCGAAGGTGTCGAGGCCTGCGCCCAATATCACATATTGCGACACGCCGCACTCGACGGCACGTGCGAGTTCGTCCTCGGCGTAGCGACTGCGTGCCGCCATGAAGGCGCGGAAGGCGCGGGCAAATTTGTGGTTCTCTTTCGGATTGGACCTAAGTTCTTCCGCCGTTTCGACGCCAATGATGCGGAGAGCCAGAGGATCGTCGAGCACTCTGGGATGGTCGAGAACCTGGTGCGCCGCACGGCGAATCGCCACCCGCTGAGCCGTTCTGCTGAATTTGCCTTCTTGCATATTCGACAGGTTGACAGGTTCGACGTGCTACTCCTCGGCTGCGGTCTGCGCTGTGCACTCCGCGCACGGGCAGACTTCACGTAGAAACTTCCACGAGTAAATGCCGAGGTCGTGGTCATCGTTCCACGTGAACTTAATAGCGTACTTGCCCACGCCTTCGGCTGAGGTTGGTTTCGCCGCGGGCTTGAACATAGGCAACGCGCCGGGAGCGAGTTTCGGAGCCTCTCCGTAGCGGCGACCGGCCTTGCTGCGCTCTTCTTCGCACATGGCGCACGGGCAGGCGTTGCGCAGGTAAACGAAGTTGTAGTGCGAAACGTGGCCGTCTTTCCAGTCGATATGCACGCCCGTGCCGCCGGTGAGGTCGACCCTCACCGATTTGGGGTCCGTGGCCACGGTAGGGGTTTGAAGCCGAGACTGCATGAATTCAGTATCGCATAGGAGAAATGCCGTGGCGGCGGAGGTGGAGTCGAGCTTCGCTCGACGGACAGCCGGGGGCGGCTGTCCCTACATCTGAATTGTCGGAAAGCCGCCCGATCCGGTAGAATAGTGGTTTCGCTAAGCCCTGAAAGGATCTCTAGCAGTCATGGCACAACAATGTGATATCTGCGGCAAGAAGCCGCAATTCGGAAACCGAATCAGCCACGCCCATAACGTGACCAAAAGGCGCTGGAACATCAATCTGCGTCCGGTCCACGCCCGCGTGGGCGCTACCACGAAACGCATGCGCGTTTGCACGGCCTGCCTGCGCAGCGGCAAAGTGGTGAAAGCGTAGAGAAGCAGGTCTTGGGTCTCAGGTGCTAGGCCTTAGGAATTTGATCTTGGGCCTTCACTGCAGTTGAATCCCTTCGCGCCTAAGACCTATGACCTAACACCGAGACCGCTGTTTTCCTACTGCACACCCAGCAATTGCACATCGAAGATGAGAGTGGCATTGGCCGGGATCGGCCCACCCGGAGTACCCTCCGCGCCATAGCCTAGGTCGGGAGGAATTCGCAGCTGGCGTTTTCCACCAATTTTCATCCCTGCAACTCCTATATCCCAGCCTTTGATCACTTCGCCATTGCCGATGGTGAAATCGAACGGCTTTCCAGCGTCGACCGAACTGTCGAACTTCTTGCCGGTGGTGAGCCAGCCGGTGTAATGCACCCGAACGTGGCTGCCCTCCTTGGCGACGTCGCCATTGCCCACACGGATATCCCAATAGATTAGCCCGGAGGGTGTCTTCACTCCATCGCCAGTCACTTTCGTGGGAGCATTTGTATTGGGAGTCGTAGACTTCTTAGCGGTGCTTTGCGCGAAAAGAACTGCCGTCAGCGCCAGAATGATTGCAATCGCCGCGACATACTTCGTCATGTTTGTCTCCTTGCCAGTACTTTTAATCACAATCTTAAACACAGACGGGCACAAAGGTACACAGGAAGGTTGCTGATTTTGTAACGCTCACTTTGATGTGCATCGAACTTAAAAGAAAGAGCCCGGCCTGAGCACTAAGTGAATTGTGCTCCGGTTCGATTCTTCTCAGGCTAGCGCGATTACCTCGATTTCTACCAGTACATCTTTGGGTAATCGCGTCACTCCGACGGTGGAGCGAGCCGGTCGAATCGAGAGAAAATATTTACCGTAAACTTCATTCATGGCGGCGAAGTCGTCCATGCTTTTGAGGAAGACACAGACGCGGACCACTTTGTCGAGGGTGCTGCCGGCGGCCTCCAGTATCGCCGACACATTGCGCAGCACGCGGTCAGTTTGGGCCGCCATGTCTCCGCTGATGACCTGTTGAGTGGATGGATCGATGGCCAACTGGCCAGAAACGAATATGAACCCGTTCGCCTTAATGGCCTGTGAGTAGGGCCCGAGGGCCTGTGGAGCGTCATTGGTTGCGATGGCTTCGCGCATCATGGAAACTACCTATTTTAATCCCGTAACCACGTAAGCCTCCGAGAGTACCCGCACGTAAACGTAGGCGTAGGCGCTCCCGTCAGCAGAAAATATTGGCGCGCTGGCTTCTGTAAGACCCGATCCTGCCTCGCCGCCGAAAGTCTTCCAGAACTCCATTTTTCCGGTTGCGATGTTCACTTTGTAGACTTTGGCGACCCTCTGATCTGCGCGGCTTGATGCCACGTAAACTGAGCCTCCATCAGGCGACCAGCCGTTCACGTAAAAGCTTCCGTCGAGGCCCGGGATCGGACGAATGGCATTCCCGTCCAGCGGCCAGACTCCCCATTTTCCATCGGACCCAAGCACTGCTGCACTTTTGCCATCGGGAGAAAGATGCACGCCGGCGATACCCTCCGGTGTTATGGGCTTGGCGTCTCCGGTACTCGTGTCGATCAGGTAGTCGCGCACGCCGTGTCCGGCCTCGATTCCCGAGGCGAGCAGATGCTTACCGTCGGGAAGCCAGCGAGAGCCGTTGTAGCTGATGGCGTCGTGCGTGAGTTGCCGGGCTTCACCCGCGCCGGTCGGCACCATGCTGAGTGGTCCGCCTTTTGCCGGCTTCGTGATCACCCATTTCGCGTCGGGCGAAATCGCCCCGGGAAGGCCTTCGCCGATGCGGGTCGGGGGTGACCCATCGGTATCTCGAAGAAATACGGTATAGTTTTGCCCGCCGCCATTACCTTCTTCTTCGAAGACAATTTTGTGGCCATCCCGGCTGATGTCGCGCACAATCGACCAGCCGAACCATCCCAGGTCGCGCTCCTCTTTTGCGCCGGGGGCCATGCCGCGAATTCCGATGCGCTGCTGATGCGTCACCATCAGCGCGGTGCCGTTCCGCAGGTCTTCCAGCCACACACCTCCGGGGACGTTCGTGATCGTTCGCAGCTTGCCCGAAAGAGTCACAGCGTGAGGATTTTCGGCGCTGCCGTTGGCGCTGCACGTAAACCAGATCTCGTCGCTGGAAGGAGTCCAAAAAATCCCTTCCAGTGATTCCCACCCCGACGAAAGTTTCTTTTCTTTATCCTTGCCGTCGGCGCCAATCACTGCAACCGAACCTTCGTCGTCGCCACCCGGGTTTTCATGGTCGGCGAAGGCCACCCATTTGCCATCCGGTGAGATTTTCGGATGGCTGATCCAATTGATGCTGTCAAAGAGCACCTTGCCGATGGGATATTCCAGGCGCCAGTGGCCGTTTTCCGGTACGTAACGCACCACTGCCATGGTCGTACCGTCCGCAGCCCAATCCGCATCCTGCACGTTCTCCAGCACCTCGCGTGGCGTGCCGCCGCTGAGTGGAACTCGGGCCAATGTTCCGCTGCGCGCATATCCGCCGTAGCGCACAGTGTTAAGCCGAATCGCCAGTTCCCCGTTCTTTGAAACGGAAAGCAGTTCGGCATTCTTCAGCCCTAATTCGCGCGCGCCGGGATCGTCCGTGCGAGCTAAGTAAAGTTGGTCGTCGCCGCCATCCCACGATGAGCTGTAGATGACGCTGCCATCCGGGGCAAAGCGCGCATTTCCAATGGACCCGGTGCGAAACGTGATTTGGTTGTACTCGGCTAAAGGCGCCGGGCCTTTGCCCCGTACCAACCACAAGCCAAGGGCAAGCATCGCGAGTGCGAGCGCGAGCGCGAGACCGCCGACAAGCGCGGCGAACAACCGGTTCGGAGATGGCGTGCTGGCTACCGGTGTAAGCCTCGTCGATGTGCTGGAAATCCCAGAAAGATGTTCGAGATCGAACGCGACATCGCTGGCCGAGTGAAACCGCGCCTCGGGATTTTTCTCCAGGCAGTGTTGCACAATGCGTTCCAGCGCCGGAGAAACGCTGCGATTGGTTTCGTTAAACTCCGCAGGATCTTCTTTCAGGATCGCGCTCATCGTATCCGCAGCGGTTTCTCTGTGAAACGCGCGCTTGCCTGAGATCATCTCGTAAAGAATTGCTCCAAAGCTGAATATGTCGGAGCGCGCATCGACCGCTACGCCACGAACCTGCTCGGGCGACATATATCCCGCCGTGCCCAGCACCGTGCCGATCTCGGTGACGTGGGTCATCGTGGGGGCGTGGCCGCCGGGTTCGGTCTGAGTGAGCTTTGCCAGTCCGAAATCGAGGATCTTAACCCGCCCGTCTTTGGTCAGGAAAAGATTTTCCGGCTTGAGGTCACGGTGAACAATTCCTTTTTCGTGCGCCGCGGCGAGGCCATGCGCGATTTGCATGGCATAGTCCAACGCTTTTCGCACGGCAATCGATCCGCTGCGCAGGCGATCCCGCAAAGTTTCGCCCTCAAGCAGTTCGGAGACCACATAGGGCGACCCTTCGTGTGTGCCAATGTCGAAAACCGCCAGAATATTGGGATGGTTCAGCGCAGCTGTGGCGAGGGCCTCCTGCTCAAAACGCCGCAGCCGGTCGGTGTCCAGAGAAACTGCCGGCGGCAAAACCTTGATCGCCACTTCACGCTTGAGACGGGAATCGCGTGCGCGATAAACCTCGCCCATCCCGCCAACGCCCAACGGGGCAACAATCTCATACGGACCAAGCCGCGCGCCAGAGGTCAAGTTCATCGGTGGGCTGGATTATAAACTAGGGAGGACTAACCTCGGTCGCCAGTTAAACTGCCGGTTCTCAGGTTCTTTCGCGCCATCGTTCCACCAGATCCCTGGCCGCTTCCGGCCATTTCGGAAACTGAAACTCAAATCCCGCTCGCAGGAGCCGTCCCGGAACAACCCGACGGCTCTTTAAAATAAGTTCGGTTTCCGTGCGCAGAAACACCGCGGCGAGTGCGAGTACGGGCGTGGGAGCGGGGACGCCAACCCATGTTCCCCACGCTTGCCGCAACGCACGCATAAAGTCGCGATTAGGGAGTGGGTTAGGTGCGGCTACGTTGACTACGCCGTCAATCTCTTCATGATCGATCAAGAACTCCACACTGCGAATGAAATCGGTCCCGTGAATCCACGAAACAAACTGATCTCCCGAGCCCGCCGTGCCTCCCGCCCCAAGGCGGACCATCCACAGCAACTCGGCGAAAATACCTCCCCGGTCTGGGCTCAGGGTCACGGCACTGCGCAGCGCGATCTTCCGGGTCTGAGGGGCAACCGCGGAGAAAAATGCCTCTTCCCAACGCGAGGCAACGTCGATGCTGAAGCGCCAACTGGCAGGAACATTCGGCTCGTTCCCACCGATCTCGCCAGTATCTTCGTCCATCGCCCGATCCAGGGCGTGTCGGTAGATGGTGGCAGTGCTGGCGTTCATCCACAAGCGAGGCGGGTGCTCCAGTTGAGTAATCGCTCGCCCGAGCACAAGAGTACTCTTCACACGGGACTCCATAATTTCCCTACGCGTCCCGTCGTTGTAACGGCAATTCACACTCCGGCCCGCCAGATTGATGAGAAGATCGACGCTCTCCAGTTCGCGAGTCCAATCGCCCAGCGTGGCTCCGTCCCAGTGAATCGCTCGCCATGGCGCAGGCCGAACCGATCGCGCGATCACCGCAACCTCGTGGCCTTGCTTGTGGAAGTGACGGGCGAGCAGCGTCCCAATCTGCCCGGTACCGCCAGCAAGAACGATGCGAGGCGCCCCGGTCACCGCGTCACCTCGGAAACCTTAGGCTCGTCGCCATAAACAATCTCTAGCAAATCCGTGAACGTGTTCAAATCAGGAGGGATTCCTCGCAGCTTAGTAACGGTAGTTCTCTAGATCTTCTGCAGTCTTTGTACATCATACACGCCAGGGATTTTCCGAAGGCCGGCCATGATCTGTTCGAGATGTTTCAGGTCGGAGATATCGAGGACAATCTCCACACTGGCCTGGCTGTTTTCGGTGTGCGCGCCGATGTTCCGAATATTGCTTTGTGCATCGCCAATGACGCTGGTGATGTTTTTCAGCATTCCATACTTGTTGTCGCAATAGACCGTCAGTTTCACGGGATAAGCCGTGGGCGTGCTGTCATCGCGCGCCCACTCCACGTCGATGCGGCGCTCCGGTTCGTACATAAGATTGGTGATGTTGGGACAATTCACTGCGTGCACGGCGACTCCCTTGCCGCGGGTAATGTAGCCGACAATACTTTCTCCGCGGATAGGGTTACAGCAGCGCGCGCGGTAGACCAGCATGTCTCCCTGGCCTTTGACCATGATGGCGTTATGATCGCCAAAAACGCGGCGGACGACGCTGGCGATGGCCCCGGGTTTGTTCGAAAGTCCTTCGGCCTCGATGTCGCCAGCCATCGAATGCGTGGCGCCCGCCGGCAAAAGGCGCGCCAGCACCTGCCGCGCGGAATATTTTCCGTAGCCGATGCCGGACATAAGATCATCGACTTTGCCCAGTCCATAGCTGCCGGCAACTTTCAGCAGGTCGTCGTCTTTAATTTCTTTGAGCGCAATGCGGTATTTACGCGCTTCTTTTTCGATCAGCTTGCGGCCAATTTCAATCGATCGCTCCCGCTGGTGAACGTTGAGCCAATGCTTGATCTTGTTGCGCGAGCGCGACGACTTCACCAGTCCAAGCCAGTCGCGACTGGGTTTGTGGCCGGCCTGGGTGAGGATCTCGACAATGTCACCGGAATGCAATTTGTGGCGCAGCGGCACCATGCGACCATTCACTTTCGCGCCAACACAGGTGTGCCCAACCTCGGTGTGGATTGTGTAGGCAAAATCGATTGGCGTAGCCTCGCGCGGGAGCACAACAACCTTGCCTTTTGGCGTGAAGGTGTAAACCTCTTCCGGATAGAGATCGATTTTCAGCGCGGTCAGAAATTCGGTGGGATCGCTTACGTCACGCTGCCACTCGACTACCTGGCGAAGCCAGGCGAGGCGCTGCTCGTCTTGCGCGGATACCGGGCCATCTTTGTATTTCCAGTGGGCCGCAATGCCCTCTTCGGCCATCTTGTGCATTTCTTCGGTGCGGATCTGGATTTCGAATGGCGTTCCGTCTTCGGTGATCACGGAAGTATGCAACGACTGATAGAAATTCGGCCGCGGCATGGCGATGAAATCCTTGATCCGCCCCGGCACCGGACGCCAGATGTTGTGAATGATCCCGAGCACGGCGTAACAGTCCTGCAGCGAGCGCGTGATCACGCGCATGGCAAAGAGGTCGTAAACCTGATCGACAGAAATACGCTGCCGTTGCAGCTTTTTGTGGATGCTGAAGAGGCGTTTGATCCGGCTCTCTACCTTCGCCTGGATGCCCGCTTCTTTCAACTTGTCGTTGATGATCGTTTGCATCTTCGAGAGAAAGGCTTCACCCTGCTTGCGGCGGGCGTTGACCGCCTTCTCTACCTGCTCGTACCCCGCCGGGTCGAGAAAGAGGAACCCCAGATCTTCCAGTTCGCCGCGAATCTTTCCCATCCCCAGCCGGTGTGCGATGGGGGCATAGATCTCGAGCGTCTCTTCGGCGATCTTGCGCTGCCGGTCAGGTTGCAAGTGCTCAAGCGTGCGCATGTTATGCAGGCGGTCGGCGAGTTTGATGAGCACCACGCGGATGTCATCGACCATCGCCAGCATCATTTTGCGCAGGTTCTCCGCCTGGGCCTCTTCGCGAGTGGCAAAGTCAATTTTGCTGATTTTGGTGACGCCTTCGACGATGTGTGCGACCTGCTCGCCAAATTCTTTGCGAATGTCGACGATCGTGACGGAAGTATCTTCGACGGAATCGTGCAGCAGCCCGGCGGCAATGGCGACCGGGTCCATCTTCATCTCGGCCAACACCAGCGCGACTTCCAGCGGATGTACGAGGTAGGGCTCGCCCGAGGCCCGCACCTGGCCTTCGTGATGCTTTAAGGAATAGTCGTAGGCTTTTTTAACGATCGACAGATCGTCATGCGGACGGTTTTCCGCAATCCGCTTCATCAACTCGCGGAACTTGGTGAGCGTGAGAGCGGTGGTCGCGATCTGTTGGCGCAAGCTCGCCATGCACGATTATAGCCCGCGCGCAGCAAGCCAAGCCCAAGCAGGGACCTCCCAAATGGAGTGCCCACATGGAGAATCATGGAGGGAGTCTACGTAGGAAACTGATGTGGGGACAGCCGCCCTCGGCTGTCCGCGGTGCAAAGCGCCGCCATGCAAGTGTGGAACGGACACTCCTGTCCGTTGTCTTTGACGTTGATCTTGAGGACCTTATGGTGTCCCACCCTCCTCGCGCCCTTGGCGAGAGGGGTCGACTTGTGCTGATTAAGGTTATAGCCAGCGATTGGATCGCAATCAGCAGGTTGATGGTCCGCTTCGCGACTGCTAAAGTGAAAATCGGTAAGCTATGAATTCCAGAATTCTCGTCAGCGGGGTCTCGGGACCAATTGGCGCCGCTCTTCTTCCTTCCCTGCGTACGGCGGGATGGTCCGTGGTGCGGTTAGTGCGCGGCACAGCTGCAGGCGAGGGGCAGATTTCGTGGGACCCGGTGAGGCCGATCGCGCCGGAGACAGTCTCCGGCTTCGACGCCGTGATTCACCTCGCGGGAGAGAGCATCTTCGGGCGTTGGACTGCAAATAAGAAATCCAAAATTCGAGATAGCCGCGTCGTTGGCACATTGAATCTGGCGCGAGCTTTAGCACAGGCTGCAGAGAAGCCGAAGGTATTTGTTTGCGGGTCAGCCATTGGCTACTACGGCGACCGCGGCGATGAACTGTTGCCCGAAGAGAGCGCGCCGGGAACAGGTTTTCTCGCTCAGGTTTGCAGCGCGTGGGAGGAAGCGACCATGGCTGCCACGCAAGCTGGCATTCGCACAGTGAACTTGCGGACGGGAATCGTCCTCAGCCCCAAGGGCGGTGCTCTGGGAGCCATGCTGTTGCCGTTTAAGCTGGGGCTGGGCGGGCGGACCGGCTCCGGACGGCAATGGATGAGCTGGATTGACGTGCAGGATATAGTGGGCGCGATCCACCACACCTTGAAGAACGACTTGCTGCATGGCCCGGTCAATATGGTCGCGCCGAAGCCAGTCACCAATGCGGATTTCGCGAGAACCCTCGCCGGCGTGCTGTCGCGCCCGGCCATTTTCCCGCTGCCTGCCTTTGCAGTGAAGGCGGTCTTTGGTGAGATGGGGGAAGAACTGCTGCTGACAAGCCAAAAGGTCGAGCCTCTCAAGCTGATCTCAACCGGGTATCCGTTTCGGTATCGCGAGTTAAGAGAATCGCTGGCGAGTCTTCTTAAGAAGTAAGGCTGTTCGAAGCACGTTTGAGCGGATTTAGTCAGGACCCGCCGATTCGCCTCCGCCATCGCGGCGGTTCATTTCTTCCAATAACTTCTGCAGAAGCTGTGTCCGTTGTTCGGTGTCCAGCTCGCGCTGCAACTCTTCTAATGCGAGAGCCACGATGTGGTAGTGGTGCGCTCCAGCGAACTTGGGATCGGTGGTGATGTTAAGCCAGAGCTTATGCATAAGCTCAACGTCCTGCGGACGGAGGCGCGGGGTATGCGGTCCAATCGTGTACTCACGGACGCTTCCATCCGGAGCATAAACCTCGAGACACAGCCGAGGACGAGGTTCGGGCATGCGCTCCCAAGCGTCACCCGTGAGCTTCGCCTGTTCATCGGATGTCAACTTATTAGAGAGTCCACAAATCACCCGGGCGGAATCCAAGCGCGCTGCAGTCACCATGATGGCTTCGAAAACATCCGTTGCCGGGACTACCAGCAGCGAAATCGGCTTACCCTCTTTTTCAGCGACGGCGACGGCCGCGGTGAAGAGTTCCTGCTCGTAATGGTCGAAGACCTGGCTGGCTTCGAGAACAGAACTGCCGCTGAAACTGTGCTCGCGATGGTAGAGGCGCGCGCTCATCACGACGACATCGTTCTTGGCCGTGTTGGTGTGAGCCAGCACCTGCCGTAAATAGTAAAGATTGCGGGGGTCGCGCACTGCGACCAAAATATTTCCCGGGCGCACTCCCATCGCGCCGCTGCCCAGTTCCTGATTGCCGTAGACGCGGAACTGGTCGAGCTGCTCCGGCTTGCCGTGGCGTTCCTTGGCGACATGGCGCTCGGAGAGCGAGAAGATGGTGAAGAACACCGCGCTGAAAATCACTCCAGCGATCGTGGCCTGATACTTGGTAAAGAGATTCACGACAGCGGTGATCAGCAGCACGCCGGAGATGGCAAACAATCCCACTGGAATTTCGATCTTGCCTAAGTGCAGATTGCCCGGCACCTTCCACGCGCGGTTCCCCGGCTCGGTGAAGCGCAGCACGAGCACCGCGATGGACTTCATGGCGAAGCTCCAGATCACGCCGAATGCGTAAAGCGCCGCCAGCACATACACATTGCCCAGGCTGAGGAAGATCACCAGCAGCTGCATGCCCACGATCAGGTTGATGATGCGGTAGCTGGTTCCGAAGCGATGATGCGGCTTCTGGAACCAACTGGTGAGCACGCCATCCTCCGCTACGCGGTTTAAAACTCCATTCGCGCCAACGATGGAAGTGTTCTGCGCTCCAGCCAAAATTAAAACGCCGACCAGCACTACAAAACCGTGGAAGAGAAGTTTCAAGCTCTCCGGGCCGGCCAGATACATCGCAATGCCGCCAATCAGGTTGGCGAAGTAATCGGGACGCACCTTGTCGGGGATAATCATCACCGCGAAAAACGAAACCAGCGATGTGAACAGGAGGCTATAGATGAAGATCACAAGCCCCGTCTTCTCCAGGTTCTTGAGCTTAGGATGTTCGATCTCTCGGTTGACCTGCGCCAGAGTCTCCTCGCCGCTCATCGCGAGCACGGAATGTCCGAAGCCGACGAAGGCGATAATCCACGTGAGGTGGCTGAGCCATGGGCTTGAATAGAGCCAGCCGAGAGATTCTTTATTCAGCGGAACTACGCCCGTGTGCAACGGATTTGGAGGTAGCTGAATCGGTGCGCGCAAAACCGTAATGGTGCACCAGATCAGCAGAATCACCACCATCACCGTGGTGACCACCATGATCTGCAGGGCCTTCTGGCTGGATTCATGCATGCCCTGGGTATTCTTCCACCAGAAGTAGACGACAACGATCACCGCCAAACCCGCAGCGAAGTGGTCATCGGAAAAATGCAGAGGGCGGTGCATATAGTCGCCCATGTCTTTGATGAAGCCGGCCAGGTATTGCCCGGCGGAGACGGCACTGATGGGACCAGTTAAGACGTAATCGAAGAGCAGCGCCGAGACTGAGAACTTGGCCAACCCACCGCCCATCGCTTCTTTGACGACGCGATACACGCCGCCGCGCACAAACATGCTGCTGGACTCGATGTATAACGCCCGCACGGCATAGCTGAACAGCATGACCGCGAGGATGAACCAGGGAGCGCTCTTTCCAATTACTTTTTCGGCGTCGCCGCCCGCGTAATAAGCGGAAGAAGCAAGGTCCGCCAGAACGATGGCGGAGGCGCGCCAGAAGGAGATGAAGGTTAGCATCACCGTGGTGGCGACGAAAACCTTTATGACCGGTTTGGACCCCTCAACGGATGTAGCCATGCTTCAACGAGTGCGCGAACCGCTTATAAAGTAAACCTATTGAAGATAGCATAGGCCAAGCTGGGGGCGGCACCGCAAGAGTACGTAGGAAGCGGAACTCAGGCCTATTCGCACACCTTTTCCGATGTCTCGGTGCGCTTCGTTCCCAGGTAGGTGTGCGTGATGCGGTCGTGCCAACAGAGAGAATCTTCGTCGAGGAAAGCCCAAGCGTACCCCATGCCGAGAGAAGCGGCGGAAAGAAAGGACGCGAGAACGCGCCAGCGGCGTAGCCGGCGGCCGGCGGGGCTTCCATCGAAGCGAGCCAATTGGAGCCGAGCCAATCGTAGACCCGGCGTCGCGCCCGAGTAAACCAACAGCAAATATTGATAAGCGGCCCAGAACACTCCCAAGATACCCGCCGTCATACTCAAAAGCTGTAATCGGGGTGGACGCGAGTCGGTCACTTTCCAAAAGATAAAACCGAAAAGAGCACAAGCCGCTGCGATGATGATGCCATCCAGAAATGCGGACAGAATCCGTTGTCCTAGGGGAGCGGTTTGCAGCGGGAAGTTGATTCCCGGACGCCTCTCAAATTCTGGCTGCGGTGCAGGATCAATCGTGATTCCCCCGAGCGCGGGGAGCGGAGGCACAAGTTCCGGAGCCTCCAGAATGCGAGGACAGCTCATGACTGGCTCCGCCAGTTCGTCCAACGGAGGTACGGGCGGAGTCCATGAGCGCGGAAACTCGATGATCTTTGCTGTGGTTGGAGGGGCAGCTGCTGCTTTGACGATCGTAACGGAGTTAGGATTTCGTTGGGGTTCTCGGCCAGCGTATGCATCATCTGTAATCGATGGTTCGACTGCCAAAGTCTCGATCATATCGAGAGAGCTGTCGGAGAACTCATCCAAGGCAAATGCGTGGTTCGAGGCTCTAGACGTGACTTGTGAGAAGGAATGCGAGTCCAGAGGAGTTCCGCCCAGAGGGGCGGGAGAATCGCCGACATCAAATTTTAACCGCAACGAGGGATAACGGGGCGCTCGCGGCTTGCGCCGGGACTGATAACGACTCAGCCGCTCGGAAACTTCCAGCCGCCATGTTGAATCCTCCTGAGCAACCTCGGCCTCCTCTTGAGGTAAAACTTGAGGTAAAACCGCTTGCGAAGCAGATTCTGCGCGAGACTCGCACGTTGCTGGAGCCTGCACAGGCGCAAATGAAGTGTCTGAAACCGGGAGCGGCGCGTCATTCAGCCAGCGTGGAGATGCCGTCGAATATTCGGCGATGGAGCAGCGGCAGATGTCACCACAAAGCGGGCAAGGCATGAATCGATCTTTTACGCAAAAGCTAGAATTCAGAAGTTAAACACATCCGGATAACCATGAAGACGGCTGTGGAATCCAAGCCAGCGTGCGGCTTTGCTTCGCGGGGCACAGCCGTGCTAAGTTCACGACGATCCCCGCCAGGCGTCCGAGCGCTGCTTTTGTGGGCCTCGGATGATCTCGCTCCCGTAATCTTGTTCCGATGAAACTTCGCAACAGATTCCTTATCACGGCGGCAATGCTTTGTCACCTGCTTCTGCTCACGCCGTTAGTTACCAGCCAGTTGCCGCCCGGAGCGAAGGAGCTTGCAACGCCCTGTTCCCTCGCAGCCGCCGCGCAAAAAGATCACTCGCCTACGGTCTGCGCCATTTCGCAGGAAGAGCAAGGCGGGGTTTATAAGTTGCACGGCGCAGTCGAAATCTATTACGAAAATTATGTGCTCCGGGCGGACGAAGCGACTTTCAATTCCAACACCAGAGAGGCGACCGCGACCGGACACTTCGCGCTCGACGGTGGTCCCAACGACGACCACATTCGAGCCTCGCACGGCACTTACAACTTTGCGCTGGAAACCGGAAAGTTCTATGACGTCACCGGCACGACTGGCTTGCGTTTTCGCGGCACCCGTGTGATCCTCACTTCAACCGCGCCATTTTCATTTACCGGGAAGCTCGTAGAAAAAGACAACCCCGAGCATTACCTCGTTTACGACGGCACCATTACCACCTGCGAATTGCCGCATCCGAAATGGTTGTTCGACGCCCGCAAGATCGATGTAGATGTGGGCGGCAACGCCAAAATCTACCACAGCGAGTTCCTCCTGCATGGAATTCCCATCCTCTATTTTCCGTTTGCGACTCATCCGGTGGAGAAAGAATCTCGTCAGTCTGGCTTTTTGCTGCCGTCGGTCGCCCGTTCTTCCACCAAGGGGAATGTCATCGGCGACGCCTATTACTGGGCGATCAATCGCATGATGGATGCCACGCTGGGTGCTGAGTATTTTTCTTTGCGCGGCTGGTCGCAGCGTGGGGAGTTTCGCGCCCAGCCCACCGAAACCTCTTACGTGGACCTGAATTACTTTGGCGTGATCGATCGCGGAATTGGCTCTCCCCCAGTCAAACAGGGTGGGGAAAATGCGCGGCTTAACGCGGCAGGAAACATCGGCAGTTTTCGCGCCGTCGCCAATATCGATTATCTGAGCTCATTTCTCTTCCGGCTTGCCTTCAACGAAGTTTTCAGCCAGGCCGTGTATTCGGAAGTGAAGTCAGATGCTTTTCTGTCCAAGTCCGCAGGCGGTTTCAGCCTGAACGGATATGCGGAGCGCTACCAAAATTTCTTGAGCACGACTCCGGGGCAGGTGGTCACGATTTCGCACGTACCCGGCCTGGAGGCTTCCGGCACAGATCGCCCACTGTGGCGCACGCCATTATATTGGTCATTCGACGCCTCCGCCACAGGCCTCGGCCGTAGCGAGCCACCGCAGTGCTCGACCTCGGGAACGCTCGGATCCTGCACGCCACCGTTTCGCACCGCAAATTTGCTGGGACGCTTCGATCTGAATCCGGAAATCTCGTTACCGCTCTTGTTTCGAGGCTGGTCTCTGCGCCCCGAACTGATATTACACGAAACTTATTACACGCAAAGATTAGTGGCAGAAACCGGACAGAACCCCGAACGTGCGGTGAGCGATGCTATCAATCGCCAAGCAATCGAGACCGCGGTGGAGTTGCGGCCGCCCCCATTGGAACGAGTTTTTGGTAAAGAGTTTCTCGGCAGGAAGTGGAAGCACGTAATCGAGCCACGAGCCGTGTACCGCTTTGTGACCGGGGTGAACAACTTCGCAGATATTTTGAAGTTCGATGAGCGCGATGTCCTCACGGACACACACGAAGTGGAGTACGGTTTTGTCACCCGGCTCTACGCTAAACGAACGTCAGCAAAGCCTGACGACTGCGACGCTATTATGTCGGCGCTGACGGTGGGCGGTGCTGCGCCGGAGTCTAACATTCCATGGCGACACACCAGCGCGCTTGCAAGTCCTCCGTGCGAGGCAAAACCTCCAGTTCAGGAGATTGCTACGTGGGAACTGGAACAGAAATATTTCCTCGATCCCACTTTTGGCGGGGCACTGATTTCCGGCCAGCGAAATGTTTTCACCACAACTGCCCACCTCACCGGAATCGCATTTCTAACGCAGCCGCGCCATCTTTCGCCGCTGGTTTCGCGCCTGCGGGTTGAGACCAGCTCGCGCACGGATGCGGAATGGGACATGGATTTTGATTTCCAAAACAATCGCGTCAACGCGAGCACTCTGCTGGCGAACTATCACATTGGCCAGGTGACCGTGGGCGGCGGCGATGCGATCCTGCAGATACCTTCGCAGACGGTGAGTACGACCCCAGGTTCTGTCGAGCCGGTGCGCTTCAATCAGTTTCGCGCCGCGCTGGGTTACGGGCGTCCGGGCAAACGCGGGTTCAGTGCCGCGAGTAGTTTCGGCATTGACGCGGAGTCCAAACTGCTGCAATTTGTCAGCGCTCAGACCACTTACAACTGGGATTGTTGCGGAATGACAGTCGAATATCGCAGCTACACAGTTGCGAATGTGCGGAACGAAAACCTGTTCCGCTTCACATTTACTCTGGCTAACATCGGCGGCTTCGGCAGCCTTCGGCCGCAGGAGCGGCTGTACTAGCAGGACATCTTGGCGGCCAGAGTAGACGCGCGAAGACGCCGGCTGGTTTGCGACGTCGTGAGTTCTGACCTGCTAACATAACCGTATGTTGGACGCGGCAACGGATCTAGAATCGAAAAGCGCGCAGTTGCAGGCGGAGCTAGGCAAGCTGGGCCGGCTCCTCGTCGCCTACTCGGGTGGCGTGGACTCTGCCTACCTGGCCTGGGCTGCTCATCAAGCGCTGGGAGAAAACATGCTGGCGATCATCGCTGACTCCCCCAGTCTCGCGCGCACCCAACTTGCCGATGCCGTTGCTTTCGCGAAGGAACAGTCGATTCCTCTCGAAGTAGTCGCAACCGCGGAACTTGACCGTCCGGAATATGTGCGCAACGATGCGCAGCGCTGCTTCTTCTGCAAAGATGAGCTGTTCACCCTGATGGAAGAACTCCGGGCGGCGCGCGGCTTCGATGCTATCGCCTATGGTGTGAACCTCGACGATCAGGGTGATTTTCGTCCCGGTCAAAAGGCAGCCGTGGTTCACCATATCGTGACTCCGCTCCTAAATTGCCGACTTACGAAGAATGACATTCGTTCGCTCGCGAGGAATGCTGGCCTGCGTATCTGGGATAAGCCGGCCTCCGCCTGTCTATCGTCTCGTATCGAATACGGACGTCCGGTTACGCGGGAAGCGCTCGCCGTGGTGGAGAAGGGTGAAAACGCTCTGCGCGAACTAGGTTTCCGGCAATTTCGAGTGCGGCATCACGGCGAGATCGTACGCATTGAAGTCGCTCGCGAAGAGTTGCATCGAGCTCTTGACCCCACAATGGCAGCTGAGTTTACTCGAATATTCAAAGAGCTGGGTTTCAAGTTTGTGACGCTTGATCTGGAAGGCTTCCGCTCCGGTTCGATGAACACCTTGCTGCCAGCGGCGGAATTGTTTCGGCGGGCAGGCTAAGTGCCACCGTTCATACGTCGTCAGATACTTCCGAGC
>JBAPOI010000114.1:0-12076 GCA_049279555.1 Candidatus Sulfotelmatobacter sp.
GGCGCAATCCGCTTCAAGTCCCAGGAATCCCAGCCTTGCACGGACTTCATCTTCCACGACAACAAGCCGCTGCCGCGTTGCAGTTCATATCCCAGACGCAGCATGCCGCCACGCATTCCGAAGGTGCGGCCAACGTTTAACACAGTGGCGAGCTTGCTCATCGGCTCATCCGTTCACCATCGTCACTGAGGGCATGGAATGGACATTAGCGAGGCGCTCAGCCGCCGGTGCCTGCAACCGCTCATGCATGACGAAGAATTGACTGCCGTGATTTGTGGTGGAATGAACAAAGGCTTGCGGCGCCGCTGCGATCGTGCCTTCAGCGATGCCAGCCACCACTTCTCCAGCCTTTTCGACGCCAAATGCAATCAGCCGGTGGCGCAGGTCGCTTAGAGATTTACTACGGTTTACATCGGGAAGTTCAGATCGTTGAAGGATTGGTCCTGTGTCGATTCCCGCATCCATGTAGTGAACGGTGATCCCGACCGGAACCTGGTTCAGCAGCGACCACTCCGGACTGCTCATTCCGCGGATTTCGGGCAACAATCCCAGATGAATATTGAGAACGCCAAGCCGCGGCACGTTGAGCAACTGCTTTCGCAAAATATTGCCGCCAGTAAAAATAATAAGATCGGGCGCCCATTGTTTTAGTTGCGAAATCGAAGCTGGTGAATTCTGATCGCGACAGGTCACAATCGGGAAGCCGTAAACACTTCCAACTTCCCGCAAACTGCGAAAGAATCCGTTTTCATGCGAAAGCATCGTTCGGAGATAGGGATTATTTACCTCCGCGCTTTTGCCGCCTCTGCGTGCAACAAGTTTTGTGCGCGCATAACGTGCAGCCTCGCGTACCCCCCATTGTCCAAGCTTGCGCAGCAATGTGCCGCGGTTCAGCGTAGTGAGAACCAGAGCGCCGACTGGTGCATGTCCTTGTTCAGCCAGATGGGCCACGACGGCGCAACCGGTCTCGCTGTAAACGCTTGAGCCCAGCACTACGATGCGCATGGTAACGCCTCGTATTCAGCCCTCTCAATGCTTTGCAGCAAACGCTGCTCAAGAAGAAGAGCATCTGCCAGGAACTTGCATCCCCAACTGATGTAGCGGAACGACTGATATCGACCCCAGATGGGATAAGAGCCACTCACTCCGCCTGCGATGCCGCGCAAACCTCGCACGGGGATTAGTTGCTTGAGCATCTCGTTCATCTTGAGTGTGGCGTTGAGATAACGGAGATCGCCCGTCACTTCATATAAGCGCAACCACACGCACGACATCTGTGCGTTCCCCGTAAGGCAAGTGAAGTGCAAGTCATCTTTGAAGTCTGGGGAGTAGGCCCCCGCCAAATATTTATTGGTCTCGAATTTTCGCAGTAGAACCCAGGATGACTTTGCCACTATCTCAATTGCGTCGTTGCGACATAACAGAATCGCGCATTCGAGAATGCCCTGAAGCACATAGGCGATGAAGTGGAGATAGTTCGGGTGGCCGCGAAGATTGATGCCATCGACCCAGCCGTTCTTGCGAAAGTGAGGCAACACCCAATTCAGATTTTTTTCCGCCGCCTGGCGGTAACGTTGATCTGCGCGGCCGTCTGCTTGTTCCGAGAGTTCCGCCATGGCCCACGCTACCATGCTGTAGTAAGTGTGGGCGGTATTCTGATACGCAACCGGCCCGGACCATGAGCCGTCAGCCTGTTGCATCTCGATCAGCCAATCGGCAGCCAAGGCAGCCGCTTCCATGATCTGGGAGCAATTCGTTTCCGCAGCAGCGCGAACTAATCCATGCAGGATTTGACCTGTATTGAAAACTGAGGGAGGCGCTGAAACGCTTTGCAACCCACCGGGAAATGATCCGGTCGACGATTGCAGCGTGAGCAGCCAGCGAGTCGCCCACTCGGCGGCAGTGACGGCTTTTTCATGTTTCTCCCCGTGACTGGAGGCTCGCGCGAAATCGTACAGCGTGGGAACGATGTAACCGGTGACCTCTGGGTAGGATTGCGAATATCCCGTGAGCAAGCTGTAATACGCCGCAATGCCGCCATCAGGGCGCTGTGCATCGAGAATCCAGCGTACCAGTGAATTCAGTGCGTCTCCGCTCGCTCGCTTGGTTGTCGTATACGAATAGAGATGCCGCTGCTCGAATGTAACCCGTAATTTGTCAGACACAAGTTTTCGGACCAGCGGAACGGTGCGCTGAGGCCGGCGTAGCAGACCTGTTGCCTCGTTCAGCACGCTAGTGATTCGACTGGTCACGCGGTCGCTGCCTCGTGGGGTTGGCCGAACTTCTCCGCACTCCGCTCGACTCCGGCATCGAGAAAAATGCGCATCCAATGTTCCAGCGTCAGAAATTGCCAGATTTGCATCGACCAGTCTTCTGCGCCGCTCCGGTGCTCGTCCACAAAACGGCGTACGGCTTCGGGCTGGAACAATCCGCGCTTTCGGATATTTGGTTCGGAGAGCAAATCGTCCGCCATTTCGCGCAGATCGTGCGCGAGCCAGTAGTCCACCGGTGCGGCGAAGCCGGCTTTCGGCTGCCGCAGAACTTCGGCAGGCAGCACATTCTGCATTGCGCGGCGAAAGATGTGCTTGGTGGTGGGCTGAAAAAATCCTTTCAGCTTGAGATCGGGCGGAATTTGCCAGGCTGCAAACTCGGCCAGCTCGCGATCAAGAAATGGCACACGTACTTCAACCGACGACGCCATACTCATCTTGTCGTTATAGTTCAGGTTCAAACTTACCATGAAGATTTTCGTATCGAGATAAAGCATCTGGTTCAGGAAGTCGGCGTCGTGCGCCCTTCCGAACGTGGAATAGTGGCGCGCTGCGGGATCGGATGCTCGAAGCTGATCCTCGATCTCAGCCGTGTACAAACCCATCTTCTGCGAGTGGTCCAGATAAGTGCAGTTGCGAATAAAGCTCTCTTCGGGCGCGAGCGACGCGCTCCGAGCCATTTTTTTGGCCAGGCGCACACTTCCCTTCATGGCCGTGCCTCGCAGGCTGGGCAACATATTCAGGGCAGACTCAAACGGCGAACGCAGCATGCCGGGGATTTTTCGATACGCTCTCGCCCAGCGATGCGCGGCGTGCTTGCGGTATCCAGCGAATAACTCGTCTCCTCCGACGCCGGAAAGCAACACGGTAGCTTGTTTGCGGGCCTCGCGGCAGACGAGATATGCAGTGATGATCGCGGGATCCGCGGTGGGCTCATCCATGTGCCAGGTCAGGCGCGGCAACAACTCTGCAACGTCCGGCTCGACTACAATCTGCTGATTTTCACAACCCAGTTGCCGGGCAAGACGGGCGGGCACGTTCGGATCGTCCAACGTTGTTTCGCCCACTCGATACTTGCGGGGAAACGTAATCGTGTAAGTCCGCACTGGCTGTTTTGCCGCGCGGCACATCATGGCCACAATGCTCGATGAATCCAGGCCCGCGCTGAGAAATGCGCCGAGCGGAACATCGCTTACCATCTGCTGTTCCACAGAATGCCGAAAGCGCTCGCGAACTTCGTCAGCAAGATCGGCATCTGATCGCGAGTAATCCGTATCGGCCGCAGGAAAACTCAAATCCCAATATTGTCGGATTTTCAGCTCTCCGTCGCAAAAGGTTGCGCAGTGCCCGGCGGGAAGTTTGTAAATTCCACGGAACATCGTCTGGGGATCGGGAACCCACAAGAAAGTGAGATATTGATGCAACGACTCCAGATCAAGATCGGCATCGATTTCTGGCACATGAAGTAGAGCCTTCACTTCCGAGGCGAATGCCAGCTTTCTGCCGCGTTGCATGTAGTAGAAGGGCTTCACTCCAAAATGATCGCGGGCCAGAAAGATCTCCGGCTTGCCCGAACGCAGATCGCATATCGCAAAGGCAAACATGCCCTTGAGCCGGTGAACGCAATCGGCCCCTTCCTGTTCATAAAGATGGATGATGACTTCCGTATCGGTATTCGAAGAAAATTGGTGCCCCTTGCTTTGCAGCTCATGTCGAAGTTCGGCGAAGTTGTAGATTTCACCGTTGTAAGTAATCCAGACCGTGCGGTCTTCGTTGCACATGGGCATGTGCCCGTCAGCGGAAAGATCGAGAATCGCGAGGCGACGGCTGCCGAGCCCAATGTAGGAGCCATCAGGGAATCGTCGCTCCCACAGACCGAAGTCATCAGGACCGCGATGCGCCTGGACGTGCGTCATTCGTGCGAGCACTTCCCTGTCCCCGCAGTTGGCCAGCCCGGCGATCCCACACATGGTGAACCAATTCCTCTAAGATTTAATTTTCTTGCGCTTCAGCTCGTAGATTTTTGCTTTCGTATGAAACATCTGAACCGCCTGGAAGCCACAGTAAATCAGGCCAGGCGCGCCGTCCAGAAAGCCGAACCGCAAGAGATAACGATACAGGAAGAGCAGGACAGGCGAGCCCGGCATGGCAAAGAGCTTGCGTTTCAACCAGCGCCGGCGCTGCGCTTGCGAACCAAAGAGCGACGGCGGCAATTCTTTATCACTATCATTGCCGCGCTCCAGCAGCACGCGAGCTTCCCAATTGGAATACTCATCATGTTTTTGAATGTAACGGGAGAGCGATTCCACGTTGTGATGCAGCAGCGGATTTCGCAGCTTGCTAGTCGCTCCTTCGACGATGATATGTTCATGGATTTCCATATCAGCCATGGAAACATCCTGATTTGTGAGGCGGCATTCAAATCGTCCCTTGCCTCGCCGAAACAGCGACAGCTTCCACAACCCGACATCGCCATGGCGCAGAACGCGTCCGAGAAACCAGGTACGAAGCAAGATCGAATACCCGTCAATCGCGGGGGTTTGGATGGCGGAAGAAATTTCTTGCGAAAGTTCGCGGGTGAGCACCTCGTCCGCATCGAGCAGCAGAATCCAATCGTGAGCAAGGGGCAGAGTGTCCATTGCCCACTGCCGCTTCTTGGGCCATCCGCCCTGATAATGAAACTGCACGACCTGCGCCCCGTAGGAGCGCGCGACCTCCACAGTCTCGTCCGTGCTTTGCGAGTCGATGACGAGGACTTGCCCAACGTCTTTCAGCGCCTGCAAACATCGTGGCAGATTCTTGGCCTCGTTGCGCACCGGAATAATTACACTCACCGGCAGCTTGCCAGCTGCGGCAGCGTTGGCGACATTCCGAACTTCTTCGACCTTTTGCATCGTTAATCGTTGCTCATTGTTTGTTGCTTGTTGCGAATCGTTTAACCCGAAATGTGCTGCCCGCACCAGCTTTGCAGCACGTACAACGACCACGGGCGCGTCCAGGAAGTTCGACCCCGCAAAAAATCGTCCCATACTTGACGTGCCGCTGATGGGCTGATCATCGTACCAAGTACGCCGTCACCGATCTTGCTCAATGTTTCTTCGACAACGGGACGTAAGTCTCCTCGCAGCCAGTGTTCGAAGGGCAGAGTGAAGCCGCGCTTCCGCCTGTGGACGACCTTTTCCGGAAGTTGACCGGCAAGGGCCCGGACGAGCAAAGGTTTCGGAGTTCCAGGATCCAGCTTCCACGATCCCGGCAGAGCCAACATGCGCTGCGCCAAACGATGGTCGATTAACGGTACGCGAACTTCCAATCCGTGCGCCATGCTCATGAAGTCTGCGTCGCGCAATAGTGTGTTGAGCATATAACAGCGCGCTTCCAGATATGAAACGCGGTTAATCGGATCCAGGCTCTGGACCCGGCTCAAGCTGTCGCGCAAAGGTTCTGCTGCGCGCTGGAAAGCGGCTGAATCGCACTTCATCTCCGGCAGCAACTTACTTAGCTGCCCAGGAGTAAACAGCATTCGTGACAGAAAATAAGGATGAAAGATTGTTCCACCATTGCGGGCCAGCTCCGTCAATTTGCGATTCTGGTCATTCGATGGCGCGACCGCCGCAAACAGATTTGTCAGCGTCCTGCTGACTCCCTCCGGCAATTGTTCCCACATCTTGTCGAACTTTTCCATTCGCGGGACCGTCGTAAAGCTTGAGTATCCGGCGAACACCTCATCGCCGCCCAGTCCGGAAAGAGCGACTTTCACACCTGCGGCGCGGGTTTTCTCAGAGACGAAATACGTGTTCACTCCGTCCACCGTAGGCAGATCCATCGCATGGATCGCAGGTGCGATCGCAGCCAGGAAGTCCGATTGGGAGACGGTAATCTCGTGATGTTCCGTTCGAAACTGCTCCGCGACCGCGCGGGAATATTCCGCCTCAGAGTAATCAGCCTCTCGAAATACGATAGAAAACGTACTCGCCCGTACGCCGTTGCGGCTCAAAATTCCGGCCAGGCCGCCGGAATCGATGCCGCCCGAAAGAAAAACACCTACCGGAACATCGCTTATCAGTTGCATTCGTACCGACTCGTCGAGCATTTCGAAAATGCCGGTCTCGAGTTCGTCGCGACTTTTTTCTGGGGCAACCTCTGAGCTAACCAAATCCCAGTACTCCGTCTCGGTAACTTGTCCTTTGTCCCAGGTCAGGTAGTGGCCGGCCGAAAGCGAGTTCACCCCTTCCGCCAGCGTGATGGGATCATAGAGCGAACCAAAAGTTAGATAGCTCACCAGGCCTGCAGGGTCGATGCGACGCGGAACGAGGTCGGTTCCGAGCAGGGTCCGCACCTCGGAAGAAAACATGAAATAACGATCGGAGGAGTAGTAGTAGAGCGGCTTGATGCCCATCGGGTCGCGCGCCAGGAACAAGCGCTGCCGCTGCGCATCCCAAATGGCGAAGGCAAACATGCCGCGAAATTCGTGAAGGCATTGCTCGCCCCAGAGCCCGTAGGCTTTGAGGATCACTTCCGTGTCTGAGAGGCTGTTCAAATAGACTCTCTCGCGTTCGAGTTTCGCGCGCACCTCACGAAAGTTGTAGACCTCGCCGTTATAGACGATCCAGTTTCCGCTGGATGGATCGTTCATGGGCTGATGCCCCCGAGGAGATAAATCGAGAATTGCGAGGCGGCGGTTTCCCAGCCCGATTTCAATTGCCTGCGGTTGGGTACCTCGGAGAATCACGGTGCCGCCATCATCTGGTCCGCGATGACTCAGGGATCGGGTCGCCTGCTCGAGAATCTCGGCTGGAACTGGTGAATTATGACCAATGATGCCGAAAATTCCACACATCCGAAGCGTCGCTCCCTGAGGTCGTCGCAAATGATCTTACGCGAAGTGTTGGTCCCCTCGGCTCAAACGTTTCCGGTAAGACCTTTCGCCAAAATCAGCAATCGCTCGACGTGCTTATCCCAACTGAAGGTTTGAGAGCGAACTATGCCCGCGTCCCGCATTGCGGCGGCCTTTTCGGGCGATTGTGAAGTTTGCATGACGAGCTCCGCTAAATCCTCCGGAGAGAACCTCGGGAAATATACTGCCGCCTCGCCGCAGATCTCTCGATGGACCGCTAAATCGGAAGCGATCACCGGGAGACCGCTGGCCATTGCCTCGACCAGAGGATGAGCAAAAGTTTCGGCATACGCTGGAGTGACATAGAAGTCGCACGCGCGATAGACGTGGTGAAGCAAGGCATACGGCACCGCGCCAAGCTCAATGATCTCCCGCTTGAGACCAAGGTGTCGCACTAACTCCGCAGCCGAATCGGCGCCGTAGTCTCCCGGATTGTCCTCAGATTTCAGTTTGCAGGTGAGAAGGAGCCGAACGGTGCGAGGGTATAGTCTCCTTTTCACAATCGCAATCGCACGAATCAAAGTTTCAAAGTTTCGATAGTAGTTGTAGTGGCTGACAAATAGTAGCCGAAGGGAGCCGCCGGTCGCTGCGATCTGCTCCTGCACGGGTTGCGGCAGCGGCGACGATTCGCGGAAGAACGTTTCACGATCGAATCCGTGATGAATGCAGACGACATCCTTCCCAGTCCATTGCGCCAGCTCGCCGGCAAAGAAAGAGCTGGGAGCGACCGTGCAGTCTGCTGTGCGCACCGACCAGCGGGCGAAGGCGGCCTTCACTTCCGTATCAAGCCATAAACGATAGTCGCCTCTCTCCCGCAGATCGCGATAAAAATCAGACGACAGGTACAAAGCGTTGCGGCTGAGCAGGATTTGAGGCACTGGAGAGCGGTAGAGCGCAAAATTTCCCGTGGACAATAAAATGTCTGCGCCGGATCGACGAATGATCGCGGGCAGGGTGCGCTGCTCATACCAGAAGCGCTCAACAGAACCGGCGGGGCTGGCATGTTGGGCGATCGTGATCCGGGCGGAGGGCGTAATCTCACTGTGCAAGGTTTCATTTATCATCAGTGTCACGCACACATCATCGCGAATCGCGAGCCGCGGCAATACATTGCGAATGTAAGTGAGACCTCCTCCCGCACTGGCAGCTAGCGCATTGATAAAGATATGAATCATTCCTGGTGCGAGTTCACGATTCGAACGGCCTTACGTCAGCACTTCTACGCGGTCATTCGTTATTTGTAATCGAACGGCTAAACAGCGCTTTGGTCAGTAGCGTCTTGCAGCATTTTGCGGAGTTTGTTTCGCCGAGTGCTCCACCAAGGGTCAACTAGCCCCGAATAGATAAAGCGGTACTCAGCGGCAGAGTATTTGACTTCGATCTCGCGACGCCATAACAGCGAAGGAATGTCGCGGCGGCTGTCGATCATTCCGGCACAGGGGGCGAAACAAAAACGATGGTAGCGCCGGATCACACTCCAGGCGTTCGCATCGACCGCATCCCAACCGAACGTCCAGGCGAATGCATCAACCGATTGTTTTGTCCATGAAGCCAGTTGGCAAGCACTTTCGCCAATCTCTCGTTCCAGCACTTCGGGCGGGAGTCCAGCCAATCTTTGATGAGTAAGCGTGTGATTGCCGATGGCATGGCCTCGCGCCGCCAGATCCGCAATCTGATTGGGATTCATCGGCTTCCAATCTTCCCAGGCTTCGTCGCCAGGCCGGGAGTCAGGATTGATTCTCGATCGATAAAACGTCAGAGCCTCGTCTCCGGTGCATTCTGTGAAGGCGGGAACGACAAAGAACACTCCGCGGGCACCGAAAGATTCGAGCAGAGGCGCGGCCACGGTGTAGTTGCTCTCTCTCCCATCATCAAATGTAAAGAGAACCGGCGGCTTGGCATGATTCTCGGATCGAGAATTTTGCTCCCACAGCTTCGTGAAATTTTCCAGACTCGCAATCGTAAAATGTTCGGAGACCCATTCCAACTGCTCGCGAAAGCTCGCCTCCAGAGATGCAGGAGTTTCATGCATTCCAACCACTAGGCCGCGAGATCCTGAATTGAGCCTTTGTACGCGAAACGCCAACTCATCGGCGCGCGCGAAAGTAGCCGCCCGAATCAAGAATGCGCGCGCCTGGCTTCTAACATTCATCGTTTCCTGACTACCCCAGACATAGTTGCTAAATCAACCCATCGCCATCCGCTGGCACCGGATACCAATCGTGCGTCGGCAGCATCCTAGATCGATCAAGGAACCAACCAATCGGCGCATCGAATGCGCGCCACTGAAAACCTCTTCCGCAAAACATTTTCCGTTGCTCCAAATTTTGGCTGCGCAAAACGATAGCGTCTACCTTTTCTCTGTAGCAAGCTATAAGTGCCCCTACGATTTGCAACCACTCCGCCTGCGAGACCTCAGGATAAACATCCAGCACGTTGAGGGTTTTGATCTGCTGACGATATCCCCGAATGCGCTGGTTCACCGCGACAAACACGTCGTGGTCAGAGTCGTCGCTGCGGAAAGCGAACGCTGCGACCGTGACATCCCTCCCTGGGAAGTAGCGCCATCGAAGATAAGGTAGGTCGCGCGCGGCCGTGAGCTTGGTAGAGAAATGGTGACGCTGTAGAAGATCACTCGCCTGCTCGGCGGATGTGAGAGTCTGCAACTCATCGGAAGAGGAGCAATCGATCTTCAACGGACAGAACACTCCCGCAATCGCGGCGACCGAACTCCCTACCAAGGCTGTTAGCAGGCGATTTGAATAGCGCCGATGCGCCACTTCTTCGGCAATGGGCGGCCAGCGCAGCACACCGAACAATTCGCCGTCGGAATACGGAATGGGGCTCGCCCCTGCTGCCTTCCACAGGGCTGCAGCCTCGGCATTCGCCGAAGTGCCGAAGAGCGGATACCGATTCCCCAGACGGCAATACTGTAGGAAGATGCGCCCTCCATAGCCTCGATGACGATCATCGACATAGAACAAACTCGAACCCATAAAGAGGATCGTTTGTTTTTCGCAGCGAAAAAATTGCGGGCTGCACAAAATACATCCTACAATCCGATCGGCGGAACGCAATCCAAAACCAAGAGGATCTTCGGCCCGGAGCGCCGGATTCTCCAATAAGAACCAACGCAGATGCGCTTCCACGGTGTCTCGGCTCCGGCCTGATTGAGTTGCAATAAAACTCGCTACCTCGGGCACGTCTTTGGTTTCGATGGTGACCAGTTCGGCGCGCGGCATCTGCTGAGGTTGGACTCCGATTGGGGTGGTCATCGCGCGGCTCCCTCGTAAATCTGCAGCAGCTTCTGAGCTTGATGGGACATGGTGAGACGGTCGAGGATCGTCTGCCTCGCCGCCCTGCCGATTTGAGCTCGCAGATCGCCTTCACTGAGCAAAACCTGCAGTCCTTGCACGAGCTCGTCAAGGCCGTCGACTGGAATCAACCATCCGTTGCTGCGGTGCTGAATGATTTCATCGATGCCCTGCCCTCGACAAGCGATTACCGGTTTACCACTCGCCATCGCCTCCAGGTAAACGCATCCGAGCCCTTCGTAGCGGCTGGGCAAAACAAAAACCGCGCAGTCCTGCATCGCCTTCGCCACATCGGCGCGGCTGCGCCTGCCGAGAAACTGAATTCGATCGCTGATGCCGAGATCGGCTGCCAGTCTGGCGAACCGTTCCCGGTCAGCACCCTCGCCGATGATGCGGCATTGCAACTCAGGAAACAAATTCGTAAGTTTGCCGATCGCCCTCAGCACCAACTCGTGGCCCTTACCGGCCAGCAAATTTCCCACCATCAGAATTTTCGGCGACTCCCCTGACTCAGGACCCGAGGCAATCTCGCCCGGAGTGAAGCGCCCGGGATCGGTACCGTTATAGACGACCTCGGCATTCACGGAATCTATTCCATCGCGGAGGAGTCGCTCGATTTTTTCGCTAATGCAAATCACCGTATGCGCATTTCGATAAACGAAGAAAGAAGACTTCCGCCGCCATCCCGCCGCGATACCATTTTCAAAACAATTGTTGAAGACGTCCAAGCCATGAATAGTAACAACAAACGGAATGTCGAATCGTCGCGAGAGAAGTGCGGCAGCGTGCCCGCATGGAAGCGCGGCATGAGCGTGGATCACGCTGATCGGGGAACTCTGGTGAAGTTGGCGGACGCGGCTCGAGAGAACCGAGTCAAGAAATCCGCCGGCGCTTGACAGGCCAAAGTTGCCGGGCAACTGCGGATAGCGGATCCATTCGGCAGAAAACTCGCGACTCGATTTTTTTCGGGGATGATAAATAGAATCGACTGCGATTATCGAGGATCTGATCCCTTGGGTAGTGAGCTGTTCCAGAGTCTCAGCAACAAAACAGCCGCTGACTTCATCACCGCTCGATGGATAAAAAGGAGTGAGCGTGAGGACGTGCAGCTTCACTGGTTTCGCTTTCCCCACGTTCCTGGCACGAACTGAGGCCGGGAGATGCCAAGATTGGATAGGTTGAGAGTTGATAGCGATACGCAAGCTTTGAATCTACCTGCTCTGGCTGGCCTGCGTCGAGCGCGCTAGGATCAACTCGGCAAGACCGGCGATGGTTACGAATCGCGGATCCTGCAGATCGCTTTCGGAAAACTGCATGCCAAAGTGCTGCTCGATTTCCATCACGAATTCCACGACTTCCATGGAAGTGAGCCATCCCGCCTCAAAGTAATCGGTGTCGCCCAGATTCTCCGGCGTCGTCTCGCCGATGCTCTCCGTGAGCTTTCCCCGCGCGATGAACCACTCCGTGAGCCAACCGTGAACCTGATCCCTCAACTCAGTTTCCATGTTCATTTGGCGTTTATTTTTCGATGGCCACGCAGCGAGCAGGCGAACCATCGCATCCCTTCAACTTAAGCGGCATCACAATGAGTTCTACTT
>JBAPOI010000115.1:0-1875 GCA_049279555.1 Candidatus Sulfotelmatobacter sp.
GACGAGGGCGAGATCTTTACGATCCAGCCCTTCCAGCTACCCGAGGATTACGCAAATGCCCCGAAGCATCCGAACGAGTACGAGAGCATCTCGTTCGACGCGAACAACCCGCCGTCGATAAAGGCGATCCTGGCGGGCGTCCATAGTCACAGCACGAACACCACGAAGCTGTATTTTCAATCGTACAGCACGACGCAACTATTGCTGAACAACTTCACCCTTCTCACGGCTCTTCACTCCAAAGGCACCTTCCACAAACTGAACTATGCTGGGCTAACACTCGGCTCGCGCTTGACGGCAGTGTTTCAGGATGACACACTTTTGTTTCGGTCGTATACCCTCGTCAACAGATTCTTGGACATTAAGGATTATTTTCGGGAGGCCACAGACGAAGAAGTATCTCTTGTGCTTTCCCACAAACTCTTTGACGTGGAAGATCAGGACGACGTTGTGAATATGTCAGACTCATGGATGCGCAAGCGATTCTCAGCATTACAAGCCTCTGGAATCCTCGACAAGATTACACCGAGAAAGACTGCCAACAAAGCCGCGAAGTACGGCCTTACTATCGAGGTGAATAGAAAGGATGGGAAGGACGCGATTGCGTTTCCGACCGACAAGAGAAAGGCAAAACAACTGCTCGCTTTTTTGAACGAGGGGTATTTTCAAGGAGAGCTTACTGACCAGCTTTACCAAACCAATTCGCATCGGTCGCTCGGTGCAATTCCGCAGCCGAGCGAGTAGATTGCGTCACCAAGGGGGATGGATGAGTCGGTATTCCTTTCGAGGAGGTGCCCTTGGGCAAGAAACGCCGAACCACGCGAGCCGCCGAAGACCAGGCACGCATCGCCGTTCCGATCTTCAAGAAGGAATGCCGCACGCTGGAGGGACTGGAAGCGGAGTTCAAGCGCCACCTGCAAGCGACGATAGACCTGGGGCACCAGTCGGGAATCGAGATGAGCGACGGCGGCAATGACTACGACCAACTTTTGCTCCGTCACGGCAAGATGTACCAGGGCAGGCTCTTATCCGATTCCGTCCCCGCCTGGAAGCGGTGGAAGAAGAACGTCAAGCCGCAACTTCAGGACTGCTTCTGCAATGCCGCCTCGTTCGCCGTGGACCATGAACAGGCCAGCTACTTCGAGGGCTACTGGTTGGGGCCGCTACCTGCCCTCCACGCCTGGAACATGGTGGACGGCCAGATCATCGACTTCACCCTGGAACTGGTCGAGAAGAAGTTGAAGAGAAAGCCCGACCTGGCCTGCCTCTACTTCGGGGTGCAAGTCCCGACGATCTTCGTTGCCGAGCAGATCGCCAGCACCGAGGAATTCGCTCAGGTCGCGGACCTGTATCTTCAGCAGATGGACCGCCCCAGGAAGCGGAGGCCGCCGTCCGCCTAGCGCGGTACACGATGATGCACCTGACAAACCAGGCAATGTTCCGATGGGTGCTTCTCCAATACTGGAAATAACGCGCATGACTAAGATGTTTGCCTGCAATCGTCCAGATTGCGGCGATGTGGTTCTGATGTTCAACCCGCTTTGGCGCTTCTGCCTCTGTGGAAGATCGCGGGGGCGTGGGCTCTCAGACGGTGAGCATGTAATAATCGCTGGGGAAGCGTTCTGTATCGGCATTGCCAGTAATGACATAGAGGCTGCAAGAGGAGAGAGACGGTCATTCTACTACCCTGGCATCAGGGCGTATCGCATACCAGATGGCGACCGCATCATTAGAGCCGACGAGAACGGGAAGATCATTACTCGTTGCTGGCGCTGTGATATTGATCCGCCAGAGAAAGGGAAGCATTGCCCTTATTCCAAGATGACGTTACGAGCGACAACCGATCCTGCTCCTACCGTGCAACCACGACAAGGC
>JBAPOI010000116.1:0-2957 GCA_049279555.1 Candidatus Sulfotelmatobacter sp.
GACTCTGTGTGCGGGCGGCATTGAATCTCAGTGTCTGTCGGCGGCTGTGGGGCACGTGGCACCTTCGGAGAAGCCTCCGCAGGGGGTGCGGCGGCTTCATTGCCTCGGCCTCTTTATTGCCAATGCCAGGACGCCTGAGTACGATTATCTCAATGCTGCTCAATGACATCATCACGCTGGCCACAGATGACACGAAGTCGCTATCCAGTTTGCTCCGGAAGTGCCTCGTCTTGGCACATGAGATCAAGAATGAGCGGCTGAAGAACTGGGCGAACCAAGAGTTGAATGGCTATGCTCCCTCCGACCAGTTGCCGGACTATCGAATCATTCCGGCAGATTCCAAGGAACCTGTTGCGGGCCCTTTCGGGTCAGGTAGTAGCCACTGGCCGCTGCCGTCGATTTCCGTTAAAGGTCACCACCGCCAGCGGGAGGAAGAGGTCTGCTTGATGGAAGCTGTCAGCGCCTATGAGACGCTGATCAAGGACGCTGAAGCTATTGAAGGCGAAAGTCCCCGCTTTGAAACGCCGACCGAAATCTTCACATATTACCGACGCAAGCACGCCCCCAACCAGCGCGGCATGGTGTTAGTCGGGGCAGCGCAGGAGATACCGAAAAGTGCGCTCATCGGGGTGTTGGAGAACGTTCAAACTCGCACCTTGAACATTGCGATTGAAATCAAAGGTGAACTCGGAGAAAGAGACGAAGCCTTGGCGCGAGTGACTCCCGATAAATCGGCCAGTATCGAGCAGAAGGTTATCAAACTTATTCACGGTGGAATAAATGCCATCGCGTCTGACAATCCAGAGTGACCCTCGGCCATCGATGTGGACTTGGGAGCATTAAGCTGATGTCTGAAAAAAAGCTGGCGGGCTATGTGTACCGCTGGTACCGCACACCCCGGAACCCGTCACCCGCCTCCCCGTGGCCTGCTACTCGCCTACAACGTCCGGTACAACTTCCGCACCAGCAGCTGCTTCCAGCGCGGGCGGCGGGTCAAGAAGAACCAAGATTCCATCGTCGAAGTCTTCATGGGCGACGCCGGACTCGATGATTAGCTGCGAGAAAAACTCATACATCGCCCGATGAGTTTCGAGATTCTTTCTAACTTTTGACCAGGTTGACTTTGCCAGCTGCTTCATTTTTTCAGGGGTCAACTCTTTAATCGCACCAGCGGTGCCATTTCCATCCACGCCGATTAATTTTTCATGCGAAGAAACAAGTCGGTCGGCACTCGTCCGGGAAATTCCGCGCTCAGCGAGGAAGCCGCTCCATTGGCCAGCACGTCCTGGGCGTGCCAGCAACTGCTTCATGCTGTGAAGTCGTTCGGCGAGATTACTACGAACAGCCGCCAACTCCTTTTTCGTTCTCTTTACACTAATTTTCACCTGAGTATGGATAGTCCAAAGCTCGGTGATGGTTGCCGCGATCTGCTGCTCGGTCTCAGCTTCTATCTCGGATGAAATTGCGGTGGGTATAAGTGCGGTGGTGGTGATTACAGCGGTATCGATTTCCATGGATGTTGCCCTCGTGAGTAGGAATTGGAGCAACAAAAGTGAATCGCTTCGCTTTGTTGCTTCTAATAGAGGGGTCGATAGTCGATTTGTTTTTTGCCGACAAGCATTTTCACGCTCTTGCCCAGCGAGACGTCCATAATCGCGAGATTTGCCGGAACATGGCTGGCGGGTAGGTGCCGCGCTCCGTCTATTACCCCGGAGGCGCATTGACCGGGGTCGCCTCGGTGGGCGTGGCGGGTGGGGTATACGAGAGGGAAAACAAACGCGGCGGTACTTTCGACACCGCCGTAGTCTGAGGTTTCACAACTATTTCCGTAGGTATAACGTCAAATCATTTCCAAAAGTTGTTTAAGACGGAGGTGTTCCTCCCGCTCAAGACGACGGAACGCCTCTGCCTCCTCCTCGGAATTGAAGTACCTGGGTTTACATTCCAGCGACCGTGCATACGCCCACTCCCTGGCCTTCCCGTTGTTATATGCGGCAACGGCCTCCCCGCCCCCCTTGCGCCCACAGTAATCGCAGTTGCCGTCCTCGTCAAAAGTGCGACATCTGCAAGCCCAAACAGTGTTGCACTGGGCGCATACCCACCAACCGGGGCGGTGACCATACGTCCAGTCTACGTGGGAGTCTAGGCCAGTGTCCTTGCACGAGGCGCACAATTCAGGCGGATTATTAGTCCTCGTAGTATCGTGTTCAAAGCTTTCCGATATGGCCATCAGCTCCGGCGTTGTACTGATCCTGTAATCTCCACGGTGCAGATTTAACACCAGTAGGTCATCTTTCAGGATGTTTCCGCTGACTCCATTACGAAGCCAGGTTGCATAAACTTCGCTCGCTAGCATTCCGTTCTCAGGAATCGTTCGAGTGCGAAAGTTGACCAAAGTTCGCGCAACAGTTTTTCCACCTATCCACTGTTGCCAAACGGCTACCAGGTCTTCTAAGGTACCTTTACCCACCCAGTTTTTGTGCGATAGATGCTCAACCCAGCGGTGAAGTCCTTCGGCGCTGTCGATAGTGTGGAACGGGATTACGTACTGATCCCGGTCGTTTGCTAGCACGATGGATTTTCTTTCCGTGTCCGTCCACCAATGGGCATCAGGAATGACGCTGTCACAGTAGTCGGACGTCTGGTTGTTGGTAATTTCATTTACGGCCTTGAGGTATTCGTTTTCAGTATTGATGGTTTGGGTGGTGGTGGACTCCTGAGTATATTCAACTTGATGGTTCATATTTAATTCCCTCCTATGGTTTTTACTGCTTGGTTGAGGTTGAAGAACTGGCGTGGATGCTCATTGAACACCAGTTCCCGTGATGATGCAGAAAAGTGGAATACCTGGCCAGGCTTTGGAGTCAGGTCGCCGATGGCCATGGGATGGTCTGTCGAAACAACCCTGCTCCCAGCACTGTTCTCGATGGTGAAGCTCCCCATGCTCGGCCATGGAT
>JBAPOI010000117.1:0-27476 GCA_049279555.1 Candidatus Sulfotelmatobacter sp.
GTGCTGTGTTGATAGGTGGATGGCAAGTGCGCAACCGACGAATCGCCGGATATTCGGGATTCTCAGCGATATCCGATATAAATCTGTACTTTTATGAGGCTGCGGCCGTGCAGGCGAAGACGGAACACCGCGGTTTCGTGCAAGTTCAGAAGGAACTCGGCAGCTCTCCACAATATATTGCGGCGCACCCTGAGCAGGCGAATTGGACGACAATTGAACGTTTCCACTATATGCGGACGGAGGGAAGACGCATCATTCTCTCCAACCTGCCGCTGTATCTGAGGGTGCGCTTTATTGGAGTTGCCGTTGTAGGTTTTGACCCTTCTGCCACTGAACTGCTTCGCCTTGTCGGCGCCTACCCACAGAATGGTGGCGGCTTGCTGGGCAAGACGGCGGATCTGGGGATGGTCGAGGGGCTTGAATGGGTGGCGCGGCACCGTCCCGCAGTGTTTGTCGTTTTTTTCCTTTTGTCCGGAGTGCTGCTATGCTACTACGCCTTCGCACTTGCGGGAGCGATCTGGGGCAGAGCGGATCGGTTCGGATTCGCCATCATTGTTGGATGTTCACTGTATTTCCTATTGATTTCCGGAGGGCCGTCTGCCGTGGGTCGCTTCCGTCATCCTATTATGCCGTTTATTTGTATGTTCGGCGGCGCGGGCCTTTCGGCCATTGCCCAACGGACTGGTTCATTCAAAACTCAGGTTCGACGGAAAACGCCTCAGAGGAGACGTGAGGGTTAGTACACTGGTTATTACGGTTTCAGCAGACGAGGTCTAGAGCAGGGGACGACATCTGAGAGTCCCTGCTCCGGGACTTTTGTACTAGCTTTGCTCACGCCCTCATCTCTGTTCGCATCCGTTTATATAAGCTTGCCACCAGATTTCAATCTTGTGTCGCGCATCGCTCAGACTGAGGACCCAATTATCGTTCAGGCATTCATTCCTGAGTCGGCCGTTGAAGCTCTCCATCCAGGCATTTGCACAGGGTTTTAGGTTAAATGAACTCCAAGCGCACGCGCTGTTCGTCACTCCACGCGGGCCGATGCTCGACCGCGGAACTCTGGCCCATTGTCGACGAGAAGCTCAAGTCCCCATTCGGCACTCAGTACTACTTTTGTTCCCGGTGCGGGAACGATTTGCGCATGACATTGCCTATCCTTAAGTACAAGGTCGGTACTGCCGATGGAACGATATCGGTCATGGAAACGGAAACTCGATACCACCTACGTACTGTTTTTAGGACCAACCCTCATGGACAGAATTGATCCTTCCTCTTGATCTTCTCATCCGCGATACTCGTTCATTCCATCTGGTCCGTGGAGTGTCTGTATGGAAAAAATTCGAGTATTGATTGCTAACCATCCTCGCCTCATGCGCGATCTCGTGCTGGCAACGATCTCGGATCAGCCCGATATGGAACTGGCCGGAGAGGTGGCAGGGGATGACAATATCGTGAATGCGATGGTCGCGTGCAAGCCGGATTTCATCATCATCTTTGCGGAGAAGCTCGACGAACGGCCTGCCATTTGCACTGAGCTTCTTGCTCACAACCCGCAGGCGAGAATTCTTGCACTAGCTCCGGAGCGGAACTTGGGCGAATTTTTCTGGGCGGTCACAGATATCAAGTCGATGCGAGTGGAGAGTTCGGAAGAAGGAATCTTGAACGCGTTACGTGGCAAGCCTCACTGCACCGAAAATAGCACAGTGGTTCACTGAACTGGCTTTCAGGACGGCATAAAGGCGGTAAATCTCGGCAAGCGACTGAAACTAATAGTTTTACCCTGTAGCACTCTTGTAAGAGAGGTGGCGAAGCTGCAGGCGAGGGCCAGGCGCATGGAGTTAATCACCGCAATCCCAGAGTCATTAGGATATGCACTCGCGTCCGAGTTCACGCAGCCGAACTGGTACGCCGTTTACACCTGGGCGCATCATGAACGGCGCGTCGCGGAAATGATTGCACAACGGAAAATTCGCGGCTTCCTGCCCGTCTATCGCTCGCTGCGACGCTGGAAGGATCGTCGCAAAGAGATCGAGATGGCGCTGTTTCCCAGCTATGTCTTCGTGTACATCGCGTTGCGAGACCGGTTACGCGTGCTGGAGATTCCTGGTGTCGTCGACATCGTGGGCGCGAAAGGAAAACCAACGCCACTCGCAGATCACGAGATTGAATGCTTTCAGCGCGGGATGGAGGGTTGCGTACGAATACACCCGCATCCATTTCTGCAAGTGGGCAGGCGCGTGCGTATACGTTGCGGCTCCCTGGCTGGTTTGGAAGGAATCCTGATTCGGCGCAAGGATGGGCTACGGCTGATTGTGTCCATTGAAATTCTGCGGCGGGCGGTGGCGGTAGAAATTGATGAATCTGATATTGGGGCCTGCGGGTAGCCCGTTAGTTTGACGAACCCCCGCCTTTCAGTCCTGCCGACTAAAAATCAAAGTGACAATCAGAAGATCGAAATTCGGGCTTTGTCTTGGCCTCGGAGCGATTCTATTCGCAGGTTTATGCGTTCCAGTGAGGGCTCAAGATGACAACGCCGCAAATTCTCCTCAATCGAGAGGCTCCTCCTCGCTGTCGACCGACGATATTATTTCCGCGCTGCGGCAAGATCCTAAACTGCTCCAGCAAGTCAAAGATGACATAGTACAGAAAGCTCAGGAACAGGGAAGGCCGATCGACCCGGACGACCTCGATGACGAATCTTTATTCCAGATGATTCGAGACGATCGCAGCGTTCGCATCCTGGCGTCCCGCGATATACAGAAACAGAATGCGAGCGATGCGGGGAATAACGATCAGGAGAATCGCGGTGCGGAATATAACGACGAGCGCGCCCGGGGCACTCGTAGAGCCAGCGGCCTGGATGATAGCGACTATAACAATTCCGACAACCGCGATTTCAACAATCCCGATGATCGGGAGAAGAACGGCGCCAATCGGAGCGACACATTGAACTCGCAGGATCGCGAGTCAGCCAGTCCTGACAATCAGGAGTTCCCATTTCCTCAGAGTCGCGACCGCCTGAACCAAGAAGATCAAGAATCCCTCAATCCCAGGCGGCTGCCCGTGCGGCGTGAGCGGCAGCCGGAGAATCGTCCGCCCCCTCGAGACCAGAATCAGCCGGCCACCAGCAGCTTGAAAAATCCTTACCCCGGCCTGCCCTCTGCCAGGGATTTGTACCGCCAGTTTCCCAGTCAGGAGGCGAGGCTGCAACGTTTTGGAGCCAGCATCTTCATCCATGGAACCGGCAACACGGATCTTCTTCCCATGGACATGCCGGCTGGCCCCGACTACATCCTCGGACCCGGCGATGGTCTGTTCATCAACCTGTGGGGCAGCGTTTCGCAAAGGATCAAAGCGACCGTCGACCGCGGCGGTGAGATCGCTTTGCCCGAAGCAGGGGGAGTGATGGTCGCAGGGCAGACCGTGGCCGCAGCCCAGCAACTGATTCAAAGAGTATTAAGCGCACAATTCAAGAACGCCCGCATCGATATCTCTCTCACCCGGCTCCGGACAGTGCGGGTGTACGTGGTGGGCGATGTCGCCCAGCCAGGTGCTTATGATCTCAGCTCTTTATCCACGCCGCTGAATGCCTTGTTCGCAGCCAAGGGGCCAACTCCGCAGGGATCGCTGAGAATCCTCCGGCACTTTCGAGGCAATCGTCTCGTGGGGGAGATTGATCTGTACGACCTCATTTTGAAGGGCATGCTTCTCGATCCTGAACGGCTTCAACCGGGAGACAGCATTTTGGTGCCTCCGAGCGGCGCGCAGATCACCGTGGCCGGAATGGTAAAGCGCCCGGCGATCTACGAATTGCGCAATGAGCAGGGATTGGCGGAGGTACTCGATCTCGCCGGCGGCCTGCTGGTTTCGGCCGCCTTGCGCCAGATTAAAGTGGAACGCATTGAAGCCCACGAAAAGCGCGTCATGCTGAGCGCGAATATTCCCAGCAATGCCGACGCGGACCCCGCAGCTCTGCGCCAGGCTCTGGGGAATTTCGCGGTGCAGGACGGGGATCGGGTGACGGTCTCTCCAATTCTTCCTTACAGCGACAGCACGATTTATCTCCAAGGCCACGTCTTCAGCCCAGGCAAATACTCCTATCACGCTGGAATGGAGATTGCGGAAGTTCTGCGCTCCTATCAGGATCTTCTTCCCGAGCCAGCCGATCATGCCGAGATTATCCGTCTCACGCCGCCTGACTATCGACCGAAGGTGATCGATTTCAAGCTGGGCGAGGTTCTGGGCGGACAGGATCCGATTGTTCTCGAACCCTTTGACACCATCCGCGTCTTCGGCCGCTACGAAATCGACGCGCCCAAAGTGTCGATCTATGGCGAGGTTCTCCGGCCCGGCGAGTATCCGCTGAGCGACGGAATGACGGCCTCTGGCCTGGTGCGCATGGCTGGCGGCTTCAAGCGCAGCGCCGTCACCAGCGAAGCCGATATCACCAGCTATGTCGTGCAGAACGACGAACAGGTGCGGGTGCAACATGCCACGCTGGCCATCGCCAAAGCGCTGGGTGGAGACGATGGAGCGGACCATCTTCTGAAAGCCAATGATGTCCTCACCATCCGTCAACTCTCAGGATGGAAAGATGTCGGCACGTCGATGGTAGTCAAGGGCGAAGTCCTTTACCCCGGCACTTATGGAATCGAAGAAGGGGAGAAGCTGAGCACTTTGCTGAAGCGGGCGGGGGGATTCCGGCCGATGGCCTATCCTGAGGGCGCGGTGCTGGAGCGGGTGCAGGTGCGTCAGATCGCGGAGAAGAGCAAGTTGCAACTGATTCAGCAAGTCGAAATGGCAGGGCAGAACACCAAAGTTCCGGTCGGCGCTTCGGCCACGGATCAGGCGGCGCTGCTAGCCAGCGTCAGCCAGCAGCAGGAGCAGCTTCTCGCGACTTTGCGAAAACAACCAGCCAGCGGACGGCTCGTCATCAACATCTCAGATCACATCGAAAAGTGGGAAAACACGGTGAACGATATTGAGCTGCGGTCGGGAGACATGCTTACTATTCCCAAGAAGCCGAATTTCGTGGTCGTGACCGGACAGGTGTACAACTCTGCCGCCTTGACCTATGTGCCTGGCATGAGCGCGCACACTTATCTTCGCCAGGCTGGGGGGCCCACCGAAATGGCGAACAAGAAAGATATCTATATCATCCGCGCCAACGGCTCCATCGTGGGCCGCGGAGGAAGTCGATCGCTGTGGGAGGGCAACACCTTGAGCACAACTCTACGCCGCGGCGACACCATCGTAGTACCGGAGAAGCTGCTTGGCGGCAGTCAGGCCTGGAAGAACGTGATCGACAGCGTTCAGGTAGTCTCCTCGCTCGCCATCGCCGCCCGGGTCGCGGTCAGTTTCTAACTCGAGTCTCTTTCTCCAGAGTGGTGGGGCCAAAACAAAAGATCGTCTGGATGATGGTATTGACTCTGGTTTCGGGCAAGAGTTGGGCGCAAGAGCTGCTGGCCGAGAAACAAATGCAAACCGAGTCGTCCGAGTCACCAAGAAAAACTGCTTCACACGATGTGACCCTGAGTTCCTTGCACTTCGTGATGGAGAAGAAACTCGGGCCTGACCTCCTTGCGGATCAGAAAGAATTTTGGACCAGGCCCTTCCGGCCGAGGGCGACCGATGTCAACTGGCTCATTCCCTTGGCGGCAACCACTTCTCTGATGATAGGCAGCGACAACTCGATTGAAGCGAGGTTGCCCAGCGGCGCAACTTTCATCAAACGCAGCCAGACCTTGTCGAACATCGGTGCGGCTTCACTTGTGGCAGCCAGTGGCGGCATTTACTTCTGGGGAGGTCTAGAGCATAACAGCCACGCGCAGGAAACCGGCATTCTGAGCGGCGAAGCACTGCTCGACAGCCTGGCCGTCGGCTCAGCTCTTCAGTTGTTCAGTGGACGGCAACGTCCCACGCAGGGCACCGGCAAAGGAAAATTTTGGCAGGGAGGAAATTCTTTTCCCTCCGAACATGCCGCAATGGCTTGGTCCGTGGCCAGCATTTTGGCTCACGAATATCCCGGGCCGATGACCGAATTCCTTGCCTATGGCGCGGCGTCCGCAATCAGTGTGGCCCGGGTTACCGGACGCGATCATTTTGCTTCCGATGTCCTCGTGGGCGGCGTGCTTGGTTGGTATCTGGGCCGGCAGACTTACCATGCTCATCACGATCCGCAGCTAGACGGGCCGGGGTGGGACGGCTCCTCTTTTGAGGAAGGCCGCGAAAACTTACCAGCCAACATGGGATCTCCTTACGTTCCGCTGGACAGTTGGGTATATCCGGCAATCGAGCGACTGGCCGCCCTGGGCTACGTACAGACAGCGTTTCTTGGCATTCATCCCTGGACTCGCATGGAGTGCGCGCGTCTGTTGCAGGAAGCGGCAGAGAAAATCGGCGGTGAAAATCCGGGAAGTGACAGCCATAAAAATGACGCGCACCAGTATGAAGCGAGCCGGCTGAACGCGGTGCTGCGGGAAGAGTTCGCCGACGAGAGCGCCCGCTGGAACGGCGCTGCCAATCTGAGCGCCAGTGTGGATTCCGCCTATACAGGGTTCACTGCCATTTCAGGCACGCCTTTGCGGGATGGATACCACTTCGGGCAAACCATTATTAATGATTACGGCCGCCCCTACGCGGAAGGCTTCAACGCCATCGATGGCTTTACCAGTCATGCCGTAGCCGGACCACTTTCGATCTCGGTGCAGGGCGAATACCAGCATGCGCCCGCTGTGTTATCGGATGCGCCCAGCGTTCTCGCAGCCATCGCCGCCACCGATGGCACGCTGCCGCTGGCCAACGGTACCGCGACGATCAATCGCTTCCGCCTGCTCGAAAGCTCGATTGGGCTCACCTTCAACAATATTGAACTTTCCTTCGGCCAGCAAAGCCTATGGTTAGGGCCGAGCCAGGCCGGGCCGTTTCTGTTCAGCAATAATGCCGAACCGATGACCATGCTTCGCATCGACTCGGTCGCACCCTACCGGATTCCTCTGCTTTCTTATTTTCTCGGTCCGGTGCGCTCACAGTTGTTTCTGGGACGCCTGTCCGGTCAGCACTGGGAGGAGTCTCCGGCGCTTTACGGCCCAAACCTCACTTCGCAGCCTTTCGTCCACGGCAGCAGCGTCAGCTTCCATCCAACAAGCAATTTGGAATTTGGCTTTGGCTTCACCGCCCAGTTCGGCGGCGAGGGCAACCCCTTCACCTGGAGAAATTTCCTGCGAACGTTTTATTCGCATCGCGCCGATCCTTTAAACAATCCGGCGAAGCGGCTCTCGGAGTTCAACTTCAACTATCGCGTTCCCGGCCTACGCGACTGGTTGGAGATGTATGTCGACTCCATGGTGATCGACGAATACACTCCGATCGGCTCGACCCGGCCAGCCATCAACCCAGGGATTTACTTGCCCCGCCTACCCAAAATGCACAAGATCGATCTCCGCCTCGAAGGCATCACGACAGATCTGAACTGGCCATCTCATTTCGGTCCGGGCGCGTTTTACTTCGACGTTCGTTACCGGTCAGGCTACACCAACAATGGCTCTATTATCGGCAGTTGGATCGGGCGGCAAGGACGCGGTGAAGAAGGCTGGCTCACTTACTGGTTTTCTCCGCGCACGTTTATTCAGGTCGAGTATCGGCAGTCGAGCGCGGACCAACAATTCTTACAAGGAGGCCGCCAGCAAGACTTCATCCTGCGCGGCACCGTGATGCTCGCGCGGGACTGGCGCGTGTCCGGTTTCCTGCAGCATGAAGGTTGGCAGTTTCCGGTTTTGTCGCCGGCGGCTAAATCAGATGTTGTGGCTTCTGTGCAGTTAACGTTCCTTCCGCGCTGGACAGCCGGACCCCACTCGTCGCGCTGATCCGGCACTTCGATTCTCTTCAAACTGAAAGTCTCGTCCGTGATGCCAACCATTGAGGCCCCGCTCAAGCCGCAAGCAACCCCGCCACAGTTTCGTCAGAGCGTGCAAACCGAACCTAATGCTCCCTCTGCGGATCGGCGGGCCGGGCAGACCGAGCGATTAAGAACGCTTTGGAACGCCCGCCGCCCGATCGCCCTCACCACGCTGACGGCCTTCCTGCTCTCGTGCTCTTTCAGCGTCCTGATTCCAACCTTCTACACCGCGACCACACAATTAATGCCGCCGGATTCCGAGTCCGCTTCCGGTGTCGCCATGGTCGCGGCGTTGAGCAAAGCCGGTGGCGGCGCGGGATCGCTGGCGGGAGATGTGCTCGGCCTCAAGAGCACCGGCTCTCTTTTTGTAGGGATACTGCGCAGCGAAAGCTCCCAAATCTCTCTGGTCGAGCGCTTCGATCTGAAAAAAGTCTACCGCGTGAAACTCACCCAGGACGCACGGGCCCAACTGGATGAACGCACCGTGATCTCCGAAGACCGCAAGAGCGGCATCATCACCATCAGCGTCACCGATGTTTCTCCGCCGCGAGCCGCCGCGCTGGCCAATGCCTACGTGGATCAGCTAAACACGCTGGTTACAGATTCTTCTACCTCTTCCGCCCACCGGGAGCGCGTGTTTCTGGAAGACCGGTTGAAGGTGGCCAAGCAGGAGCTCGACCAGGCCTCGAGCGAACTGGCGCAGTTCTCCAGCCAGAACAGCACGCTCGACATGCAGCAGATGGGAAAAGCCATGCTGGATGCGACCGGCAACGTAGCCGCTCAGTTGATCGCCGCCGAATCCGAGTTGCAAGGGCTCCGCCAGATGTATACCGACGATAACGCGCGAGTGCAATCTCTGAGCGGTCGTGTGGCGGAATTGCGCAAGCAGTTGGCACGCATGCAGGGCGGCACGGGCACGGCCGCGGTGCGCGCCGGCTTGAACTCTCCAGTGGCCGCGGCACAGCCGGTCCAGCCAGGCGACATGCCCTATCCTACCCTGCGGAGTCTGCCTATTCTGGGGGTCAAGTACGCCAACTATTTCCGCCGCGCTAAGATCCAGGAGACGGTTTATGAGTTGTTGACCGAGCAATATGAGCTGGCCAAGATTCAGGAAGTGAAGGAGACTCCCAGCGTGAAGGTGCTCGACCGGGCGCGCGTTCCGGAGAGAAGGTCGTTTCCTCCGCGCATGCTGATCGTTGCTCTGGGCACATTTTTTGCTTTATCGGCGTGCCTGGTCTGCGTAGCCGCCCTGTCGAGCTGGCAGGCCACCGACCCGCAAGACCCCCGCAAACTTTTTGTTCGGCAAGTGGCGAGGGAGCTCTTCGCCACCGTGAGCGTGCAGCAAGCGCGGCAACTGTGGCCCTCGCGCAACGGTCGCTATGTTTCTCCAAACTCTGGCTCGCCCGGCTCAAGTTTGGATCTTCCGGAGTAGCCTTGCCAGCTTTGCCGAATTTTCTTAAGCGAGAGCAAATGACCCTGAGCGCCAAGGTTGCGCGGAACGTGACCTACAGCTCGGTACGGCTGTTTCTTCTGGCGCCTCTGCCTTTTCTCCTGATTCCGTATTTCCTGAAGAAGCTGGGCCCTTCTGGATATGGAACCTGGGCCGTTCTGCTGGCCATCAGCAGCTTAACTTCACTGGCCGATGTCGGATTGGTGGCCACTCTCAGCAAACACGTAGCCGAGTTCTACGCGCTGAAGGACTTCCCAGCCCTCAATCGGCTGATCAACACCGGCTTTGCGCTTTACCTGTCTATCGCGATTGTCGGCGCCGCAAGCTTGTGGCTGAGCGCGCCTTGGTTATTGTCGACGTTGTTTCGCGGCAGCGCTTTGCCCCTCGGCCAGCTACAGGCGCTTTGGCGCAGCCTGATCCTGTTCATGGTCGCCAATATTCTGGCGCTGCTGCTTTTCTCGGTGGTGGTTGGGCTGCAGCGCATGGACGTGAGCGCCTGCCTGGGCTCGGCGAACGTTCTCGCCAGCGCCGCCTTGAGCGTTGTCTTTCTGCACTGGAATTGGGGAATCCGCGGCATTCTGTATGCCTACGTCATCGCAGCCTGGATTACGTTCTTCGCCTACATTTATGCACTCGGCCGGCTCTTACCGGAGATAAGATTCGATCTCACCACTTGTCGCTGGTCCGTCGCAAAAGAGATTCTCGGCTTCAGTCTGAAAATCTACGTCTCGCAAATGGCGGTGGTGATCCACAATCAAATCGAAAAGCTCTATCTTGCCCACTTTGTAGGAGTCGTGCAGGCGGGCTGGTACGACATTTCGAGCGACCTTGCGCTCAGGCTGCGCAGCATTCCTGGCTTGATGCTTCCGCCCATGTTGCCGGCCGCCTCCGAACTGGAAGCCCTCGGGGATCACAGACGACTCCAGCATTTTTATCAACGGGCCCATAAATATCTTGCCTTTGCGGCCATGCCGATGGTGGTCTTTGTGTTGTTTGCCGCAAAAAGTTTCGTGAAGCTGTGGGTGAGGCCCGGATTGAGCGTGATCGCGGCCCCGTTGTGCGTGTTGCTGGTGGTGAACATCCTCAACCTGGCCACCGGTCCCGGCTTTTTGACTCTGTTGGGGAAGGGAATCTTAAAGCCTGGGTTGTACAGCGCCGTCGCCGGCATTGTGTTGAACTGTTCTTTGAGCCTAGTGCTGATCTGGGCCTTTGGTTTTCAAGGGGCGGTCATCGGCACATCGATTTCGATGGCGGCCGCATCTGTATTCTTCTTGTATCTCTTCCAGCGGCAGACCCACGGCGCGTTTCCTAGCGTGATGAGAAACTACTGGAAGGCGCTAGGATGTTCGCTTGCGATAGTCCCGGTGCTATGGCTGGTCACGCGATCCGAGCCGAACTCGTGGGGCCTGCTCGTCTTCCGCGGCTTGTTTTTTGGCGTCGCCTATCTGCTCCTGCTGCTGGCAGTACGGTTTTTTGACGCCGTCGATCTTTCGATTGCCGGAGCTTTCTTCCCTGTGCCCGGCGTCATCCAGCGGCTCATCGCAAGGCGGGAAGGCCCGTTCACGGTATTGCGCCTCTACCTCTTAGAAAAGCAACGCTTCGGCAAGCTGGCCTATTCCTTGGTAGGGCTAGTCGATGGCATCCGGGGAAAGACAAATCGCTTTGGTTGAGTTGTCTGAAAATGTCGGTTCCCGGCCACTGGGGGAGGTTGTTGGCGACGCTGATCTTCAGCGCTTTATCAAATTGGGATCCTCGATTCTGCTTTTTCTTTCGATGGCGCTGCCCACGGTCCCTAAGCTGGTCATCCTCAAGTCCTGCCTTCTTGCTCTATTGCTGGCGGGGATCGGGGTGGAGCTTTTCAGAGGCGGGCGCGCACGGCTGAGCCCGCGCATCGTGCTCTGGACTCTGGCTTTGACGGCGACTAGTTTTCTGTTTATGGTGAAGGGCATTTGGGCGGGAAATCCCGGAGCCGCGGAAGCGGTCACGGTTTATATTCTCTGGCCGATCGCCTTCACGCTCTGGATAGCGGGATTATCCGAAGACCACATTCTCTTCACTCTGCACCGAGTCATCATCGCAGCCACCTTGTTTATCAGTTTGTACGGTTGCCTTTACCTGCTCACGCAGCTGGAGATCGTTCCCGAGATCGGGCTGGTGTCGGCACTTTCGCTGGGTTGGGACGCGCAGCGCTTTAGCGCCCATGAAGGATACACACAGATGGGGACCGCGGGCATCAGCTCTCTTCCCTTCCTCGTGCCCTACGTGATGGCCAGCGCCGCGATCCAATCCTGGTGGACGGGCCGCGAAGCTTTGTGGAAACTCAGTCTGTGGGCGGCTTGCGCTTTGGGCTGGTTTACCATTCTTGCCGCCGGCCGGCGGGCGCTATTCCTCGTCGTATTGCTGACTCCGCCGCTGATCTTGCTGCCGAGTTTATTTCTACCCGCGGGCGAGAAGAGCGCGGCGAAGCGGTGTGTAATCAAGTTCACCGCCGTGCTCACGTCGGCCGTGGCCGGGCTCTTTGTCGGCCTGGCTTTGATCTATGAAGTCGATCGGCATGCCGTCTGGGAACAATTCGCCAGCGGCTTTGATTTGAGCGCGCAGACTCCCGACGGCGATGCCCTCGAACGGCGCCAGCAGTTGATCGCGCTCTCGAGAGGCTGGCTTGATCGGCCCCTATTCGGGGCCGGCCTGGGGGCGAGCGTGCTGGGATCAATCCGCTCGGAGAACAAGCCATGGGGCTATGAACTTTACTACCTGGCTCTTTTGTATCAAACCGGTCTGGTCGGGTTTCTGGCTTATGCCGCCGGCGTGATGTGGATCTTCTGGCGCGGCCTCGCTATCGTCCGCGAAGGCGGCCGCGAGGCCCACTTGATGATTCCCATGCTGGTGGGGCTCTCAGGAATGTTGATCGCCAACGCCACCAACCCTTACCTGCCCAGTTTCGACGAGATGTGGACGCTTTTCCTCCCGCTCGCGGTCATCAATCGAAGGCCGTCTCGGGTATGATGGCAGTGATCTTCGCGGGCGCTTTGGGCGCATGCATCGGCGAAGAAAGCTATCTGCGGTAGTATCCAAGCCTGAAATCTTCCTGAGATCGCAACTCGCGTCACCCTTCGACGCCCGCCCCAAAACCACAACTTAACTGTGATACAGAATCGAGAATCAACCGTGATACCCAGCCTCGACATTATTCTTGTCAACCGTAACTCGGGGCATGAACTGGCCCAGTGTTTATCCTCTATCGTCCAAGCGGACACCACTGCGCTTGTGCTGCGGCGGGTGTGCGTGGTCGATGACGCCTCGACCGACAACTCCGCCGCCGGGCTCGACAAAATAGCGCTGCCGCTGGAACTCATTCGCAATTTAACCCACACCGGCTATGGCGCCTCGTGCAACCGTGCCGCCGGAGGCGCTACGGCTGACTACATTCTGTTCCTCAACACCGATTCCACTCTATTTGCCGACAGCCTCGACAAACCCATTCGCTACCTGGAAGCGCCCGAACATTCGGGGGTGGGGATGGTGGGCATTCAGCTGCTGGACGCCGAGGGCATAATCAGCCGGTCGTGCTCTGTGTTTCCGACGCCTGGGCTCATGATTTCGAATGCGCTCGGCTTTGACCGTCTTTTTCCCAGGCTGTTTCCCAGCCGTCAGATGAAGCGGTGGGATCATCTGGAAACCCGCGAAGTAGATCAGGTGATTGGAGCGTTCCTGCTCCTACGCAACGCGGTATTCGAACGGCTAGGCGGTTACGATGAGCGCTTCTTCGTTTACGGGGAAGATCTGGATTTGTCGCTGCGCATGCGCCAACTCGGCTATCGCAGCGTTTATCTTGCCTCCGCACAAGCGGTTCATCAGGGGGGTGGCACCTTCCGCAAAGTCCGAGGGGAGAGCCTTTTTTTTGCCCTGCGCAGCCGGATTCAATATGCCTTCAAACATTTCGGCTTCCTTCGGGGCTCTATCGTGGCGGTCGTTACTCTTTGCTTGGAACCGATCACGCGATGTCTCTGGGCAGTGTCGCGGCAGGAGGTCGATGAGCTCAAGGCGACCATCGAAGCTTATCTGCGGCTCTGGGCCGAGCTGTTTTGCGGAAGATTGAGCCGGGAAATACGCCGGGGTCAGCCCCACAGCGCAGTGCGGTGCCATCGGAAAGCAAACCCGGATCACAGCCGGTTGAGGGAAGGCGCTGCCGGGGAAATGGCTGATCCAGAGGGAGGGAGTTGATGAAGGCTGTGATTTTAGCGGGTGGGATGGGGACCCGGATCAGCGAAGAAAGCCACATGCGCCCCAAGCCCATGATCGAAATCGGAGGGCGGCCCATTCTGTGGCACCTGATGAAGATTTATTCCGCGAGCGGCGTGCATGACTTCGTGATCTGTTGCGGCTACATGGGATACATGATCAAGAGCTACTTCGCCAACTACTTCCTGCACGTCTCCGACGTGGCCTTTGACATCGCCAAAAATCGCATGGAAGTCCTGCAGAATGGCGCGGAGCCGTGGCGTGTAACGCTGGTCGATACCGGCAACGAGACCATGACCGGAGGGCGGCTGAAGCGGGTGCGCCAGTATCTGGACGAGGAGGATTTCTTTTTCACCTATGGCGACGGCCTGGCCAATATTAATCTGCCATGCCTGCTCGAATTTCACCGGCAACAGAAAGTGCTGGCCACAGTCACCTCGGTGCGGCCCCCGGGCCGCTTCGGAGCGCTGGTAACGAATGGCAACCGGGTTCTGAGTTTTAAAGAGAAGCCCGAGGGCGGCGGCGCAATCAACGGCGGCTTCTTCGTGCTCTCTCCCGCTGTGATCGACTATATCGAAGGCGATCACACGGTTTGGGAAGGCGAACCACTGGAGCGTCTGGCTGGCGAGGGCCAGCTGGCAGCGTATACCCACTCGAGTTTCTGGCATCCCATGGACACGTTGCGCGACAAAAATCAGCTCGAAGCCTTGTGGAACTCCGGCCAAGCCCCTTGGAAGGTCTGGCCCTGAATCTGGAATTCTGGCGCCGACAGCGTGTGCTGCTTACCGGCCACACCGGTTTCAAAGGTAGCTGGCTTTCTCTGTGGCTGCAGGGTCTGGGAGCCGATGTGCTGGGCTATGCGCTCGGGCCGCCGACCGAACCCAGTTTGTATGTCCTAGCAGGGGTGGAGCGCGGCATGCAATCGGTTTCCGGAGACATTCTTGATCTCGACCACTTGCGCCGCGTGTTCGGTGGATTTCAACCTCGAATCGTCTTCCATCTGGCCGCGCAGCCGCTGGTGCGCCGCTCCTATGCCGATCCGGTGGGCACCTACTCCACCAATGTTTTGGGCACGACGCATGTTCTCGACGCAGCGCGGCACGCCAGCGCCGTGGAGGCGGTGGTGGTCGTCACCACCGATAAATGTTACGAGCACACTGGGGACACACGGGCCTTTCAAGAGACGGACCGCCTCGGTGGTTTCGATCCCTACTCGAGCAGCAAAGCCGCCGCCGAGCTGGTGACGGCCGCGTTTCGCCAGTCATTTTTCTCTCCTGCGCAACCCATTGGCCCGGGTGCCAGAACCGGAATCGCCACAGCGCGCGCCGGCAATGTCATTGGCGGCGGCGACTGGGCCGCGGACCGGCTTGTCCCCGACATAATGCGCGCGGCCCTGGGCGGCGGCGAACTGCGAATTAGAAACCCGCACGCCGTACGCCCCTGGCAACACGTGCTGGATCCGCTTTGTGGTTATTTGATGCTGGCCGAGAAGCTCTGTGAGGATCCCCGAGGCTTTTCGCAGGCTTGGAATTTCGGTCCCGAGGAGGCGCAGACCTGGCCGGTTTCCGCTTTGATCGAGCGCATCGGGTCTCTGTTGGGTTCTGCGGTTGACTGGCGTGTCGATGGCGGCGAGCACCCGCACGAGGCGGACTGCCTGCGGCTGGACTGCACCAAGGCCAAGACGCAACTGGGGTGGAAGCCGCAATGGAATTTGAACGCTGCGCTGGAGGCAACCGTAAATTGGTACAAAACTTATCCTTCGCACCCGGACATACGCTCGTTGACCGAGCGCCAGATTCAATCGTTTCAGAGCACGCTCGGCCCGGCGCTGATGCTGCGATGAGCCTTCCGCTTTGCCGCTTTTGTACGGCGCCGCTCCAGCAGACTTTCGTGGATCTGGGAATGTCCCCGCTATCGAATGCCTATCTCTCCGCCGCGCAGTTGAACCAGATGGAGCCTTTCTACCCTCTATGCACCCGGGTTTGTATGCAGTGCTTCCTGGTGCAGCTCGATGCGGTCGCTGCACCGGAAGAACTGTTCGGCGATTACGCCTACTTTTCCTCCTACTCGGAGTCCTGGCTGAAACATGCGCAGACCTATGCCGCCGGCATGATCGAGCGCTTTCGATTCGACACCCGAAGTCTGGTGGTCGAAGTGGCCAGCAACGACGGTTATCTGCTGCAGTACTTCCGGGAGCGGGGAATTCCGGTGCTCGGAATCGAGCCTGCCCGGAACGTGGCCAGGGCGGCTGAGGGCAAAGGAATTCCGACACTGGCAAGGTTTTTTGGCAAAGCACTCGCCGGCGAATTAGCGGCATCCGGCAGGCAGGCAGAGCTGATTGTCGGCAACAACGTCCTAGCCCATGTTCCGGATTTGGGCGACTTTGTTGATGCGTTGCAGCTGCTGCTGAAGCCGGGAGGAGTTTGCACTCTTGAATTTCCCCATCTCCTGCGGCTGATCGAAGGCAACCAGTTCGATACCATTTATCATGAGCACCTCTCTTATTTTTCCTTCGCCACGGCGGAAGAGATTCTGCTGCGCCACCGGCTGGCCGTCTTCGATGTGGAAGAAATTCCAACTCACGGGGGTTCGCTGCGAGTATTCGCCGGCCATGCCGGCGAAAATGCGAGGACGCCGACCCCACGCGCTTTGCAACTGAAGCACCGGGAAATTGAGGCTGGCATGCGTCAACCGGGAACCTACGCTGGTTTCGGCGAAAAGGTTCGCGAATGCAAGCGCGCCGTGCTCGAACTGCTTACCGGCCTGAAGCGCACAGGCAAGTCGATAGCCGCATACGGGGCTCCGGCGAAGGGCAACACCCTGCTGAATTATTGCGGCGTGGGAAGGGACTTTCTGGACTATACCGTCGATCTCAGCCCGCACAAGCAAGGCCGCTTCCTGCCCGGAACTCATCTCCCGATCTACGCTCCGGAGAGGATCCGGCAAACCCGTCCCGACTATGTGTTGTTGTTGCCGTGGAATCTTCGGGATGAAATCGTGAGTCAGCTGCGAGAGATCCGCCAATGGGGCGGCCGCTTCATCGTTCCCATCCCGCAAGCGGAGATTATTCCGTGAAATTCGTAGCGCTGCCCTAAACTGGAGCTTACCGGATCGAGCTTGAGCCTAGCCTTGACCATCGTGGATTCTTCGTCCGTACCTGGTGTGCCGAAGAATTCCGGCGGCATGGCCTGAACCCTCGCCTTGAGCAGTGCGGATTGTCTTTCAACTCCAGCGAGGGCACGCTGCGCGGAATGCATTACCAGGATGATCCCTATGCCGAAGCCAAGCTGGTTCGTTGCTGCGCCGGCTCGATCTACGACGTGATCCTCGACCTTCGTCCCGCGTCGCCGACCTATGCGCAATGGTTTGCGGTGGAGCTTACCCCCGCCAGCCGGAGCATGCTCTACGTGCCCGAAGGCGTGGCCCACGGCTTTCAGACGCTGGCGGATAACAGCGAGATTTTCTATCAGATGTCGGAGGCTTACCGCCCTGAATATGCCCGCGGAGTGCGCTGGAACGACCCCCAGTTTGCCATTGCGTGGCCACTGGCCGACCCCATCCTGTCGGAAAGAGACCGCTGCTTTCCCGATCATCTCTCATGCATAAAGTGTTGATCACCGGGGCCAATGGATTTATCGGCCGCCACGCGTTGTGTCTTTTGCTGGCGCGGGGTTATGAAGTGCACGCCGTTTCGCGTCGGCCGCCAACCATGAAATTGCCAGGTATCCTTTGGCACGAATGTGATTTGCTCAGGGCGGGCTCGGGCAGAGCGCTCCTCGGACAGATACGGCCCGACTCCCTGCTCCACCTTGCCTGGTACGCGGTTCCGGGCAGCTTCTGGGAAGCGCACGAGAATGTCGAGTGGCTGCGCGCCAGCCTCGAAATGCTCGCCGCCTTTACGGATAGCGGAGGGCGGCGTCTAGTTGCCGCCGGCACTTGTGCCGAATATGACTGTCGCGGCGGACAATGCATCGAAGAAATTACCAGCCTGTGTCCCACTACCTTGTATGCAACTTCGAAGCATGCTCTTGAGAGGGTGCAGCACTACTGGTCCCGGAGTACTAACCTAAGCTCGGCTTGGGGACGCATCTTTTATTTATATGGCCCATATGAGCATCCCTCCCGCCTAGTGGCCTACGTGGTGCGATCACTTTTGCGAGGCGAGCCAGCTCTTTGCTCAGCCGGGACGCAGGTTCGGGATTTCCTGCATGTCGAGGATGTGGCCGCGGCTTTCGTGGCTTTGCTCGAAAGCGAAGTCGAAGGAGCGGTCAATATCGCGTCCGGCATTCCGATCGCGGTGCGAACACTGCTGGAGCAGATTGCAGAGCAGATAGGTCGTCCGGAGTTGCTCCGCTTGAGAGCGCGCGACGCCAGCCGCGAAGCGCCCCGCATTTGGGCCAGCATCCAGAGACTAAAAGACGAGGTCGGCTGGGAGGCGCGCTACGATCTCGGCGCAGGTATCGCCCAAACCGTCGCATGGTGGCGCAGGTCGCTGGAAGTGCCACGGCCACCTGCATTGCACGAGATGCAGCCATGAACTTTCCAAGAGGCTTGCGCATCGGCTACGCGTCCTGCAGCAATTCTCTGGCAGCGCCAGGGGATCGGCGAAGATTTTGCCATTACGCAGCCCAGCGCAATCTCCGCTTTGAAATTGCCCGGCCCGACGAGGCTTACGATATCGTCGTTCTCACCCAGGCCGCCGACATCAGTCTCTGGAGTCGGTATCCCCGGACCCGCGGCAAAATCATCTTCGATTTTGTGGATTCTTATCTGGCCATTCCCGATCACGACCCGAAGGCCCTGTTGCGCGGCATCGCCAAGTTCGCAACACGCCAGAACCGGAGGCTGCTGCTGAATTACAAGCGAGGTCTCGAGGCCATGTGCCGCCGCGCCGATGCCGTCGTCTGCAGCACTGAAAGTCAAAGAGGACAGATTCTTTCGCAATGTCCTAACGTGCATCGCATTCTGGATTTCCACTCGAGCGTCGTGCGCTCCATAAAATCAGACTATGCTGCCGAGGAAGTTTTTCATTTCGTCTGGGAAGGCCAGCCGGGCAATTTGCGGCATTTGCTCGAAATTAAGAATGCCCTGCAGGATTTTGAGCGCACGCGGCCCTTCCGGATCCACGCCATCACCGATCTCGAGTACGGCCGCTTCCTCGGCGGCAGGTGGATTCGACGCAACACGGTAGAGGAGGCACGCCGAATATCGCCGCAGATTTATCTTTACGCGTGGAACGAACGCACGTTCTCCGCGATAGCATGCAGTTGCGATTTGGCTCTGATTCCGATTCCGCTCGACGATCCTCTGGCTGCCGGGAAGCCGGAAAACCGATTGCTTCTGTTCTGGCGTATGGGGGTCCCAGTGCTGGCGTCGGCGACCGCCGCGCATGTCTCCGTCATGGACGAGAGTGGAATGAATATGGCCTGCACTACCCGGCGGCAGTGGCTGGAGGCCCTGCAATACTACACATCGAACCAGGCGGCTCGAAAGCATGCGGCGCAGCGCGGCATGGCTTTCGTGGCCGAGCGGCACAGTGAGAAACATACGCTGGAACTTTGGGATCACGTGTTGGGCTCCGTTCTGAGCGGCGAAGCGGCTAATCCTCGTGAGCCAATCGATTCCTTTTCTCAAGTCAGCACTTCGCCGACCGGCGCACACTCCTGACTAATGCGTGAAAAACCTCGACCGTCTGCGCCAAGATGACTCAAGTAGCACTGCTGCGAAGCGACAGCGCTCAATACAGCACCCAGGCGCCGTTCCATCCCGACTCTGAATTCCCGGAGTTGATAAATGCGGGAATTCGCGCCATCGGCAGCTCGAATCCTGCCTATCGTGCCATTCGAGAGACGCTCGCACTGCTGGGGTTAGATAAAAATAATTTCGGCACGCCGCAGTGGAATCCGTTGCGCGCCTATATCCAGCCGGGCGACAAAGTCGTCCTAAAACCCAATCTCGTTTTGCACGAATTCGGTCCGCAGAAAAACGCGAATTGCCTGACCACGCACGGCTCTATTATCCGGGCCGCGCTCGACTACGTCTATCTCGCGGTCGGGCGCGGAGGCCGCATCACCATCGCGGACGCGCCCCTACAGGGCGCGGACTTCAGCCGTGTGATCGACGATGCCGGCCTCCCTAGAATCCAGCAATATTACCGGGACGCGCTGCAATGCGACATCGCAGTGCTCGATTTGCGCCAGGTCCATGCCGTGATCGATGAAGACTCCTCGCTGATCCGGCGCGTCGAGCGCCTGAGCGGCGATCCTCGCGGATACTGCGAAATCGATTTAGGCTACGAGAGCCGGTTGCGAGAAATCGATGCCACCCATCCACGCTATGTTGTAGGAGATTACGACGCCGCTGTCACCAACTCGAGGCATAGCGGCCCCAGACACTCCTACGTCGTAAGCCGGAGCGTCCTCGAAGCCGATGCCGTAATTTGCCTGCCCAAGCTCAAGACCCACAGCAAAACCGGCGTGACGGTTTGCCTGAAGAACATGGTCGGAATCATCGGCTCGAAAGATTGCCTGCCCCATCATCGTCAAGGCAAAAGCGGGCAGGGGGGAGACGAGTTCGCCGCCGACTATCCTGTGCGCTGGTGGCTGAGCGCGCGAGCGCATGACCGGCTACAACGCCGCTTGCCCGTGCCAGCGTGGAGATTCCTGCGCAGCATGGCCAGGACCTTTCTAGGTGCCGGAACTCCCCACGATGGAAATGGGAGGCGTTCCAGCTTCTATCCTTCGGGGGGCTGGCATGGCAATGACACCATCTGGCGCACGGTCGATGATCTGAATCGGATTTTGTTCTTTTACGATCCGCATCGGGACGACATGCAGACCAAGCCCCGGCGGAAATACTTCGCAATGGTCGATGGGATTATCTCCATGGAAGGCAACGGACCGCTGCGAGGTACACCGAAGTCTACAGGGCTGGTGATGGCAGGCGACGACCCGCTGGCCATCGACATTGCCGCAGCTACCCTGATGGGCTTCGACTGGCGCCGCATCCGAATGCTCGATGGCATCGCCCACTCGAGCCCTTCGTGCGGGTACGCCGTTGCGATGAAAGATGTCTCGGCGATGCAATTGCATTCGAACATTCCGGCCTGGAGATCATTAGAGGGTCTTATCGAAAACGCTCTTGCGTTCCATCCCCCGAGTGGATGGCGCGAGTTCCTGGAAATGCACCATGTGGAGTGAAGATATCTACGCCACTTTGCCGGTCGCTTTGCAGAATGTCGCCGTGTCCCTGCAGGGAGCGAGGCTGCGGGCGGTGCGCTACCGCAGCCCGTCGTTCCGGGAAACTGCGCGGATCCTCGAGCGCAATGAACGGCTCTCGCTCACCGCTCTCAAAGAACTTCAGTTCGCGGCCTTTCGCAAGTTGGTGGAGCATTGCTTTACGCATTCCCCTTTTTATCGCCGTCTTTGGCGCTCGCGCGGGTTGCACCCCGATGAAATTCGGGGTTTTGGCGATCTCGCGCGGATTCCAATCGTCCGCAAGCAGGACTTGCGCGCTCACACTGAGGAATTTTTCACGGAGAAAACGTTGCGGCGCATGACCACCGTCCACACCAGCGGTACCACCGGCTCGCCGCTGACCGTGCGCTTCTCGAATGAGGACATTGGGCGCCGCTACGCTTTTCTCGAACGCTGCAGGCGCTGGGCTGGAGTCCGCATTGGACAAAGACGCGCCACCTTCACTGGCCGAAACCTGGTCGGCGCAAGACAACCGCATGTGCCCTTCTGGCGTCACAACTGGCCGGGAAGGCAGCTGCTATTTTCTTCTTATCACCTGGCCCCTGCGAATCTTCCCGCCTACGTGAATACTCTTGAAGCCTTCCAGCCTGAAATCATAGACGGATATCCCTCTTCGATCTACGCCGTGGCCGATCACATTTTGCGTTGCGGCAGGGTCCATAGTATTCACCCTCAAGCGATCTTGGTCTCGGCCGAGACCGTCTTGCCGCATCAGCGCGAGACAATTGAGACCGCCTTTCGGGCCAGGCTCTATGACCAGTACTCCTCATCGGAGGGCGCTCCCTTTATCAGCGAGTGCCGAAACCGTCGGATGCACGTTCACCTCGATTCAGGCCTCGTTGAGATTCTGGACGCCGAAGGCAACCCAGCGGCTCCCGGCCAGGCCGGTGAAATGGTGGTCAGCAGCTTCACTACCCAGGTGGTTCCGCTTTTGCGCTTTGCCATCGGAGATACCGCCATCGCTTCCCGGGAAACGGATGCCTGCTCGTGTGGCCTGCCTTTTCCAGTGATCGAGGCCCTCGTCGGACGCGTGGACGATGTACTCTGTACTCCCGACCGCGGTTTGGTCGGGCGTCTCGATACCGTCTTCAAAGACCTGCCCAACAGCATCGTCGAGGCCCAGATCGTGCAGACCTCCGCGGAGATCATAGTGTTGCGGCTGGTGCCGGATCACTCCCGCTACCGCCCGGAACACGCCCGACAACTGGTGCGGCAGATGCGCAGCAGGCTCGGGCAGGTGGTCGCGATCAAAGTCGAAGAGGTCAGCGAAATTCCCCGTTCGGCAAACGGAAAGATACGCTCGGTCATCAATCTCTGCCCGCCGCATCTTTACGATCCGGAGTTGCCGGTCACCACCCCGAGCCGTCAAACCACAGAGCTGAGTTCTGCGCATCATCAGGAAAGCCTGCGATGAGGGCCTCCCGGATCAGCATTGTCCGAATCATCTGCCGGCTGAACGTGGGCGGTCCCGCAATTCAGGCCATTCTAATGACGGAAGCGTTTCGCGCCCGAGGGTATGACACGATGTTGGTAAGGGGCGAGGTTGCGGCGGGAGAAGCGACTATGGAGTACCTCGCGGCGGCTCACAAGGTCGAGACTGTCGGTATTCCAGCCCTGGCTCGCGGCGGCTCTTGCTGGAAGGATCTCCTGAGCTTGGGGCAACTGATTTGCATCTTGCGCCGGCAAAAGCCCGTGATCGTGCACACTCATACCGCCAAGGCGGGCGCTCTCGGGCGCTTGGCGTCTATCGTGGCCCGCACGCCCATCCGGGTGCATACCTTTCACGGGCACGTTTTCAAAGGATACTTCTCGCCGCTCGTCACCCGGGCCTTTCTGCTGATCGAGCGCTTCCTCGCGCGTCATACCGACTGCATCATCGCCATCAGCGAATCACAGCGCAAAGAGCTGACCTGCACTTATCGCATCGCGCCCAGCCACAAAATTGTAGTCGTTCCGCTGGGGGTCGATCTGGCTCCGTTTCTCGAGGTCAACGGCCCGGATGGAGAGCTTCGAGCGAGTCTGCAATGCCAGCCTTCAACGCCCCTGGTGGGATGGGTGGGTCGATTTACCGCCATCAAGGCGCCAGGATCGTTTCTGCACTGTGTTCCGCTGGTGACCAATATTTTTCCGGAGGCGCGCTTCGTGATGGTGGGCGGAGGCGAACTGAGGGCGGAGTGCGAACAATGGATCGCGCGCGCGGAACTGCGGAATTCGGTGGCACTCCTCGGGTGGAGGCGTAGCCTGGCGAAGATCTACGCCGACCTCGATGTGGTCGTGTGCACGTCGATTAGCGAAGGCACTCCAGTCGCATTACTGGAGGCCATGGCTTGCGGCAAACCGATCGTAAGCCCAGACGTTGGCGGCGTGCGCGACTTGATGGTCGGTCCGCCTGTTCCCTTTGAGGGAATGGAAGTGTTCCAAAATGGAATTTTGGTAAGGCGCGATGTCAAGCTTCTGGCCAGCGCCATCCGCTATCTTCTCGAAAACCCGGAGCTGCGACAGGTCATGGGGCAAGCCGGACGCGAATTTGTTCGGGACCGTTTTTCCCAGCATCGGCTGGCCGACGATCTTGAACATATTTACGTTGCGCTGGCGCGCTCCAAGGGCTTATTGCCCCATAACACCTCAGCAGCGCGGATCACGCGACCGGCATCCGTTTTTACCTCATTTGCGCCTGCCCCTACGAAGAATTTTGAGAATTTGCCGAAGTAAGTATGAGAGCGGCTGCCCGATTGGACTGCCTCGTCCAGGGAAATGGCTGGCCTTGTTGTGGTGCTGATCTTCAACGAGAAATCGCTACTCAGAAGCGAAGGAGTTGTCCGAACATGCATGCACTAATTACGGGGGGCGCTGGTTTCATCGGCTCCCACCTCTGCGAAAAACTGCTCAGCGAGGGATCGGAGGTCACCGTGATCGACGACCTCTCGACCGGATCGAACAGCAACATCAACCACCTGAAACGCGACCGCCATTTCCGCTATGTCGTCGATTCGGTGATGGACCGGGCGGTGTTGGCGGAGTTGGTTGACGATTGCGATATCGTGTTCCATCTAGCCGCCGCCGTCGGCGTTCAATTGATCGTGCACTCCCCGGTGCGCACCATGCACACCAATATTCGCGGTACCGAATTGGTTCTCGAGGCTGCGGCCAAGAAAAGAAAAAAAGTGGTGATCACGTCGACCTCGGAAGTGTATGGGAAATCCACCAGGATTCCTTTTCGCGAGGATGACGATCTGTTGATCGGCCCTCCCGTTTATGGACGGTGGAGTTATGCCTGCTCGAAGGCGATCGATGAATTTCTGGCATTGTCTTATTACCGGGAGCGCGCTTTGCCGGTCGTCATTGTGCGCCTGTTCAATACGGTGGGTCCACGCCAGATTGGCACCTACGGGATGGTCCTACCGCGCTTTGTCAGCGCCTCCATGGCCGGGAACCCGATTGAGATTTACGGCGACGGTACCCAGTCCCGCTGCTTCGTTTGGGTGGGAGATGTGGTAGCGGCTCTAGTGAAACTTGGCAACAGCGATCGGGCCAATGGCAAGGTCTTTAACATCGGCTCCGACGAAGAGGTCACGATTAACGAATTGTCCGATATCGTGCGCGACGTCACCCAATCTCGCTCCACCGTCGTCCACCGCTCGTATAAAGATGTGTTCGGAGAAGAGTTTGAAGATATGGCTCGACGCGTGCCGGATCTGACCCGAATTCGCGAACTCATAGGGTACGCGCCCAGCAAGAATCTCCGCGAAATTGTCGAAGCGGTGGCCGAGCATCTCAGCGGCGCTCGAACTCACGAGATCAAGATTGCAAAAGCTATGTCGGCGGGCTGACCGGCGCGGTAAGAAAACTTGATTCGCAACTTGCCAATCACAACCGCAGAATACAAACACAAAATGACGAACCCAACCCTCGCTGGACAAGCGCCTGTTCCGTTGCTGGTAGCGGAATTCGCGCTCTCGTTCGTACTGACCGCGGCCGCGGTGGCTGTCGCCATCAAGGTTTGCGAAAAACACGGATGGGTAGCCAAGCCTCAGCCGGACCGCTGGCACAACGGAACTCCCGCCAAGTTCGGCGGGGTCTCGATCTGGCTCGTGGTCCTCACTCTCTCGGCCTGCGTAATCCCGGCCACGAATGGGCCGCTGTGGATCGTGCTGGCCTGCGCTTCTCTGATGTTCGCGCTGGGCTTGATCGATGACTTGGTTCGACTCCAGCCTGGACCCAAGTTGTTGGCCCAGTGCGTTGTCTCGGCTCTGAGCATAGTTTTCGGCCTGAAGCTGGCCATACCCGGGCATCCCATCGTCAGCTTTTGCGTTTCGCTAGGTTGGCTCGTCGGCTTGACCAACGCTTTCAACCTGCTGGACAACATGGATGGTCTCGCGGTCGGTGTGGCCCTGCTCGCCGCAAGTTACTGGATCATAATTTACGTGATAGGCGGGTCGGCGGATTATGCTTCCATTCTTTTGATCGTCGCGGGGGCGAGCGCCGGCTTTCTGGTTTTCAATTTCAGTCCTGCACGAATCTTCATGGGGGACAGTGGAAGCCTTTTTCTGGGCTTCCTGCTGGCCTCAGTGTCGCTGCCGCAATTCCGCAGCGGCTCTGCAGTGCCAGCCCTGGTCTTGACTCCTGTAATCGTGCTCGCGATTCCGATACTGGATACTTTTTTTGTTTCTGTCACTCGACGCCTGCGAGGTCAGCCAGTATCGTTAGGCGGCACCGACCACAGCTCTCACCGCCTGGTGAGACTGGGCCTGCCAGAACGAAATGCCGTCCTCCTGCTCTATACAGCTACGGCAGCGTCGGGAGCAGTTGCCATCGCGGCGCGGCGACTGCCTTATCCCGAGGCCTTGGGCTTAATGCTGCTCTGGCTTTTGTTTCTCCTACTCTTTGGCATTCACCTCTTTCACACCGAGCCCAGTTCCGCTGGAGAACATGCTCACCCCTTGCTTCAAGGTTTGTTGCAGCATGACAGCCTGGCATTCCTTCTCGATCCGGCGGTTTTATCGCTTTCCTACTATCTCGCCTATCTTCTCCGTTTCGAAAGTGTCGTTCCCCGGAGCGATTTTGTCGTCTTCCTTCATTCCTGGCCGATTGTGCTGGCGGTCAAGTGGGGGATCATGTTGGCCGGCGGCATCTATCGGCACTCCTGGTGGCGCGGAGCCGCGGGAGATGCCTACCGTCTGGCGGCGACCAGCGCCATCGGCGAAGCCCTGGCCGTTTTGATCGTAGTCGGAATATATGGGTTTTCAGGATACTCGCGCGTCGCCTTCGTCGCTGACTTCGTGATTTCCTCGATGCTATTGATCGTTCTCCGCCGGTCTTTTTATGTCTTCCGAGCCTCGATTCGCTATTTGGGATCGGCCAGCTCTCAGTCCTCCCGCCGCGTGTTTGTGCTTGGAACCTCCGAGAATACTGAGGTCGTACTACGCTTTCTCGAAAGCCGCCAAATCGGATGCGCGGGGTTGATCGATACCAACGGAGGCAGCGATGTTCGCCGGCATGTGTTCGGAATGGAGGTCGTTGGCCAGGTGCAGGATCTGCCCCGACTTGCCGCCACCCATCGCATTTCCGAGTTGATTTTGCCCGAGAACGAAACGATGCCTTGTTCCGAGGCGGAGTTCGTCGAACGGTGCAGCCGAGATCGCCTGCAAGTTGTCAAACTAGGGCTGCATCAACTTCTGTCCACTCCACCCGTCCAAAACAGTCCTTGGGAAGCGCCGGGGCCGAGGACACCCAGCCTGTAGGACGACTTTTATCGGGATCGGGATCGGCGGTTGGTATAGCCGGAGGACATTGTCAATCAAGGCAGAAATGCGGCCTTAGTCGGTCCAAGTGAGAAGGGAACGCATTTCAGGCGGAGCATCGGCTAACATCCTAGATCGACTTGAATTCTACTTTCTACTTCGTTTGCGCTTAGGAGCAGGCTGCTCCACGAACAGCGCGAACTGAATTTTCTTCTCCACGGGATCGATGCGGTCGACCAGCACGCGAATCCTCTGTCCCAAACTATAGGTCTTGCGGGAGCGCTGGCCGATGATTTGCCGAGTGTTCTCATGGTAGGTGTAGTAGTCGTCGGTAAGAGTGTTCAGCGGGACCAGGCCTTCCACAAACAAATCGGTAAGCTCGACAAAGAATCCGAACTTGGTGACGCTGGTGATTAGGCCGTCGAAGTCTTCTCCGACGCGGTCTTGCATGAACTTGACCTTCTTCCACTCCATGAGCTCGCGCTCGGCCTCGTCGGCGCGGCGCTCGGATTGGCTAGACTCTTCGGCGACGTTATGCAGTTCGTCAAGCGATATTGGGCCGCCCGTGGGTTTCAGCTCTTCGTGATACGTAGCGACGTCGCGCCGCTTCGACCAGGGGGAAGCGCCAGCATCGCGCCGGTCCAGTCGCGATGCGGAAGCCCGCGAATCTTTTTCCGATGAGATTGTGGTGCCACTTTCGAGAAAAGAAGACACTCCAACCGGAGTCCCGCCTTCATGCATCTCCGCCGAATCGCGCAGAACTTCCTTCAAGATTCGGTGGACGATCAAATCCGGATATCGGCGGATGGGTGACGTGAAGTGCGTATAGCTTGCGGCTGCGAGCGCAAAGTGGCCGACGTTCTCTTCCGCATAGCGTGCCTGCTTGAGCG
>JBAPOI010000118.1:0-1964 GCA_049279555.1 Candidatus Sulfotelmatobacter sp.
ACAATGTTCAGTCCATGACTAGTCAAAAATTCTGATCGTCGCTTGGCTACCTGATCAATGGTTAAGTTGGCACTTCCGGAAAACTTGAGTAGTGCTGAATTTGGCGTCAAGACGCTGCTTACAATGCGCGATTGAAGCTGAAACTGCTGTAATGCGCTCCTTGTTCGGCTCTCTGTCTCCTTCAGCCAGCGATCATCTACTTCAGCCGCTGCCGATGGAGTCGCGTCAGGCCGAAGCAGATCGTCAATGCCTTCATATGCCCACATTACCGAACGCTCCGTCTCTGCCTCTGCCTGGCCGACTCTCGGTCCGTCACCAGCAGTCTCAGGCACTTTCGCATCGACATACTCCTGAGTCTCTGCACGAGTAGCCTCCGGCGGCACCGGTACCACGGAAATCTGCGATGGAGTACGATACTGCAAACCAAGCCATTCCGGATTTCCGGAGATCTCATTACGCAGGGGAGTCGGATCACTTGCCCCAAAGTAGGCCAGCATAAGTCGGCGGAGGTCGCGTCTGCCGAAAATCTCCTGGAAGCCGTTATCGACACCCGAGATGGCCACGTTTTCCGATTCTTCGGACGAGTCGCTCGGACTACAGACAAAGACGTGCGAGTACGCCCGAATGGATATTTCGCACCGGCCCTCTCGAATTGCTCTGCGCCATTCGGTAAGCTTAAGCGGACTACTGGATGGAACCTGTATGCCATCCAGAATCAAGTCAGAAAGGCGCGATAACCACAACGCCCTGTCAAGCCTCTCCGGATTCCCGAATATGGCCTCGTTAATCCTGTTGACGGTATCCCTGAGCTGTTTCTGCGACTCTTTTCGCTTTTGCCCCAGCCCTGAAGCGTCAATATATTTCGCCTCACTTACGATTACCGTCAGTTTAAGCTGTCCGCCTTCGTCTTCTTGTGGCGCTATCGCCAATATGTCGGCGATCTGCTCCTCTTTCTGCCCAAGCCATTGGGAGTAATCATCGAGGAAATACCAACCACATAGGCGATCGCTTCCGATTTCATTGTTGATCAAGTATCGACTCAGAACGATTCCAATCAACTCGTTAGCGTTCCTGCCGGTCTTTGCCGCGCGAAGGACTATGTCGCCAGAAATCTCCTTCGCTTCATCCAGAAGCTTGTCCACAAGCGCGTTAGTATCACTATCAGATAACTCGATGTTCAGCGCCTTAATGCGGTTTTGAACCATGGACCGCAACAGCCCTAGCGGAGCCTTGGATGAAATAACAATGTTGCGTCCCATGGTCGCAGATTGCTTGTACCGGATGACGTGCACATTCTGATTCATCAATTGGCGACGATCCAGAAGCTCATCAAAGTTCACCACCCAGTTGCCGAGGCTATGTGTCTCTTCGAATATCTTCGCTGTATTCAAATCGCGAAAGTCAAGTTGCCGCGCGGGCAAGAGCCGGAACTCCTCAGATCTATCCCAATTTCCGCGAAACAGCGTGGAAACAGCCGTCAAGTACTGCCAGCCCCAACTAGTTTGTGCTGGGCAACAGAGGTACGCAACAGACTTCAGATCATCTGCCGCAGCAGGCCGGCGTCGTGACCAATGGGCCGGAAGCAGTACTTCCGGAGCAACAGGCCTGGCCGTTTCCCGATACCACTCGAGCTTTGCATGTCTAGCGATAACATCCTGCGAGAAAACAATATCGTTCGGGCGAGTATCATCGTTTCCAGGAACGGGCGCTTGGTCCGCCATAATGCCGATCCGCAATCGAGCCATAAAGTCCCGAGTTGCTTCACTCGCGCTATAAGCGTCGGGATCCTCATCCGGCTCTCCAACGATCCGTTCGTAAAGCCAGCGCAACCTTTTTGCGTCTCGATGCCGCAGGATTATCTGGCAACGCACATCTTCGTCATCGTCCGCGGTGGCTATCTTTTCGACAACTGCCTGCGGCAAGCGCGATGAGTCACAGTTGTAAAGCACAACCGAGAGATTAGA
>JBAPOI010000119.1:0-3008 GCA_049279555.1 Candidatus Sulfotelmatobacter sp.
TCTATGAAGTCGAGCACCAATCGCATCATCATCACGGGGGTTCTTCACTTTAGCCAATCTCGCACAAAAATGACCCGCAAAGGCGTCAAGTCAGGTCTGAGGCTGAACCGCTTATCCATCGCATACCGAACATCCGCTTTGGGTCATAAGCAGTCATTCAGTTGCGGCACTCACGCCGTTCGTTAACACTACAATCAGTCAGGTCATTGCGGTTTGGTTCACGACTGGAGCCGTTACGCTCTCCGAGAGAAGTTCGTTGATAAATCCTTGAAACTTTGTGGGGCCGTCTTTCGGAATTGGTCGCTTTGAAAAGTAACTTCGGAGTCCTGGGGCTCTGAGAAAAACGGCCACGTGAGCACGAAAGTCGTCAGACCGCTCTTTGTCCAATAACCCTGACTCGAACTGAGTCACGGTATCTTCCCAACTGAGATCGTATGCCAAGCATTGCAAATAAAACTGTCTACGCCCTATTTCCTCTGGCGTAGCAGTGCCACCGTTTCCAGCAATCCAGGCGGCCGCCAAATCCGAACTGGCCATGGAGAGATGTTGATTGACAATTCGCGCCACCCGACCCTGCAATATCAGGCCTTTCGTGTGTTTTGAGTTCTGTCGGGTTTGTACGCTGAGATAAATCAAAGAAACTAGCACCGCGATACCACTTACTAGGCTGCCGATGGCTGCAAGGTCTGAAAGGCTCATGTAATCACCACCATTGGTCATTCATCCATCAACCTAGCCAGAATTTGGGGACTTAGCAGCAGCAGTGATAGGTCCTGAGTTGGACTTACGACCCCCGTGTTTACTGAATCAGGAGGTTAGAGAATGGCTTGGGAAGGACGATTGTCCGCTTTTCGCCAAAAGCGGATATTCCGACGCGCCTGCCACCCTCGATCTATGATATTAATTCTAGGATAAAAATTCAGCAGATCGATCATGACTTTCTCACGCCAGTTAAAGCGCGTTTTGTTCGGCGTCACAGCCTCCTTTGGTGCGATGTTCGTTGTCTTGGGAGGCGTACTTCTTTTCACCGCGCCAAAGGTCCCGCCGCTTATCGCGTCGATTGACAAAGCTGATAGTGTGATCGGCAGTTTCGCCACTGATCTCCCGCCCTACAGCTTCTACACGGCCCGTGACGGGCAAAGACTCGCTTATCGTTACTATGCTGGCCAGCCCGGTGGCGGTGTCGCCGTAGTGGTACATGGTTCCTCAGGAACCGCTATTGCCATCCACGGGGTGGCTCGTGCCCTCCAGGCACAAGGTTTCAGTGTCTATGCGGTAGATTTGCGCGGTCATGGTCTGAGCGGCCCGCTGGGCGACGTTGCGTACCGCGGGCAGAGCGCGGACGACCTCCATGATCTGATCGCGATTATCGAAAAAGAACATCCCTCGGAAAAACGTCTACTGCTGGGTCATTCTTTGGGAGGAAGTTTTGTCCTGCGGGTGGCAGGTGAGCCTAACGCGGCCGATTTTGATGCCTATCTAGCCTTGTCGCCCTTCATGGGAGCGAACACCCCCATGGATCGTCCTCAAGAGGGCGGTTGGACCAACGTTTCCGTTCCGCGCATCGTCATTCTAAGCATCCTTAATCGATTCGGCGTTTCCGTCCTTGATCATCTGAATGTTATAGCGTTCGCCGTCCCAGAAAATGCTCCCGGGCATCGTCCGCGCTTCTATAGCTTTGCACTCCTACAATCATTAAGCCTGCCGCGTGATTGGAAAGGCGCATTGGTGCGGATTCACAAGCCTGTTCAAGTGATGATTGGCGCGCAGGACGAGTTATTTTACGCCGATAAGTATCGGCACGAAATCGAAAGCACTAACCGGGCCATCAAAGTTACGATTATTGCGGACGTCGGTCACATGGACATGACCTATGACAGGCGCGCCCTCAAGTCCGAAGTTGATACGGCGAAGAGCATGATGCGATCGAAGATTTAATTAGGGGCCCGCTTGCTGCCAGATTGAGCAAGTATCACCCCATTACCTAGTTGGCGAAAAGGTGGGACAAGTCCGCTTTGGGTCAGAAGCGGACATTGCGTATTCAACTTGGTGCCTCAGTCGCGGTATCCGACCAACGAAACCGCTGGTGTTACTGCCCGCCATTGGGAGATTGGTGATAGGGCGGTGGGATTGCAGGGGGAGCGTTTAATGCCCGCTCGGTCGGGGCGGGTTTGCTATGAACAGACAATTCTCTAAGAACAATTTCATCATTTTTCTAATTGGTTGGGTAAAGCATGAATCCAAGCTTTGAGCCTCTGATTAACGCACAAGCTCCGGAGGGATGCATCGTTGCTGATTATGGACCGCCGTCAGTCGTGAGGATGCCGCCGCGCGGGCAGGAGACACCGCGCGGAGAAATGGCGACGAATTTCGCGGATTTTTCATCGATCTTCCATGCCGCCGTTGCGGGGAGCAAAGTTGGGTCGTCGCCCGAATAGTGGGACGTGCTCCGGGTAGCAGCCCGATTATCGAGAACGGCCATCACGGCGTCTCCGAGCGGCTTTCCGTTCATCTGACAATTTCCGGCAGTGAATGCAGGCGACGTTCTGGAGTGCGCCGGAAACGCGAGCACATCGCGAATCTTCGCGTGTGCGCCCAACAACAACACATATTCCTTTCCGCATATAGAGAAGGATGCATCGTTCAGGTCGTCGGAGATTTCGTCTCCGCCAAGGCTTTTCAGGCTCAGGTCCCTGTGGCGACCTTCGACGGCTGCAAACGGCTCGACGCTCAGCCGCTTACCAACGAGAGCCGAGGGAATATCGCTGCCACATTTGACAGCTTCAAAGCCGTCCCCCGCATACGCTGCACTGGACGAGACGAGAATTGTCGCAATGACGATCGGAAACATTCTGATCATGGAATCCCCCAGCCTACGAAAAAACTGTTATAACGAGCTCTCATCTCAATATTACACAAAAACCGTCGATGAAAATGCAAACAGATATTTAAGCAGCCTGTCATCCGCCACCCCGAATTAGGACACGGCCCGAGGGAGGTGCTCAAAG
>JBAPOI010000120.1:0-4776 GCA_049279555.1 Candidatus Sulfotelmatobacter sp.
GTCCAGGATTCTGCTCCGCGCTTCTTCATTTCGTCCAGCATGTAGTCAGCGAGTTTTCGATGGCGGTGCTCGATGCGGTCTAAGCCAATATCGTTCGCCAACTTGAGGGAAGCACGCAATCCCCACAGTGCCGGGACGTTCGAGCTGCCAATTCGCTGGAATCGTTCGGCGCGGAGCTTGGGATCGTCCCAACCCTCGGTGACAATCGTATTCCATAAGCGGTCGATCACTTCGTCACGAACGTAGAGAAATCCTGAGCCCTTGGGTGCCTGCAGCCACTTATGCGGGCTCGACGAGTACATGTCGCAGCCGAGGTCGCGAATGTTCAGCCGCATCATCCCCGCTACGTGTGCGCCATCGACGGCCGAGAGAATTCCCTTCGAGCGGGCGAGCGCACTCAGCTCTTTCGCGGGAAGAACGACGCCGGAGAACGTTGTGATGTGGCTGAAGAAGATAACGCGCGTGCGTGGAGTGATGGCATCGTTGAAGAGATTGAGAACCTGCGCGGCGTCCTTCACAGGGCGGGGAAGTATCACTCGCTTCACCACGATGCCGTAGCGTTTGGCCTTCAAATTCCACGGATGCTCGCCGCCGGGATGCTCCTGATCGGTCATCAGGACTTCGTCACCCGGTTTCAGGTCGATCCCATTGGCGATGTAGCTGTTCGCTTCCGTGGCGTTGCGCAGCAGGGCAATCTCATCGCGATGGCAGCCCACGAAGGCGGCAAGGGGATCGCGAAACTCGTTCCATGAAGCGTATCCCCAGATGGGATAGTCTTCGGGGTCCTGCTGATCCATTTTCTCGGTGGTGGTGTAGCCCTCGAAAACGGCGCGCAGCACCGGCGCGGGGCTGGAGCCGACGGTCCCGTTGTTCAGATAAATTTCGTCCTCGGGAATTAGGAATTGCTTGCGCAATTCTGCCCAGTAGGCGTCTTCATTCTTGTCGAAGAGAGTTGGGTCGGGCAGCGTTGAAGGAACCTTCTCCAGTTGGGCAATAAGGTTTCCACGAACGGCCAACGTGGCGGCGAGCGTGGTTGTGGTCGTAAGAAAACGGCGGCGGTCGAGCAAGCGCACCTCCGGGGCATGGAAGACGGAACGCGCTATGTTACGACCTGCGCGGACGCCGGGCAAGGAGGGAATCAGCGGCCCGGTAACGTGCCGCCGCTGGGGCCTGATTTGAGCCGACGTTTCGAAGCGGGATACCGCCCCCGCCCAATCCCGGATAACCCGGACAGCGGGATGGTGCGTCTAACTCGATAGGGTGGAGTTCGGGCATTGGGGCTTGTGAGTGGGGCGTATAATCTTGGTAAGAGTACGTGGCCGCAAAAGGGGTATTTTATGAAATTGCGTTGGGTGGCAATCTCTGTGGCATTGGCGGCGTTCAGCGCAGGGCCTTGGACGTGGGCGCAGACACAAGATCCTAGTCAGAATCCCGGTCAGAACAATCCTCCTCAAACTCAACCCGGGCCGAGCCAGAGTCCAACTCAGGCGCCGGTGCCAACGCAAGATCCCGACAACGGACAACCTAAGGCCGGCGATGTGCAAAATGCGCCAAAGCAGGCTCCCGCGGCGCTGCCGACGAAGGACGACGACGCGATTAAGCACGACGGCACCAAGACCGACGTGGATGCGGTGGGGAACCGCAACGTAGGTTGCGGGCGCGGCGTAGGCAACTGGTACACGGTGGAAGGGCAAGTGGCGCGCGGACGTGTTTATGCGCAGCAGATCGAGTCGCAGATCAAGCTGGTGAACGATCCCGTGGTCACCGAGTATGTGAACCGTATCGGTCAGAACCTGGTGCGCAACTCCGATGCTCAGGTGCCGTTCACCATCAAGGTGATCGATTCTGACGTCGTGAACGCCATGGCGCTGCCCGGCGGATTCTTCTACGTGAACTCGGGCTTGATTCTCGCGGCCGACGAAGAAGCTGAGATGGCGGGCGTGATGGCGCACGAGATCGCTCACGTGGCGGCCTGCCACTACGGCCGCGAAATGACCCGGTTGAACCTATTGCAGATGGCCTCCATTCCAGCAATCTTTATGGGCGGCGCGCTCGGATACGGGATTTATGAAGGCATGGGACTAGCAGTCCCGATGACGTTCCTGAGGTTCTCGCGCGGCTTCGAGGCGGAAGCCGATTACCTGGGCGTGGAGTATATGTACCGCGCAGGCTATGATCCGTCGGCCTTCGTTTCATTCTTCGAAAAGATTCAGGCGATGGAGAAGAAGAAGCCAGGGACGCTTTCAAAAGCTTTCGATACGCACCCGCAGACTCCGGACCGCATTGAGAAGACACAGGATGAAATTCGCAAGATTCTGCCGTCGAAGCCGCAGTACGTTGTGACGACCTCGGAATTTGACGAGGTCAAGGCGCGGCTGGCATCGATTGAGAATCGTCACAAGGTGCTGGATCAGAAAGATGGCAACAAGCCCAGCTTGCGGCGGACTTCGACCGGCAGTGACGGGAACTCGGGCGACACTAAGAGCGATGATGATCGTCCGACACTGAAGCGCCGGGACGATTCGGCGAATTAGGGTGATCAGGCGGTTGAATGTGGTCGAGACCGAAAGTTAGAAGTGAGAAAACCGGCGGCCTTGGCCGCCGGTTGGCATTTAGGGCGTGATTTTTCAGGTCAAATCGGGCCTTCCTGTTTCAAGTTCCGCGTTGTCACCGGCAATAGTGACCGTAGTCACAGTCGGGTGTTGCCGAACCAAATAGGCTGAGCTACGCTATAAGAGCTAGCAAGGAGCTGTTCTTCATGCCAGAGAATACCCTCACCATCACGGACAATCGCACTGGCCAGAAGTATGACGTCCCAATCGAGAGTGGCACGATTCGGGCGATGGATTTGCGCAAGATCAAAACCGGGCCGGAAGATTTTGGGCTGATGACCTACGATCCCGCGTTCATGAACACGGCATCGTGCCGCAGCAGCATCACCTACATCGATGGAGACCGCGGAATCCTGCGTTATCGCGGCTATCCCATTGAAGTGTTGGCGGAGCGCTGCACTTTTCTCGAGGTCGCCTATCTGCTGCTTTTTGGCGAATTGCCCACAGAGCCTGAACTGAAGAACTGGGCCTACGAAATCACGCACCACACCATGCTGCATGAAACCACAAAGAAGTTTATGGAAGGTTTCCGCTACGATGGCCACCCCATGGGAATGTTTGTGAGCACGATGGCGGCGCTTTCCACGATGTACCCGGATGCGAAAAACGTGCACGATCCGGCGAGCCGGCTGTTGCAGATCAAGCGGGTAATAGGCAAAGCGCCTTCCATCGCCGCGATGTCCTATCGGCACAATGTCGGATTTCCGTACGTATATCCCGACAATGATTTGAACTATGCCGAGAATTTCATGAACATGTTGTGGAAAATGGTCGAGCCGAAGTACGTGGCGAATCCAGCGATCGCGCGGGCGCTCGACATTCTGTTCATTCTCCACGCCGATCACGAGCAGAATTGCGGCACCAACGCAATGCGCTCGGTGGGGAGCGCGCAAACCGATCCTTACCTTTGCACGGCATCGGCTGCTTCTGCTCTGGCTGGACCGTTGCACGGCGGCGCGAACGAGGAAGTGCTGCGCATGCTGGAGGAAATTGGCTCCAAAGACAATGTTTACGCCTACATCAAGAAGGTGAAAGATGGTGGCGAGAAACTGATGGGATTCGGACACCGCATCTACAAGAACTACGATCCGCGGGCGAAGATCATCCGGTGGTGCGCCGAGCAGGTGTTTGAGGTGACAGGACGGAATCCCAAACTTGACATTGCGTTGGAATTGGAACGCATCGCTCTCGAAGACGAATACTTCGTGAAGCGCAAGCTCTATCCGAACGTAGATTTTTATTCCGGGATTATGTACCAGGCGATGGGCTTCCGGCCAGAGATGTTCACGGTATTGTTTGCCATCCCACGAACTGCAGGCTGGTTGGCGCAATGGCAGGAGTTGGTGACCGATCCCGAGCAGAAGATCGCGCGTCCCCGGCAGATCTACACAGGGTACGGCCAGCGGGAATTTGTGCCGATGGAGAAGAGGGTCGCCGCAGTAGTTCCAGCGCGTTAGCTTAGGTGGGGAAGTCAAAGCCGAGCTAATCTGATCTACGCGGCCTGCTTGGGAGCCAGCGAAGCTACGTACTCGCGCCGTTCGGCCGGAGACGTGATCACTTTCATCTCCTGCCAGTCGTAAGGAAATTCCCTTCCGCAATCCAGACAAGCGACATACGTGCCAGTCAATGCGCCAGCCTGCGGACGCCCTGTCCGTCGCATGGTTACCGGGAAGCTGTACCGGGAATGCCGGCAGCCGAAAAGAACATCAATCAACTTCGTCATCATTGGAGCACCTTCCACAACGAGCCGCGCCCTGGGTTGGTATGCGGTTTCAGCCCGCACACCACTACTGAACTACAGTATCTCACCTAACGATCTATTAGATTCACCTGAGAAGAAAATGGTTTCGTGTTCCGATTGTGATCTCTAAACATCCGTCCGAATAACTGGCAAGTAGTTGCCGCAGTGCTACTTACAAGCGAATGATTAAGGATTTGCACAGCGATCACGATTGAATAAGCTAGGAAATACACCGCTGCGTCACCTACGCGAGGAAATAAGGAACGGAGGCAGCGATGGCCTTACGATTTGTCGGGAAAGTTTAAGCCAGGTTCAATGCCTTTTTAATCGTCCCACGTTCGTTCTGGATTTTTTCCTGAAGCAGAGTGATGGCATATAGCAACTTCGTCATCATTGGAGCACCTTCCACAACGAGCCGCGCCC
>JBAPOI010000121.1:0-2502 GCA_049279555.1 Candidatus Sulfotelmatobacter sp.
CGGTCGCAAGATGATAATTGCCAGTCGCGGTGAACGGGTTCGCGCTGCTCGTCTGACCATGCGCCTCGCCGGGCGTGTTCGTCGTTCCGAAGTACGCGTCGTAGTCGGTCGCGCAACCGCCGCCGACCGCCGCACTCATGTGATAGAACAAGTTGTTGTACGCCACGTTCCCGGACCCCTGCCCGCTTCCACAGAGGGCGTCGCCCGATGCACTCGGCATATTCGAGAACGTGTTGTTGTAAATAACGGCGTTGCTCAGGCTCCCGGCAGACGTCCCTGTTATGATCCCGTTCCCAACGAGGTTATTGTTGAAAACGTTCCCGTATATCTGCGCCCCGGTGTTGGCGCTGTTGTTCGCGACTATGACCCCAGTCTCTCCGGCGTTACCACTGTTACCGTCGAACACGTTGTAGCGAATGATCACGCCGCTCAGCGCGCGCTCGTTCGGGTTTATCCACTCGCCGTGGTTCGCCGAGGTCGAGGAACCGTTCAGGAGCACGCCGTACTGAACGACCCATCCCGTGTATGGCGCGGAGCTGCAGGCTCCGGACTTCGTCATGAACAGGCCCTGCCAGCCGTCAATCAGAAAGTGGCTGAAGGTTACGTTCGCGAGCGCGCCGCCGTAAGCGTTACCTTCCTCGAACTCCTTCTCGACGTCGCCGCCGGTCGCCTTACCGTAGAAATTCGCTATCGTCACGTCGTGGGTGGCCGAACCGCAGCCACCCGAAGAGCCCGCCGTTCCTATCGTGACGGCTCTCGACAACCCGGTTCCGAAAGAGAATCCGTAGTCGGCCGGAGTTCGATCCCACACAGGACCGACAGCGCCATCCCACACCCAGTAATCCGACGTGAACGCGAGCGCTCCCCACGTAGCCTGCGATCCACCTTCGGCGGCGCTAACGGAATACGCGGCGCTCCACCCGACGTCCGTGCCGTGATCGGCGACGGTCGCTCCCTTGATCGTTATAGGTGCGGTCCCGGAATCGGCTGTACTGAACGTTCGCGAGGCGTAGCTCCCGCTCGCCACGTAATAGGTAGTTCCGCGCACCGGAGCGCAAGAACCAGTCAGATCCGCGCAGGCGTTCGCCCAGTCGGAACCGTTCCCGGCCGCGCCGGAGCGCACGTACTTCTGCGCGCCCTGCCCCCAGAGTGAAGTTCCGAGAAGCAGAGCCGCGCCTACCATCAGAAACTTCCAGAGCGTTTTCATTTGCCCTCCTTTTAATTAAAACTCGCCACGATCTCGGCGACGCGCTCGGCCGCGTGCCCGTCCCAGGTGCTCGGCCCGCGCCCCGGAGAGGACCAGAACGAGCTCGAATCTAGCTGCTCGCGAACCTTCTCGGGATCTAAGCCGACGAGGCGGTTCGTCCCGCCCGTGATCGTCGCGGGCCGCTCGGTCTGCGTTCTCAGCGTCAGGCACGGTATGCCCAGCGCCGTGGTTTCTTCCTGCACGCCGCCGCTATCAGTAAGTACCAAACGTGCGCCGGATAAAAGATTGATGAAATCCAGATAACCAAACGGAATGATGCAAGTCATCGGGTGCTTAGGCCGCAGCCAATTGGACCCAATCATGGCTGCTAAAAGTTTTTGAGTACGCGGGTGAGTTGGGAAAAATATCGGCATCTGTTGCGCCACTGGAAGCACGGCCAACAGTGCCGCTTTTAGCTTTTCAGCATCATCCACATTCTCCGCGCGATGTAGCGTAAGCACGGCGTAACCGTGGCGCTCCAGACCGGCGGGCAACGGGCGCTCCTGCTCCTGCGGCAGGAATTTGTGCAAGCAATCTATCATCACGTTGCCAACGCTATGAATCAGCTGTGCGACGCCCACCGCACTGCCTTCTTTGATGAGATTTTCATCAGCCTGTGGCTCTGATGTGAACAGGTCATCAGCCATGCGGTCCACCAAGATTCTGTTCAGATTCTCCTGCACCGCATCCGTGGCGCGCAGTCCGGCTTCCACGTGGGCCAGCCGCAGACCAAGTTTCTTTGTCACCAGAGCACCTGCCAGCGTACTATCACAATCACCAACCACCATGACCAAATAAAACTTTTCATGTGAAAAGTAGTTGGACAGCGCGGTTATCATGTCTCCGATGCGTTCTGCTGCATTGGTGCCTATACATTCCAATTGCCGGTCAATTTTCAAGCCAAGCTCATCGCAAATCTGTTGGCTCATCACCGGGTCCGCGTGCTGCCCGGTGTGAATCACGACGACCTCAGCCCCGCGTGCGCGCAGCGCCGGAACTAGCGCGGCGGCTTTTATAACGTTGGGGCGTGCGCCGACGACCAGAGCGATTCTCATTGCTCAGTACCGTTGCTTCTTGATTGTAGCGGTGACCATCGCCCATCTTGGGGGGACTCAACGCCTGATTCAAACTTTGCATCACAACCCGCCAACAACTTAAATAGAGCGACTTCTGCTGGATGCTCAGGCTCAAGCGATATGCAGATATTCTCACCTGTTGCTACATACTCAGTTACTTTCACGCTTCACCCCTTTTGC
>JBAPOI010000122.1:0-5542 GCA_049279555.1 Candidatus Sulfotelmatobacter sp.
CCCATCTTCGACGCGGTCGCTCTAGGCGTGACCTTCTTGTGCTCTCGGAACAATAACCAACACTAAAAGCTCTTTCGCGGGCTCCTCGATGGCGCAGCCAGAACACGGGCCGCCGTTTCAAGAGGAGCCCACGAAAGAGCTTATGGCACAGAGCAAGGCCCGGCCACTAGCCCCGTTACGTGAGCAATTCGTCGGCGATTTCTATATTTGGATTTAAGCTTTTAGTGTTGGTTATTGTTCCGAGAGCACAAGAAGGTCACGCCTAGAGCGACCGCGTCGAAGATGGGCATGTTCTTGTGCTCGTGGTGCCATCTTTTTCGCATTGGAGGTACTTTCCAGGAGAGTTCGGAAAACTGCCGTGCCAAGTGCGACGCAGCCTCCTCCTTGTTGCGCACTCCTTGCAACGTGAAATACTGCCGCAGTTGACGATCGCTTATCCGTTCCACTCGGATCGAAAAACGGCGTGACAATTGCAATATCAGGCGGAGGTGGGCCCCTACGATCCAGCGATGTCGTCTAGCGCGCGGGAAAGTCTTGCGGATGACGATCAGGGTTGGCCAAAATGTATTTATGAGTCGAATGAGGCAAGCTTCGCCTCTCATGATCGACATGATTCTCGGGACGCCGAAATCCAGCAATTGAGTTGGACCGTCAAATACCGCAAATCCAAACCAGCAAGGCCTTACATCGACAGCAAGAATACGTTCGGGCCGATTCGCATCCTCAATTGTCATGAAACGAGTTCATGGTGAATATCTCTCCGTTTGGAGAGCCATGCCAACTTGCGGGCAGTCACATTCGCATCCCGATCCCTCGCGCTCCGTTGTCCCAATTGTTCTTCCAACTGCCGCAGCTTCGCTTCAATGTTGGTGGCGACTTCGTCGCGGAGCCCGGCGAAAAGTTCCGAGACCGGAATGCGGAAAATGAGTTCGTATCCGATTGCAATCTGTAGATCGGGTGTGGCGTGGAATTGTTCGTGCCTCGCGACACTCTCTACGCGGAATCCAAGGATCTCGCTCATTTCACGTTGGCTGAGACCGACCCGCCTCCGATGGATGCGGATATAGTTCGGAAGACGCTTTTCGGATTCTGGATTATTCATTCGGTCAGAGAATTGTCCTACGCGACCTTTCATAGTTAGGTTACCAATTGCGGAATGGTCGGCTAGCCTACCGAACTAGCATTCCCAGTCGGGTTGTGAACGATCCTTTCGGAGTTATCCACAGGAGTGCGAGAGGAAAGACAGAAAAGGACGGATGCGGCATATCGCCTTTGTGTGGATAAGCACGGGATACGCAACGGCTGATTTCTTCCGTGTTATCGAGCGCCTGCAGAAGTGGGTGCCTTTCGAGCTGCCCGGCAGAAGTTCACAATGTTTGATACCAGGCTTCAATGGCTGAGAACTCCCAAAACAAGAAGAAACCGGACTCAATCGTCAGATCGACGCGAGCCGATGAAACGGTAGATGATTCTCAGCGGGCCGATCTGATCCCATTGTTCCGATTGCTGGCGAGGCAGCCGCCGCCAGACCACGACTTTCGCAATTGCCCCATCTGTAAGCGACACGGCATTACGAACATTTGACTGATTCCAGCCCTCGCCTAGAGTGAAGGTAAAGGTCGACGAAACCAACACAAATCAATACGACAGTGAATCGCTATTTCAGTTACTGCCGCAAATCGTCGGAAGATGAAGACCATCAAGTACTTTCGATCGAATCACAGCGGCAAGAATTAAAAAAGTACGCAGAGCGTGAGAAGCTTCACGTAGTTGGCATGCTGCGAGCGCTCGCTTTTCTCGCGTTTCGGGTGATCGAAGCCGCCTTCCGTTGGGTCGGCATCGCGGCACTCGCTGCCGCCGGCTTCCTCGTTCTCACCATGCTCATCGCGCGATTGGCGCGGCGTGAGTTAACAAATAGTAAAGGAGATGAACATGAAACTCACGAAGGATAATTGGATTACGAAAGCGGTCGATTGGGAGGAACTGGGGTACGGGACCATGCTCGCTTCGAACGACGAAACGAGCGCTATCGACGTCTGTCGATGCCATCTGCAGGCATATGAACTTCGGACGCGGCCGGAAATCGTGACGTTGAACGTGGTGCTTGGTCAGATTCGCGCTCACGCTCTGGCCTTGCACGGATATCTTTATGATCGGCCGATTCCTGTGGACGATGCATCGATGCTCACGCACCGGTCGCGGATTTGGATTCTCGTGGCCCTGTGCCTTTTGACCGCAGGCGCCTGCCTTGTGGGGAACTTCACGACCTTCCTGCTCTTTGGGTGGGGAATCGCCCCCGCCCTCGGGGCGGGCATCTTCATAACGGCGCTTCCCCTCGGACTCGGCCACCTCGCATACGAGAAAATCTTGTCGGGCAATCGAGTATTGCAAGTTGTTTTAGTCGCCGTTACCGCGATCCTTGGCTTCGCCGGTTTCTTTGAATTCGGTCAGGCACGCCGTACGGTGATAGACAAAGTGGCGGCATCGGCGGCGAACTCCTACGTCGAGGGCGATGCGGGGAGCGACCCGCCTCAGGGACCCCAACCAGAAGAGAGCGAGGCGCAAGCGAAGAGCACCCTTGGTAGAGCGGCATTTTTGATGACCGCCGCCGCCGAGATCGCGCTCGGTTTCCTGGTCGGGCTTTTCGGTACGCTGTGGACGGACAAGGACTATGCCGCATGGCGGAAATTGAAGATAGTTCTCGGAGACATTGCAGACCGAGACGGGAGAGTTGCGGCATTGCGTTCAAGCCTCGACGAGGCGAAGAATCTGTGCATGGCCGGACTCCGTCGCGCCCAGGATGCGCGGAATAGACGGCACGCTCCCTACCACCAAGCGCTCGTTCTCCTCCTGATCTTTGTGTTCGTGCGAGCGCTCCCATCGCAGGCGCAGGCTCAGGGTCACGAAGAGATTACGCTTCTCGACACAAGCGCATCGGAAGGGGCGAGCGATGTGAAACGTGATCTCTTTCGAGAATGCGTAGGCGCGGCCAAGAGACTCGTGGCGTCGGAACCGTCGAATACACGGATTTGGGTTTCGACGATTTCGAACGAGTCCTTTGGAGGTGTTCACGAAGTTCTGAAGGGCCGGACGCCGGAAGCTCACGGTGTTTTCCATGACGACCTCGACCGTGCCCGTCGCCAGCTAGCGATGAACTTCGAGGTGAAGTCGGCGGGCCTCACCCCCACGGCATCGGGGACCGACATCTTCGGCGGACTCTGGCACGCGAAAACGCTCTTCGAGCCCGTGCCGGAGACGCCGGATGGGGCGGGGAAAACCATATGGATTCTCTCGGACATGATGAATGAGACGCGCGAGTTTCCCATGCCGAGATTACTCGACATAGGGCCGGAGCGGATGCTCGAACGTGCGAAAATGAACGGCCTCGTTGTGCCATTGAGCGGCTACCGAATTCACGTTTACGGGGCCTCCACGGCGGGCCTCACGCCGCGCGCATGGATGACGATCAAGCGCTTTTGGGAACTGTATTTCTCGGCTACAGGTGCCGAGCTCGTGACCTACTCCATCACGTGCGAACTGGAGCGATGAAGCGCGGTCTGACATCGAGACATCGACATGCGTCAGAAAAACTTGATGGATCACGGATTCATCATTCCGATTAGAGCCCTTCCAAATATCAAGCTCATTTGACCTAGGAAAAGCTCGACTCCTCAAAATTTTTAAGTACTAATGCGCTCACACGATTTTCATTAAACGGCAAAACACTACTTACGCCCCGCCCGCGGCGACGACTATTCTACCGTCTGTCATCGGGAACATGCTTGGGGTCAATCGGCAAAGAAGGCCAAATCCTTACCGTAAATCTTGGCGAACTGCTGTAGTTCGACGAAATCGACTCGACGTTCGCCTAGTTCGCACTTTGAAACGAAGGAATGTGCCTTCCCCAAACGGGTTGCGACCTCTACCTGCGTAAGTCCTGCCTGTTTTCGAGCGTCCACTAAGCGCGAGAGGAAGCTTTTGTAGGCCTTCTGATAAGCCCTATCTTTAGCGTTCACACTCGAAGGTATAGTGAATCATTGACAAGTTCCCCAAAATGGGGAATTATATAATTCCCTATCTTGGGGAATTGAACGGATTTAATGAAAACCAGATCGAAGAAGCGAATTCTCTGGGATGACCTTCGCGTCAGCGTATACGGCCCCCGCGGCTTGCAGCACAACAAGAGCATTTGTGGCTGCGTAGAAGACCTGATGAGCACATTTGCGCTCGTCATCAAGCATTGCCTCAAAGATTGTGCGGACAAGTCGCCTGTCTTGAAGCGCTTCCGGGTCAAGGTGGAGCGATGAAGATTCCAAGACGGCTGGCTGCAAAACGAGACTTCTCCCCGTTTCGGCAGGCCTATGGCGCTGTCGTCAGACAGCTCCGGCTCAAAGCCGGGTTTTCCAGAAAAACGCTGGCGCGAAAGTCCAAGATCAGCGAGTCCCAGCTAGGGCGGATCGAGAGAGGCGAGGGCAACCCTACGATAACCACTCTCTTCAATATAGCGGCAGCCCTTAGCACACGAGCTGCTCGAATGTTCAAGCAAGCCCAAAATCATCTCCATTAAGACGAACGTATCAGTGACAACTGTCACGGCGCGACCTATGTCGAATGAGTGCAGAATACCCGTGAGAAATTGTTTTCTCTCGCAGGCCTCGTATCCCGGCTTCACACGAATCGAGCGCAGTACTGCATCAGCTATCCATCATCGAACTGGGAGCAACTATAGGTTAGTGGTCGTTTAGGACTTGTCGTCAGTACCCAATGACAGACTCTGGAAGTAACCGGACCAAATCACTTACGGATATCATCGTCGGGGACATATCTTGTTCTGACTTTGTAACATGAGTGCGTTAGATTTCATTTGTTGTTTGCTCGAATGAGATCTAAAACGTAACATTGGCGATTCCCCTAATGATAAGCACTACCTAGGTTTATTGACTACGATATCTCTGGTGACTCTCTGAACTCGTCCCGTTTCTGTAACAGCGATTTCTACAGCGATGTTTACACTTGACACGACGGTTTTATACATACAAGCTTTCCATGTTTGTCGATTGCCAGCAACATAACATAGCGTCCTTGGTTGAGTTGTAGGCCACCAAGCACAATGTCAGAGTCGTTGGTTATACATAATTACCTAACATCGATAACTTGGAATAGCATCGGACGAAACGAATGCGACAGTTGGGTGTGAGTACCAGAACAGCACTCTCGATAAGCTCAGCCGTTTTTCATAAGTAACTACTCATAAGTAGTGCTACAGACTCCTGGACAACTGAACAGTGTGTGTCTCGACGGGCCCCCTGCCTAGCAAGCATGAGCTGTGGTGGCTCATCTCGTTGCCGTGCTGAATATGGCGCATACACTTGCAAGCTTGTGTGGCGGCATCCGGTTGGTTGTGCAGGTGATAACAGTTTAACGAGTCCGAGACACGTCACGTCGTAACTTCATAATGAAAGGAGGTGAGACTAATGAACCGCGTTCTGACTCTGCAGCGCCTAAATGTTCCCTTGCCAGGCCTCGCTGCCGGCATCAGTAG
>JBAPOI010000123.1:0-11666 GCA_049279555.1 Candidatus Sulfotelmatobacter sp.
ACTATTCGGCGCATCCATAGGAGATTTTCAGCATTACGACGCTGCAGGCGGGCGGAGTTTTTTCCGGTGGATTGCTGGCCGCGCTTGTAGCGGCGGCGTGGTATGTGCGCAGGCATCATATGCCCGCACTTGGAACCTGCGATGCGTTTGCGCCTGGGTTGGCGCTCGGACATGCGATTGGTCGCGTCGGATGTTTTGCCGCAGGATGCTGCTACGGAAAAGAGACGCACCATTTCTGGGGCGTGGTGTTTCGCAATCCTCTGGCGAATCAGATCACGGGAACTCCGTTGAACGTGCCTCTGGAACCAACGCAATTGTTCGAGGCGGCGGTGGAACTGGCGAATTTCTTTTTCTTGATGTGGCTGCTGAAGCGCAGAAAGTTCGAGGGTCAGGTTTTCGGCGCGTTCCTGTTTATCTATGGAGTGGCTCGGTTTTTTCTGGAATTCCTGCGCGACGATCCAGGGCGAGGATCGGTGTTTGGTGGAACGATGACGGGGACGCAGTTGATCGCACTCGGATTGGTCGCGGCCGGCGGAATCATCTGGTGGCTGCGGCCGGGGGCGAAAGCAGTTTCGACGCCCGCAGTCGGCGCGGCGCGGTAGATTTTCGACACCCGTCCCACATTTTCTCCTCTAGTGGTAACCTTGTTGGGCCATGAAAAAACTCACGCGTCGCCGATTCGGTAAGACTTTGGCGGGCACCGCTGCGGCTGCCTTCGTCAGTGCGTCGTTCCCGAAAATCGCTTTGGCTAAAATGCCAACGCCGTTGTCCTTGCGATTCCCAGCCAATTTTCTTTGGGGTTGTGCGACCGCTGCGTATCAGATTGAAGGTGCGGCGAATGAAGATGGGCGGAAGCCGTCGGTGTGGGACACTTTTTCGCACACGCCGGGAAAGACTTTTGAGGGACAGACTGGCGATGTCGCGGATGATTCCTACCACCGTTACAAAGACGACGTGAAGTTGCTGAAGAGCCTGGGAGTGAAGTGCTACCGGTTTTCGATCTCATGGTCACGTGTCTTTCCGGACGGGACTGGGCAGGTGAACGAGAAGGGCCTCGCATATTACGATCGCGTGCTGGATGAACTGCTGAAGAACGATATCGCTCCCTACGTCACGCTCTTCCACTGGGATTTGCCGCAGGCTTTGCCGGGTGGCTGGCAATCGCGCGACACTGCGAAAGCATTTGCGGATTATGCCGGCTATATGTCCAAGCGGCTTTCAGACCGCGTGAACCACTTTTTTACCATTAACGAATTTACATGCTTCACCGACCTGAGCTATAAAACCGGGAAATTCGCGCCCGGGATGAAGCTGCCGGATGCCCAGGTGAATCAGATTCGGCACCATGCGGTATTGGCGCACGGCCTGGGCGTGCAGGCGATTCGGGCGAATGCGAAGAGCGGAACGCAGGTTGGACTGGCGGAGAACACCAACGTTTACGTCCCCGTGATTGAAGACGCCGTACAGATCGAGGCGGCGCATAAGGCAACTCGCGAGGAAAATGCGCCGTTTCTAACGGCGGTTATGGAAGGCAAATACACCGACGGCTATTTGCAGCGGGAGGGTGCGAACGCTCCCAAGGTGGAGGCCGGCGACATGAAGATCGTGGGCAGTCCGCTCGATTTCGTTGGCTTGAACGTATATACGCCGGAATATGTGCGCGCCGATGCTTCCCCTGCGGGCTACGTGGTGGAGAAGCGCCCAACTTCTTTTCCACGGATGGCTTCGGACTGGCTCTACATCGGACCGGAGGTGATTTACTGGACGGTGCGGAACGTCAGCGACATTTGGAAACCAAAAGCGGTCTACATCACGGAGAACGGGTGCTCTTCCGATGATGTGATCGATGGGAATGGGCGGATTGAAGATATCGACCGCGTGATGTATTTGCGCAATCATCTTACCCACCTGCATCGCGCGGTGGTGGAAGGGTATCCGGTCCGGGGCTATTTTCTGTGGAGTTTGCTGGATAATTTCGAGTGGGCCGACGGCTACAGCAAGCGATTCGGGCTGCACTATGTCGATTACAAGACGCAAATGCGAACGCCGAAGTTGAGCGCAGAGTGGTACCGGCAAGTTATTTCGCGGAACGTTGTGGAGTAGAAGAACAGCGTTCAAATCCGCGATGAACCTTGTGAACTTAGGCGGCCCTTTAACGGCCGCCTTTCATCGCTTGCAATCAATTCCCTTCCGTCGCCGTGATTCTCCAGTGCCGTTTGCCGGACCTAAGCTGAGGGCTTCGGTTCCGTCGCGGGCCCTTGGAAAGGTCCGCACCGGCCGCGCATGCCTTGGCGAAATTTCTCGCGCTCCTCGGGCGTCATCTGCTCCCAGCGTTCGGACATGCGGCGGCGGAAGTTGGAGCGACCGGGACCGCGCCATCCATGCGAGCCGAAGAGGATGCGGCACAGGGCCAGAAGCCCAACCGCTTGCCAGAATGCAATCTGATGCCAGCCGAAAAGCGGCGGCAGCAGCCAGTTCCACAGGCGCATCACCACTTCGCCGCCGATAAAGATAAATAGCGCGATCGCCAGAATCGCCGCTGGAGCGATGAAAATCATTTTCCATTTTCTTCTCATGCTTAATACCTCATTTTCGTAAATTCGTGGTAAATGTTCTGCAGCCTTTCGCGCAGATGCAGCACCGCATAACGCTTGCGCGAGAGCAATGTGTTGAGGTTCACTCCGGTTTCGGCGGCGAGTTCCTTGAAGCTGCGTCCCTCGACTTCATGTGCGACAAATACTTCGCGCTGATCCTCGGGCAATTCGTCGAGTGCCGACTCCAACTCGTCGAGCAACACGCTGCGGGCGTAGAGCGCGTCGGGGCCGGTGTCCGGTGAAGGCAGCAGGTCTTCGATGTGCAGCATCGCTCCGTCTTCGTCCTCCACGTCAGCGTCGGCAAATCGCTCCGGCCTCTTTTTACGGAAAAGGTCGGTGATGCGATTGCGCGCCACGCGAAACAGCCAGCCGGTCACGTGCTCGATCGGCATCAGCAGGCGGTTCGCCTCGACCAGTTCGTAGAAAACGTCCTGCAGAATGTCGTCGGCATCGAGCGGGTCGGGCACGCGCCTGCGGATGAAATTACGCAGGCGGGAGTGTTCTCGCTTGACCACATCGGAGATCCGCTGGTCCTGTTCGAGAGTCATCCGATCCAAACTTGCTCGACCCAGACTTGTTCGACCCAGACTCGCCGCGTCGTTCATCTGTAGAGCTAGACGAATGAAGGGATGGGAATATTGTAGGGGTTTGAGAATTTCGGCAGTGGCTTGGACGATATCTGATGAGGCAGAAAGGGTCAGTCCTAATCCAAGGCGACTGTCCGGCGTTATATCTAGAAGCCATCTCATAATGAACCGGGGAAGTACATAGCCGGCTCCCTCAGGGGCTAAAGCCCGCGTGGTTATTGGACCCGGGCGGCACAACTGAAGTCGTGCCCTTCCCGAAACCATTTATGAGATAGCTTCTAGTATCCTTCTTTGCGAATGGCGGAGACCTATCCCACTGCGATCTTGGTTGCGCCTGAAGACGCCGGTCAGCGTCTCGATCAGTTCCTCGCCTCCCGGATGGATTCCGTCAGCCGGGCGCGAGTGCAGCAGCTTATCGGCGAAGAGAAAGTTCTGGTGAACAATACGGCGGCGAAAGCTTCGTTGAAGCTGCGTGGCGGGGAGACTGTGAAAGTTTTGGGCGAGGCGGAGCGGGCTCCGTTGAAGGCTGTGCCGGAAGATATTCCGCTCAATATTGTTTATGAGGATGACGATCTGGCGGTGATCAACAAGGCTGCGGGAATGATGGTGCACGCGGGAGCGGGAGCCAGCGACGATGCGCGCAATCGCGGAACGCTGGTGAATGCGCTGCTGCATCATCTTGGGAAACTGTCGAGAGTAGGCGGGGAGTTGCGGCCCGGGATTGTGCATCGTCTGGATAAGGAAACGAGTGGGTTGATTATTGTCGCAAAAAACGATGAGGCGCATCGCAGGTTGGGCGCGGCGTTTGCGGCGCGCGAGGTGAAAAAAAAATATGTGACGCTGGTGCATGCGTGGGTGAAGAAAGATTCGGGGACGATCACGCAGAGCATCAGCCGCGATCCGGTGCGGCGCACTCGAATGACGACGCGGCTGGAAGGCGGGCGATCTGCGGTGACGCATTACCGCGTCGTGCGACGGTTGGATACTAAGTTTGGAAAATTTACTTTGCTCGATGTGAAGATCGATACGGGGCGGACGCACCAGATTCGGGTGCATATGGCGGCGATGGGGCATCCGGTGGTGGGAGATACGCTGTATGGTGCGCCACGGGAGATGCGAGGGAAATCAAATGCCCTGCCCATCGGACAGACTCAGGGCAAGCTCTCTCACAACCAGCGCGAGAAGGATGGCGCAGCCGCGAATCCGGCAGTGAGCTTGTCGCGGAATTTTCTGCATGCAGCGGAGTTGGAGTTTCGACATCCGCGGACGGGGGAGGCAGTTGCGCTGAAGAGTGAGTTGCCGGAGGAGTTGCAGGGATTCTTGATGAAATTGGAAGAATAGTATCCTGATCCGCCTGGACCTGAGATTGCGTTCAGGGGTACGGCTATAATGCAAATGTAATGAAGGGCATTCGTACGAAAAACATTTTTCTTGGAAATTTGGTGGTTTGGGCAGCAGGCGTGCTGCTTTGGGCGGGATTGTGCGGGGTCGCGGGAGCGCAGGCTGGTCCTGCCCCGGCGGGTCAGTCCGCACCAGCGGCGGCCCAGAGTTCTGGCGATTCGAAATCCGACGACCCAGCCGCGAACACGGGAGATATCCCGCGAATTCGTGTGGGCATCAACGAAGTGAACGTGGTGTTCACGGTGACGGATAAGCGGGGCAAGCGGGTTACGGGTCTGAAGCAGGAAGACTTCCACATCGTGGACGACAGCAAGCCGGCAGTCGAGATCCGAAGTTTTCACGCGGAGACCAATTTGCCGCTGCAGGTGGCGTTGCTGATTGATGCCAGCAACTCGGTGCGCGACCGCTTTAAGTTCGAGCAGGAGTCGGCAATCGAATTTCTGAATCAGACGGTGCGCAAGAGCTATGACAACGCGATGGTCGTGGGATTCGACGCAACCCCGGAAGTCACCCAGGACTTTACCGACAACACGGAAGCGTTGGCGCACGGGGTGCGCGAGTTGCGGCCGGGAGGAGGAACGGCGCTGTACGATGCCCTGTATTATGCGTGCCGGGACAAGTTGCTGAAGCAGGGGCACGCCGGGGCAATGCGCCGAGCCATTATCCTGCTGAGCGATGGGGAAGATAATCTGAGCCACGTGACTCGCGAGGAAGCGATTGAGATGGCGCAGCGCGCGGAGGCGATCGTGTTTACGATCAGCACGAATGTGAGCGGAACCAAGGGAGCGGGCGACAAGGTGATGGAACGGATCGCGGATGCGACGGGCGGGCGCGCGTTTTTTCCGTTTCAGATTCGCGACGTGGCGAATGCGTTCGCCGAGATTCAGGAGGAGTTGCGCAGCCAGTACGCGGTTTCCTATAAACCGGCGGACTTCAAGGCGGACGGGCACTTTCGCACGATTGAGATCGTGGCGAGCGACCGCAAGAATTTCCGGGTGAGAGCGCGGCGTGGATATTATGCGCCGGTACAGTAAGTCGGCTTCTAGCCTCTGGCTTCTGGCTTGAAATCGGGTAAGTCTTTCTTCGCGCGAGCGACAAAGAATGCCGGGATATTCGGGGACACCGCTTCCGAAAAAATTAGGGATCAAGCATGGGTTTCGTGTGCAACTGACGAACACCCCGCCAGAAGTGCGCGCGGAGTTGCAGCGTGCGCTGGCCGATTGCACAGGCGTAAAGCGCGGGGATTCTCTGGATTTTGCGATGTTGTTTACCAAATTACGCGCGGAGCTGACGAAGGAGTTTTCGCGCATCGCGAAGTTTCTGGCGCCGACGGGAATGTTGTGGGTGAGTTGGCCAAAGAAGAGTTCGGGCGTGATGACCGACGTGGATGAGAACGTCGTACGCGGAATTGGGCTCGACGCAGGACTGGTGGACGTTAAAGTATGCGCGGTGACGGAGATTTGGTCGGGGTTGAAGTTTGTGCGGCGGGTGAAGGATCGCAAGAGCTGAAAGCGGTAGTTGCGACATGCTGACGGGCGCGCGATAGGAGCTTGCATGGTGCGGGTGGGGCTGATTGGGTTTGGAATGGCGGGGCAGGCGTTTCATGCGCCGGTGATTCGAAGTGTGCCGGGCATGGAAATCGCTTGCATCCTGGAGCGCCGGGGAACACGGGCGCAGGAAAAATATCCTGAGGTGCGAGTGGCGCGAACGCTGGAGGAGTTGCTGGCGGATAAGACTATCCAGCTGTGCGTGGTTGCGACTCCGAACGATTCGCATTTCGAACTGGCGAAGGCTTGCCTGCTGGCGGGGCGCGATGTAGTGGTGGATAAGCCGTTCGCTCCCACGCTTGCCGAGGCCGAGGAACTGGTGAAGCTGGCAGCGAGGCATGGTCGATTGATCACGGTGTATCAGGAGCGGCGCTGGGATGGGGATTTTCAGACCATAAAGAAGATCGCCCATTCAGGCGAACTGGGAACGGTGGTGGAGTACGAATGCCGTTATGACCGCTTTCGTCCGGAGCCGAAGGCAAATGCATGGAGGGAGCGAGCGGATCAGCCGGGGGCTGGGGTCTTGTTTGATTTGGGTCCGCATGTAATCGATCAAGTGTTGGTTCTGTTTGGCCAGCCGAAGGCACTTACTGCGTCGGCTTTCTGCGAGCGGCAAACCTCGCAAGTGGACGATTCGTTTGATGTTTGTTTGGAGTATCCGATGTCGCAGGGAGGTCTGCGGGCGATGGGGCGGGCGAGGATCATCGCGTTCGAACCGGGGGCGCACTTTCTGATTCACGGTACGAAAGGATCGTTCGTAAAGTATGGAATGGATCCGCAGGAGGCGAGACTGCGTGGAGAAAATTGCCCCGACGGATTGGACTGGGGCGCGGATTGGGGAGAAGACCCGGAACAGTTATGGGGTACGCTGAGCCGCGTGGGCGAGCCTAGTGTGAAGGTGAAGACCGAGCGCGGAGATTATCGAGGATTTTACGCGAATGTGCGGGACGCGATTGAGAAGAAAGCGCCGCTGGAGGTTACACCGCAGCAGGCGTTGCAGACCATGCGGGCGGTGATGCTGGCGCACAAGAGTAGCCGGGAGCGGCGGACAGTAGGGTGGGAGGAAGCGGTGGAGTAGGTCAGGTTGAAGCCGGCAACAAGCGACGTCAAAGGCAACGGGCAGGAGTGCCCGTTCTACACGAGCCTCGACATAAGCGTGTCACCCTCTACTCCCGTGATGGGCGCGGTGATCCAGCGGTTCGGTTTGTGTGCGCCACGGATGTATAGCTTCAGGTAATTATCGGTAAGGGCTTCGGTGAACTCTTCTCGGCCCCTGTTGTGGGCAACGTTGAGCGTGATTGCTTCCAGTGGCTTGCCAATAAAAGAATTCATGAAAGCGAGTTTTTTCTCGGCGGCAAGATCACGCAAGACTTTGTTGCGTTCGCGCGCGATATGAACCGGGACTTGATGAGGCATAGCTGCGGCGGGCGTTCCCGGACGCGCGGAGTACGTAAAGACGTGCAGATAGGTGAAGGGGAGATCCTCGATGAGGCGACGGGTCGCTTCGAATTCGGCATTGGTTTCGCCGGGGAATCCGACCATGACGTCTGCACCGATGGCGGCGGTGGGCATGGCGACGCGGATTTGTTCGATCTTCTCGCGATAATGCCAGGGACGATATTTGCGATGCATGCGGCGCAGTACAGCGTCACTGCCGGACTGCAGAGGCACATGGGCATGCTTGGCAATGCGCGGCGACCAGGCCACGAGTGCGATGAGATCGCGCGTCCAATCCATGGGCTCGACCGAGGAGATGCGGAGTTTTTCAAGTTTCGTCTCTTGCAGCACGGAGCGGAGGAGAGAAACAAAGTCCGGAGCCTGAGGTCCAGGGGTTAGGTCTCGTCCCCAGCGGCCGAGGTTGATGCCACTGATCACAACTTCGCGATAGCCTGATTCTACGAGCGCGGTTACTTCGCGAATTACGTGCGATAGGTGCAGCGAGCGGCTGTGGCCGCGGACACTGGGGATGACGCAGAACGAGCAGCGGTTATCGCAGCCGTCCTGGACTTTCAGGTTGGGCCGGGTTCTCGAACCTTCTGCAGAGTTCGAGTTCGCGGACTCGAAGACGGGCGCAGCGAGAAGTTCGGTGTGGGCGAAGATGTCGGAAACAAAGACTTGGTTCTCAATTCTGAACTCTTGGTTCCTGGTGAGAGCGTTCAGCGGAACAAAGGTTGGTGAAGCGGTCTCGCCATCGACCTCAGCGGCTAAAGCCGCGAATGATTTGGAGGCGTCAATCGCAGCGCTGGAAGCGTTGCGCCACCCGAAATCAGACGTGCGATCCGAAAGCATTGGTAACGATAATTCGGCAAGCTGGTGCTTGTGGGAATTGCCGATCACGGCGGTGACGCCTGGGAGGGCGGCGATCTCTTCAGGAGCGCGCTGGGCGTAGCATCCGGTGACGATAATTTTGGCCAGCGGGTTTTGGCGCTGCACGCGGCGAATGGCGGCACGGGCGTCCTGATCGGCGGCGGCGGTCACCGTGCACGAATTCAAGATGACGAGGTCGGCTTGTGCGGCTGCGGCGCGGCTGTGGCCGCGCGCCTCGAACTGACGTTCGAGAGCGGCCCCGTCGGCCTGGGTGGCCCGGCATCCGAAGTTTTCTACGTGGTAGGTGGCCACGGAATCATGGTAACGCATGTGCCGTATTCTTGCGCGCACAGACGAGTCCTGCGCACACACTCCACCTCAAGCGAGAAATCTCTCGCTGAGGCGGAGAAGCCCGAAGCCGTCACGCGGTGGCGGCGGTCTTCCTCTGCGTGAAGCATTCGCGGCAGAAGATAGGGCGGCCTTGAGTGGGTCGGAAGGGGATGGTGGTCTCCTTGCCGCACTGAGAGCAGACCGCACGAGTCTCTACGCGAGTGTAGTGTTGTCCGTTGCCCTGATGAGATGTTGGTGTGGCGAGCACGGCTACACGCCTGGATTTGCAGGCCTTGCAACGCTTGGGTTCGTTTTTGAATTGCTTGTCGTAAAAAAACAGTTGTTCCCCGGCGGTGAACACAAAGTCGGCACCGCAGTCGATGCACTTCAACATCTTGTCCTGAAATTCCATTGAGGATGGCTCCCTTATGCCCATGCCTGCGCCCGCTACCGCGGGGAAAGCGGCAGTGTGGAGCAAACACAGTTCTGTAATCCCCCCTCAAACTACCCCTGGACTCGGCCCGCCACGCACCTAGGACGGCGCGTGGATACAGCTTGTTCACCTATGCCGGATGAAAACGGTGGTGATGAATAAAATCCCTGCTTGCAGCTCAACCTAGTGGGGGCCAGATGGAGCAGGGCCACCCCGGGACGGGGCGACCCTTTACTGCGTCAGTCTTGCTCCTTAAACACCTGTTCTAAAACTCTTCAATCCTGCTCTTTGCGAACCTTTTTGCGAGCACGCTTACGAGCTAATGCGGCTTTTACGCGTTTCTTCTCGCCGGGCTTCAGGTAGAAGGAGTGGCGCTTAACCTCCTTGATAATGTCTTCCTGTTGCACCTTGCGTTTGAAACGCCGTAAAGCGTTCTCGAGGGATTCACCCTCTTGCAGTCGAATTTCTGCCAGACAAACACACCCCCAGACCCGTCCTGTAGGACCGAATAGTTATTACAAGGATTTGACTGGAAGTCAAGTAGGGGAGGGTGAAAAAAGTTGCAGGGAGAGGGGCCAGGCCTCCTAGTCAGCAGCGAAGGGTCGAAGTGTGGCTGGGTTCCCGGCAGGTTAGTGATGGAGACTCCTGCCAAGGCTTGAGGGCGGCGCGTGCCAGCCGGTATGGGATGCTTCGACTGAAGAGGATCGCCCTTCGGACGATCCTCCTTCGCTCAGCATGACAGGGTGTAGCCATTCACCCGCCACCTACGCTCCCAAGTACTGTACGTGGACGTAGGTTCCAAGTCTCACGTTGTAGGCGAGGTACCAGCCGTCGTGGTCGGGGTCTTCGTAGATGACGATGTCGTCGCTGTCCCAGAGCCAGTCGCCGCAGAAGCCGATGTCGTAGGGAGCGACGCTAAAGTAGAAGCCGCCAAACCAGAAACGGTTGGGTCCGCCGCCGCCGAGGTGCCAGACGTGCCCGCGCCCGAAACCGCCAGTGAAGTGGCCGTGCTCCCAGGGATGGTCGAGGTGGTAGTGAACATCGTCATGGCCGGTATCGTGGCCAATCCATTTGCCGTTGGAGTGAACGTGAGGTGCGTCGGGATGGCCAGCCTTATCGTTGAAGTGAGGTGTCTCCGGGGCGGGATGAGGCGCGCGCGCAGGTTCGGGACCGTGGGAGGGAATGTGCGCGGCCCCGCCACCAACCTCCCGCGACGTTGGGCCAAGGCTAAGAAGCTGAACAAAAAGCGCACAGCGAGCAGTGCAAGTAGTTTCCTCATAGTGTTTCTTTGATCTTTCTCCGAGCGCCCCAGAGAGGAATTTTACTTTTGGGTGGGGTGAGGGTGCAATTGGGGTGGAGGATCGGAAAGCAGGTTCCCTTCGGCAAGCTCAGGGCAGGCTCTCACCGGGCTCACGCCCGGCTCGGAATGACAGTGGATGCTGCCAATTTGTTGCCCCAAGGGCATGGACCCAAGGATCGGCGTAGATAGAATGTTGGCTCGATTCAGAGAAACAGTAAAAATCTGAACGTCACCGCCTTATACCCTCCGCCGACCCGCTGACACTGTTCGTCTTCGTGGAGTCCAAACCTGGACCCTGCCGAAGCGAGGTCCGGGATCGGCGTTAGGATGCTTTTTCTGCGCGCAATGTTGATCGGAATTGTGGTGGCTTGTGACACCTCTATGCCCGGATGCATTTGCGAGAATTAGGCTAGTGGAGATTTCAATTCACAGGCCCGTTTACTGCAGGCTCACCTCGGTTGATAACCGCGGACTTGGACTGCAGGAGACGAAATAGCCGTGCGATAACCTAGGCCGAGGGGCGACTGTCCCCACATTGCTCTGGCGGCTTCCATTCGAGACGTTCTGGCATCAGAGTGGCATGTCGAATTCATCGTCGATCTCATTACAATCCGAGGTGCCTCCCGCGATTCCCTACTACCTTCGCAAGCCCGCGGAGCCGATGCCGCCGATTAAGGAACCACCGAATCCTCTGGAGAATCCGGACGCTCCGGTGCGGGAACCTGATCCGGAAGAGCCGGAGCAGATCTGATGGCTCCAACAGAATGGCAGGCTGAAAAGGCGTTAAGTGGATTGAAGTGTTTCCGCCTTGCGCAGAATTTTTCTCGCTAACCCGGTGAGAGCAACCTCGCGCAGGTGCTGCATCGGAATCCATTTCCCTTGGGCGCGAGCTAGTGATGTGTTCTGCCAAACTCTCACTGTGTAGTTTGTCACGGTGATCGAATGGCGGAGCGAAAACAACGGATTGCCTCCGTTCGAGGTTTCGAGTTCCGGCAGTTCCCACATTCCTGGCATCAGCGATAGATCAGGTGACCTTCGCACGAGAAAAACCTCGCGGCTTCGGCGATTTCCGTGCCGGAAATCGAGGGAGTAATGAATTTCGCGCTTCGTTTGCGGTGCAGGTTTCGCAGTCGCCGCTAATTCTCCCCGCGTGGCGCACAATTCGAC
>JBAPOI010000124.1:0-2143 GCA_049279555.1 Candidatus Sulfotelmatobacter sp.
GTCCTATGAACGCTCCCAGATTCTGCAGAACTGCACGCGGATCCCTCACGAGTTCCTCATAGCGAACCTCAATGTAGTCGGAGCCCAAACTGCGACCATCTTTGCGGCCCTTGCGCACGATCCAATCCCAGTACAGAGCGGCCACTTCGAGCGTCTTCCCCCGGTCCCAGGCAAATGGCTTGATCCATCCCTGTTTTTCCAGCGACAGCGCTACGTCCCTGCCATCGCGGATGATGTGAATGATTAGAGCCTCGGGGATGGTCCGTTTGATTCGATGCAGGTACAGCAAATGCTCGGGCGTGCAGTCGGCCCAGCGCTCGACGCCCTGGCGCCGCGCCATCGATTGCATCACGATCCGCAAAAAATCTCCGCCGTTGCGACACCTCGCCATCACCTCTTCGCTGATTTCGTTCCAATCGAGGCCAGTGCGCCGAAATAACTCCGTATCGCGCCACGCCGCCAACAACTTGCGCCGGTTGGCCGCGTGGCTTAGCCCTCCAAAGCGTGGCTCGAGCAAATTAAAAACCTGCGATTCCGCGCGGTAAACCGCAAAATTCCCGGAAGAAAGCAGCATGTGGTAAAGCAGCGTGGTCCCGGACCGTGGACAGCCCAGCACGAACACCGGCGCTCTGCTTCTGGCTGCTGCGCTGGGAATGGTTTCCGTGCTCAGTTCCGCTTTCTTCATGATTTCTACAGCAAAGTCTTCTCTCAGCAAGCCGAAGTACGTCCATGCATTGATCTGCTTCCAATCCGTGTCGGCTGCACCGTCATCAGTGAGTCATAGCTGGCGTGCACGCTGTACAGTGCTCCTCGAACTTGAGTTGAGGCGGAGCGGGATGCCCGTTCTCCCGCTCCAGGTAATTGCGATGCCACCACTCAAGGATCAGCATCTTCCACAGGACGCCAGAGCGATTGCGCCGCCCCCGCACATGCTCATCAACTAACCCACGCACCGCTTCGGGCTTGAAGTACCCGCGCTGCAACGCGCGTGGTTCGGTCAAAATGGAAAGAAATTTCTGTTTCAGTTCGCCCCGCAACCACTGTTCCAGCGGCAATTGAAAACCTTGCTTAGGACGGTGCAATAATTCCGCTGGAACCGCAAGACGCTCTGCGAGTCGCTTCAGTAAATACTTGCGCGTAGAGGCACGAAATTTCCATTCGATGGGCAACGCAGCTGCCCATTCCACAAATTCATGGTCGAGCATCGGCACTCTTACTTCGAGCGAAGTTGCCATACTCATCCGGTCAACCTTGGTGAGGATATCGCCCACCAGATAAGTCTTCGTATCCAGATAGAGGAGGCGGCTCAGATCATCGTGCGCCCCCGGCGTTTGATCGAAATAGTTCTGAAATTGCTGCAACGGATCTGCCATCCCGTTAGCAGTTGCGAGGAAATCTTTGCTGAAGAGCGATCCGTCGCGGTGCAGCGCAGGCAGGAAAGTCACGCTGTCCAAGTACCGGTCACGCCAGTTGAGTGAAGCGTTCCACGCCAGGTTACGGCCGTAGAATCCCGCCGGCAAGTTTGGGTGCAGCGTTTGCCGGTAAAGTTTTCCTGCCCACTGCGGAATATTATCGAAACGCTTGCGTTGCATGGCTACGGCATAGCGGTCATAGCCCGCAAACATTTCGTCCCCACCATCGCCGGTCAGTGCCACGGTGACGTGCTCGCGCGCCATCCGGCAGACAAAATATGTCGGCAACATGGAGGAATCCCCGAATGGCTCCTCGAGCATGCTCGAAAGATATGCTATGGTCTCTTCGATGTTCGGGTTCACCACCATCTCGTGGTGTTCGGTTCCGAAATGTTCTGCCACCACTCGCGCGTACGGCGCTTCGTTGAAAACATCCTCGGCAAATCCAATCGAGAAGGTTTTGACTGGAGTCGAGCTCGCACGCGCCATTAGCGCAACCACGATCGAGGAGTCCACGCCGCCGCTCAGCAAGGCCCCCAGAGGAACCTCACTCGTCAGCCGGATGCGCACGGCTTCGGCAAGCTTCGACTCCAGCATCTCCAAACACTCGTCTTCGGATTTCGCAATCGCGCTTCCGTACGATGGAATATCCCAATAGGAGCGAACTTTAAAATTCTCTCGCGAATATTCCAAAACATGCCCAGGAGGCAACTTTTGAATAGCCATAAACG
>JBAPOI010000125.1:0-2085 GCA_049279555.1 Candidatus Sulfotelmatobacter sp.
TGCCTCCCGATTCGGAAGCCATGTGGCTCGTCGTCAACATGAAGGGGATGCCCATCCCGACCATGTGCGTGATTTACGCGACGCCGTATAAGATTTCGGCTGTCAACTGAAAGGAAAACAAAATGTCCAACGCGGTAACAGGGATCTGGAGTGCAATCGGAGCAGTAGTCGGAGGCGCCGCAGGGGCCGCCGCGGGCCGATATGCGGCACTGGCTCGCCCCCGGCGTCACTACGCTTACGAGGCTCCGCAGCGAGGCGGTGCGGGGGAAGTAGAGGATGCGATGGTCATCGGCGGCGCGACAGGTGCCGTAGTCGGTGCGTTCATTGGTGGAGCTCTCGGCGGCGAAGAAGCGCCGCCTCAACTTCCGACTCAACTTCCGACTCAACTTCAGCGGTAACGATGCACATCGGTCTCGGAGAAACACTGACCGCACCTCGTTGTGCGGCGCTCCCGTCCGGACAGGCGGTGTTCAATCTCGTTTCGGGAGACTGGACCGCACTGCCGGCGGTGGTCGGTACCGCCGCTGCACGGGCGGTGCTAGTCGGCACCGGGATGGCTCTGGCTGGCGAACGTGAGCATCTGGTGCGTAACGCACTCGGGGGCGCCCTGGCGATTGAAGCGTTCGTGTTCGCTTGGGCCCTCTACAAGAAGGGCTAGGGTCTCGGCGGCACCGGCGTCTTCAGATCCGTCAAGAACTCCTGAAGCGCTAGATCGAGCTTGGTCGTTGCTGCGGTTGCGCCGGCATCGACACTCTCGAGTTTTGCTCGGTACTGACGCACTACCGGATGTTCTCCGCTCTTCGAACGATCGCGAGTGCGGCGTTCGACTCGATCGCTCACTGACCGCTCCCGGTTATTCGTCCAGCCATGATCTTCTTCATCTCTTCCAGAATATTAGAGAGTCTGTTCACGGCGTCAATCACCTGCGCTTGGAGTTTGAGCGCGAGCTCCGTGTAACTCTTCGCGTCTGCAATTCTTGCGTCTCGTTCCGCTTGGAGGGCGAGGTCTTTGCGCCAAGCAACCCATCCGAGGACGACGATCATTGCCCCGAGAGGACCGTGTGACGCGAGCATTTCGACGACCGGAGTGAGATCCACGTCGTAAATACTAGCATTTCTCAGGTGGTGGCGGGAACTGTACGATGACGCGGCACGTAATAGACGACGAGCGCGCCGCCTACGACGGCGACGGCTATCGCACCTGCAATGAGTGCTTTCTCGAAGATCGACATCGGGTTCGGCTCAGGAGGCAGCACCGGAGGAGGTGTCTGCGGCATGTCAGCCGGCGTCACGTCAGCCGGGATGGCCTGCCCTATGATCGCATTTATTGCGTTTCGCCGACGTCGCGCTTCGTTCGCATCGTCAGCGTTGACCGTGTGGGACATGATCGTTCCGAACACACCACCTGGGTTCGCACGCTGATCCAGTCCTTGGTACCAAGACTCGAACGACTGAATTTGCGGCAACAGTGCCGGCCACTGTCCAATCTTCGAACGCTGGTTTCGCACGTAATCGTAGATGGCGTTGATCGTATCGATTGAACTGGCTTCAGTAGGACTTGTCGTCAACGCATTGACGGTCAACGTCCCGAGCGCAAAGCCGGCGACTGGACGTCCACCAAGAAATACTTTCATCGCCGCTTCTTCTTTCTGATCTTGCGTGCGATCTCTTCAATGACCCAGCCCGTAGCGGCTCCGACGACGCTGGTCGTGAGCGCGAACGCCCACGGTGAGGTCCCGTGAGGTCCGCGAACAGGTGCCGAGAGTTTTTCATCACCGAACCCGACGGTACGGCGTTCACCCGTATCGTGACCGAGACCTCGCCACCTCCAGTCATGACCGCAGGGCATCATTTTTTCTTGTCCCTCTTCATGGAGACGACTGTGGCGATGGTTCCGACCGCGAGACTTACCACGGTGAAAATTCCAACGGTTCGGTTCAGGCTGCTATCGGGAACGGGAGGGGTGACGGCACCAGGCGTCGGTGTCTCGTCACTCGGACGATACGCCCCCACGGCTCTGAAACAACCCTGTATTGAATTACCCTGAGCGTCGTGGCCCCAAACCCGCGGTTCTACCCGGATAAGT
>JBAPOI010000126.1:0-4406 GCA_049279555.1 Candidatus Sulfotelmatobacter sp.
GAGCGAGCGACATCACGTCATCCTTGGCGGTTTCGGCGTTCATGGCCACCAGGAAATCGATCTCTTTCTTGCGGCCGATGTAGCCATCTTTATTGGCGCGAATCGTGTACCAGGTCGGCAGGCCTGCGATGTTCGAGGGGAACAGATTCTTGCCAGAAATCGGGACGCCCATCTGAAAAATTGCCCGCAAGAGCACTGTGTTCGAGCTCTGCGAACCTGAGCCATTCACGGTTGCGACCTGAATGCTCATGTCATTGACAATGCGCTTTCGCCCCAACTGCCCGCCCGTACCCTGGGGCGCAACATCCATAGTGGCCATTTCCCGCACCTCCCTTATGCTTTAGCGGCCGCTCCTCCGCCGATTTTCGTTCTAGGGGAACCTTTTATTATACGGCGGCTGGCTCGCCTCGGCACATTGAATTGGCCGACTGGATTACGAAGGGAACCTCATTGGGAACGAGATGATCGGGTGAAAAGATGAAGTGCAGCGAACTTAGGGTAGTGGTCAGTTTGAAAAAGCAGTGTGCACTCCTACCCGTCGGCGTCATCCGAAGCCCTGCAAAACAGCTTCTGGCTACTGGCTACTGGCTTCTAGCTTCTAGCAAAACGGTCGGCACGGCGCAACCGGCCCAGCGCGTAAGCCACGCTGAGCCACCACTGTTTTTCTTTCTGGTTTCTTTTTGTATGCTTCACGGTCCGATGTTTTCCTCGAGAAGCCATCTATGTTGAATTTCCTAGGGTTTTGAATTTCGGTGGTGGTGCAATTTGGCGTACGCGCCGGGCCGATCAAGCGGGAGATCCCTTCGACTTCGCTCAGGGATGACGCCGACGGGTGCACGCTGCTTTTTCAAACTGACCCACTACCGGGCAGCGCTTCCAGAAGCTTGTTATCCTGAGCGGAGTGAGTGCTTCGCGAAGCGAAGCATTCACGCAGTCGAAGGATCCCTACAGCCCATCGACTTCTTGTGCCTCCACGGGGAGTTCTCTCCCAGCGCTGCCGTGCGAATTCCCTTCCGCACCGCGGCAGTTGCAAACTGGTAGGGATCCTTCGACTCCATTGGTCTCGCGCGAAACGCGAGACCAATTCCGCTCAGGATGACAGTGGGTCAGAGCACGCTCGACACAATTCCCTATTTCCTAAGGTTTTGAATTTCGGTAGTAGTGCAAATTGGCTTACGCGCCGGGCCGGTCAAGCGGGAGATCCCTTCGACTTCGCTCAGGGCAGGCTCTTCGCTCCGCTGGAGAAAACGCGGGGCTTCGGGATGGCGCCGACGGGAGAAGTGCATGCTGCTTTTCAAACTGACCCCATCACCGAACTTAGGCTTCGGTTTTGAAGAATTGCGCAATCGTGCGGAACTTTTCGTAGCGTGACTCGATTAAATCCGATGGCGGAATTCTCTTCAGCTCCGCGAAGTGTTTCTGCAAAGTGACATCGAGAAGATTGGCTGCAGCTTCATGATCGCGGTGCGCGCCGCCTTCGGGTTCAGGAACGATATCGTCGATGCAACCCAGTTCGCTGAGATCGGTAGCGGTAATGCGCATGGCCTCGGCCGCCAGTTCTTTCTTGGTGGCGTCTCGCCACATGATGGCGGCGCAGCCCTCGGGAGAAATCACCGAATAAATCGAGTTCTCCATCATGAGCACACGATCGGCCACGGCGATGGCCAACGCGCCGCCGCTGCCGCCGACGCCGATCACCGTAGCAATGATCGGAACTTCAAGACGCGCCATCTCACGCAAATTGTAGGCAATCGCCTCCGCCTGGCCGCGTTCCTCGGCGTGAATGCCGGGGTAGGCGCCGTCGGTATCGACGAGCGTGAAAATCGGCTTGCGAAATTTTTCGGCGACCTGCATGACGCGGAGAGCTTTGCGATACCCTTCGGGGTGAGGCGTGCCAAAATTGCGGTAGACACGCTGCTTCATGTCGCGTCCCTTCTGGGTGCCGACCACCATAATTTCCTCGCCATGAAAGCGAGCCATACCGCAAACAATTGCGGGATCGTCGCCAAAACCGCGGTCGCCGTGAATCTCGCTCCAGTCGGTGAACAGACGTTCGATGTAGTCCAGCGTTTGCGGACGCTGCGGATGCCGAGCCAGTTCAGTTTTCTGCCAGGCAGTCTGCAACGACTTCATTTCCTCTCGAAGTATGTGGATGCGTTCCTGCAGTTGCGCGAGCTGGCGATGCGTCTCCGCGTTCTGCCCTGGGGTGGCTTCGATTAACGCCACTTGCCGTTCGATGGCTTCGAGTTCTTGTTGCGCCTTTTGGGTCGAGTCCATTATTCAACGAAGCAGTTAACTGATCACGCGCACACTACCGCGCCCGCATAATTGTTCGACCCGGGCGATGAAGTTGCGATCCGGCAGCACATTATAACCTTCCGCTTCCATCACCACCATGAAATCCCCGGCACGTTCCACGTCAAACAACACGCGAGCTTCGCCTTTGCGTTCCTTGAAGAGCGAGTGAAGATCGTCGACAGTGGCCTCAGCGGCAGTTTCGAGCGGCACGCGAATGCGAATTGCACGCGGCAGAGGAACCTTGGCATCTTCCAGCGGCATAATCTCCGCGGCGGTAATTTTTGGATTGGCCCCTTCTTCAATTCGCACGCCAGCCCGCACCAGCACCGGGACTTCAAGCTTTACCTTGTCGCCCAAACGCTTGTAGGCTTCGGGGAAGACGATCATGTCGATGGAGCCTGACATGTCTTCGAGCGTGGCCTGGGCATAGAACTCGCCGCGCTTGGATTTCTGCACGCGCACGTTGACAATAATGCCGGCGGTGGCGATGGTTTCATCTTTGCCGGTAGATCTTGTCATCGCTGCAATTTCGGCGATGTTAAGCGCTTGCAAGTCTGACAGCTTATCTTTGTATTTCTCCAACGGATGGCCGGTAAGAAAGAAACCGACGATTTCTTTTTCCGCAGCGAGTCGCACCTGCTCGTCCCAGTCAGGAATATTCGGGAGCTTGTCGTTGTTGTCTTCAGACGCCTCCTGCTCGAACACTCCGAACAAACCGTGCTGTCCGGATTCCACATCGCGCTGTGCTTTTTGCGCGCGATCCATGGCGCGGTCTAGCACATTCATTAATTGTGCGCGGCGGCCGAGGGAGTCCATGGCTCCACTCTTGATCAATGATTCAAGCACGCGTTTGTTGAGCAGACGAAGATCGACGTTTTCACAGAACTCGTAAATTGATTTGAAGCGCCCTAACTTCTTCCGCGCGATGACGATCGACTCGATCGCATTGCCGCCAACATTCTTCACCGCAGCAAGACCGAAGCGGATGGCTTCGCCGTGGGGCGTGAAGTTTGCGTCGGAGACGTTGATATCCGGAGCTTCCACGGCAATGCCCATCTCGCGGCATTCGTTGATGTATTTCACGACGTCATCGGTGCTGCCGGTAACGGAGGTGAGCAGCGCCGCCATGAACTCGACGGGATAGTGCGTCTTCAAATATGCCGTGTGATACGCGAGCAGCGCGTAAGCGGCGGAGTGCGATTTATTGAAGCCGTATCCGGCAAACTGCGCCATCAGATCGAAAATCTTTTCGATCTTTTTGGGCGGAAACTTGCGCCGCGCCGCGCCTTCGACAAAACGCTCACGCTGCTGCGCCATTTCTTCGGCTTTCTTCTTGCCCATGGCGCGCCGCAACAGGTCGGCTTCGCCGAGGGAGTAGCCGGCGAGGCGGTTCGCGATCTGCATCACCTGTTCCTGATAAACGATCACGCCCAAGGTTTCTTCCAGAATTTCTTTCAGCTCCGGCAGTTCGTACTCGACTTTCTTGCGGCCGTGCTTGCGGTCGATAAAGTCATCGATCATGCCGCCTTGAATCGGGCCGGGGCGGTAGAGCGCGTTGAGAGCGGTCAGGTCTTCGATGGTGTCCGGACGATATTTGCGCAGCACGTCTCTCATGCCGTGCGATTCAAACTGGAAGACGCCGGAGGTGAGTCCTGTGTAAAAAACTTTTTGATAGGTCTCGGCGTCTTGAAGCGAAACATCGTCGAGGGTGAGCCGCGTGCCACGGGTTTGCTCGATCAACTTCAGCGCGTCAGTGAGAATGGTCAGCGTGGTCAGGCCGAGAAAGTCCATCTTCAGCAGGCCCATCTTTTCGATGGCGACCATGTCGAAGGCAGTAACAATTTCGTCGTTCTTGGTGCGATGCAGCGGGACCAGTTCGGTCAGCGGGCGCGGCGAGATTACGACGCCGGCGGCATGAACGCCGGAATTGCGCACCATGCCTTCCAGTTTTCTCGCGGTCTGGATCAGTTCACGAATCTGGCCGTCTTTTTCCATCGCCTCGCGGAGCTGCGGAGAATCTTCGATGGCCTGCTCCAGAGTAATGTTGAGCTGCGTCGGTACCATCTTTGCGATGCGATCGACATCGGCGTAAGGGATGTCCATGGCGC
>JBAPOI010000127.1:0-2269 GCA_049279555.1 Candidatus Sulfotelmatobacter sp.
TGGCAGAGCAACCTAGAGAGAACTCCCAGAGGCTGCACCTGCAACCGAGACGCAATAGGGGTCCTTCGACTGCGTGAGTGCTTCGCTTCGCGCAGCACTCACTTCGCTCAGGATGACAAAGCTAGAGGTCTTAGCAGATTCCCCTAGTGCCAGCAGCGTCGGCCTTCGTTTTCCCCTAGTTCTTGTTTTCCTAGTCTTGATTTCTCTACTCAGAAGCTGAGCTACGGATATTGAGCGCGAGACGATTGGAGTCGAAGGATCCCGGCACTGTTTTCGGCGGTCGTGGCTTGGAAAGTGCAATGCTGGCAGAGCAACCTAGAGAGAACTCCCAGAGGCTGCACCTGCAACCCGAGGCGCAATAGGGATCCCCTTCGGCAAGCTCAGGGCAGGCTTTCGACTGCGTGAGTGCTTCGCTTCGCGCAGCACTCACTTCGGTACTGTCTTAAAAGACAGTGCCCTCACTTCGCTCAGGATGACAAACTTGGGGGGTCTTTTAGCAGGTTCTCCTAGTGCCAGCAGCAATGGCTTTGGTTTTCCTAGTCTTGATTTCCCCCTCGGAGGCAAGCGGCTGTGATGGCGTGATGGAAAGCAGGTTCCCTTCGGCAAGCTCAGGGCAGGCTCTCAACGGGCGCACCGCCCGATTCGGAATGACATCGATTTTTTGTTTTTCGGTCCTTCCTAGCCCTTCCGAAGGAAAGCGTTCGCATGATATCGACGAGCCACCTTGAGAGACTTTTGAGGCAGCGTCGAAAGTTGAGAACTGGTAGGGATCCTTCGACTGCGTGGGTGCTTCGCTTCGCGCAGCACTTACTTCGCTCACGATGACAAACCGGGTATTTTATGCAGGTCTCCCTAGTGCAGCAGCTGAACGCAAACAGGAATGCTCGCGTCACCGTAGTTCTGGTTCCCTACCCATTTTGAACTCTCGGATGGAATTAAAACCGCCGGAATCTTGTTTTGAAATTGAAAACACGATATTAGTAGATCTTTCACCACCAATTTTTGGCGGCTGTATCGTAGCTGGGCTTCCTAGACCCCGGAGCCCCCGGGTGCCCGGCTGGGCGGTGTCGCGAACCGCTGCTTTACGTTCACGAAAAACATTGACATTCGAATTCGAGAGGAAATCCCTATGCGCAAGAGCCATGTCGTCGCTCGATCCCTTTCACTTTTCTTTCTTATCGGTTGCGCGCTGATGCTGGGCGCATCCTCAACGCTATCTGCGCAGGTGGTGCCATTGGCGCAGCATGTCGTCCTGGTGGTCGACGAAAACACGTCGCTGGACACCGCGTTTCCCAAAGGGATGCCATGGCTATCGAGTCAGGCAGAGAAGTATGGCTATGCGAAAAACTACTTTTCCGATGTGAGTGGTTCCCTGCTCGACTATTTATATCTGGCATCGGGAAGTTGCGAATCTGACTATCACTGCGCCGGAGCGCCGTCGTGCAGCCTGCCCTCGGGATCCCATAATTTCTATTGCAACGGCAACGATTGCTTTACCGTAAACGGCTGCAAATCGACAGGCACCAAGGATGCCATCACGGACAACAATATTTTCACCCTTATGGATACTCAGCCGCTGTCGTGGAAGGTTTATGTGCAGAACTATCTCAACGCGGGAGGCTTGGTCAACGCACCGGATTTCACTTCGGCAAACCAGCCGCCCTATACCCATTACTATGCGCGCCACAATGCGGCTGTCTGGTACGGTGAGGTGCTCGCCAATACGCACGGTTCGCAAGGAAGCATCGTGGACTTTGAGCAGTTTGGAATCGATGTGGCGAACGGCACGCTGCCCAGGTTCTCGATCGTCGTTCCGGATGGATGCTGGGACAACCACGATGACTGCTCCAGCAACTCGTTGGAGCAGGCTGACGACTTCCTGAACAGTAATTTGACTCCCATGCTTGCTCTGCCTGACTTTCAGTCGGGCGGAAGTGGGCTGCTCATCGTGACTTTCGACAATGGCGATGGCGACGGCGCGGGGCAGGTGCTGACGGCGGTCATCGGTCCGAACATAAAGCCTGGGTATGTTTCGAACGTGGCCTATAAACACGAAAATACTTTGAGAACCATGTTGGACGCGCTGGGGATTGAAAGTTACCCGGGATGGTCTCAGAGCGTGACGGACATGTCGGACTTTTTCATTTCGACGGCGGGAAGCGTCGTGATCGATTCTCCGGCAAACCAGTCGATGCAAGGACCGTCGGTGTTGGTGCGCGCGGCTGCCTCCGAGCTTGGGGCGCAGGTGGATCACATGGAGGTGTGGGAC
>JBAPOI010000128.1:0-2473 GCA_049279555.1 Candidatus Sulfotelmatobacter sp.
GCCTAGGTTAAAGATGTGGCCGGGATGCCCAGCGGCGAGTTGAAGGACATGCTCGGCGCGGGATTTCAACTCTTTCCAGTCCGCAAAAAGCAGAACGGGATCCAGATTGCCTTGCACCCCACAGCGGTGGTCGAGGGCCGCCCAGCCTGCGTCGAGCGGAATGCGCCAGTCTAAACCAATAACCTCGGCTCCGGTCTCGTTCATTGCAGGCAGAAGCGAGGCGCTATCGGTGCCAAAATAAATGATGGGCGCAGCGGTTTTCTGCAACTGCTTCAGCAGGGTGGTCACGTGCGGCAGTACGTAACGGCGGTAGTCTTCCACACTGAGGCAGCCGACCCAGCTGTCGAAAATTTGGATTACATCGGCGCCGGCGCGCACCTGGGCTGCGGAATATTCAGCCGTCACCTCAACCAGCTTGTGCATCAACGTATCCCAGTCAGCCGGGGAGTTGTACATCATCTTCTTAGTGTAGAGGTAGTGGCGAGAGCCGCCGCCTTCGATCATGTAGCTGGCCAGAGTAAAAGGCGCACCGCAGAAACCGATCACCGGAAGTTTTCCGGCAAAATGTTTCGCGACGAGACTCACTGCTTCAGAGACATAGCCGAGTTCAGCGGCCCTGTCAGTTCGAAGCTGAGCAACATCTTCAGAAGAGCGGACTGGCTGCTCAATGACAGGGCCTTCGCCCGCCGAAAAATGAAAAGGAAGGCCCATCACTTCGAGTGGAAGCAGCAAGTCGGCAAAGATAATGGCGGCGTCGACGCCAAGAATTTCGGCGGCGGTGATCGTGACGTCGGCGGCGATCTCTGGCTTCTTGCAGATTTCGAGCAGGGAATATTGCTTGCGGACCGCGCGATACTCAGGCATATAGCGCCCAGCCTGCCGCATGAACCAGACGGGAGTGCGATCGACCGGCTGCGATTTGCAGGCGCGAACGAACAGTGAATTGGGCGCAGACATGAACCGATTACTGTAGCATTTTGGGCAGGGATAAACGAACGTGAACAAACTCTGGAGTGCGTGCGCGCTGGCGTCTTTTCTCTTTTCGCTGGGAGCAGATTTGCAGAGCGCGAATTCCGACTCTGCTCAAGGACAACAGCTTCCCCAACCTCCTTCACCGCCTACCTTTTATAAAGATGTGCTTCCAGTCCTTCAGGACAAATGCCAGAGCTGCCACCGGGGTGGCGAAGCGGCGCCAATGCCGCTGGTGACCTACGAACAAACGCGGCCCTGGGCAGCGAGAATGGCTGTTGCAATTGAGATGAAAATGATGCCGCCATGGTTTGCGGATCCGCGTTACGGACATTTTGCGAATGATCCGTCGTTGAGTGAGGACCAGATTGCGACGCTTGTGACCTGGGCAAAAGCGGGTGCGCCGGCGGGCAACGCCCACGACGCTCCCGCACCACGGAAGTGGACCGAAGGATGGAATATTCCGCAGCCGGATGTAGTGGTGAAGATGCCGAAGCCGGTTGAAATTCCCGCGCGAGGCGAGGTTGAATACACATACGAAATTGTGCCAACGCATTTTGCCGAGGACAAGTGGGTGCAGATGGTGGAGGTGCGGCCCTCGAGCGCGGCGCATGTACACCATGCGGTGGTGTATATCCGTCCTAGAGACTCGTCTTGGTTGCGGCATGCGCCGGTGGGCGACCCGTTCACGGCGTCGATGTTGACCGATTCGGAAGAACGGCGCCAAGCGCACGAAACGACCAGCGATCTGCTGCTGGTGTACGCGCCGGGAAGCGCTCCGGATCGATGGTCGGATGGAATGGCGAAGTTCGTGCCTGCGGGATCGGACTTAGTTTTTCAGATGCACTACACCACAAACGGAGAGGCGGCGAGCGACGAAACCAGCGTAGGGCTTGTGTTTGCAAAGACTCCACCGAAGCAAAGGGTGATCACGCTACAATTAAATAATCACGCGCTGCTGATTCCGCCGGGAGCGGACGATTTTCGCGTGGAGGTACAGGGGACGCTTCCGAACGATGCGACACTGCTAAGCCTGTTTCCGCATATGCACCTGCGGGGGAAGCGATTCGAATACGACATCGTGCATGATGACGGAAGCGTGGAGACGCTGCTGCGAGTGAACTATCACTTTCATTGGCAGTTGAATTACAAACTGGCCGAACCCCGCGAATTGAATGCCGGAACAAAGTTGCGGGCAGTCGCATGGTATGACAATTCAAAAAACAATCCGCACAATCCCGATCCGGACAAAATGGTAACGTGGGGCGATCAGACGTCACAGGAAATGATGGTTGGATTTTTCGATGTGGCGGTGCCGGCGGGCATGGATAAGTGGAAGTATTTTATCCGCCACGGCAGCGAACCTTGAACCGCAGAAGTTTTGGGTAGTCGGTCAGTTTGAAAAGCAACGTGCACTTCTACCCGTCGGCGTCATCCCGAAGCCCCGCGTTTTCTCCAGCGGGGCGAGGGATCTCACGCGCAACCGGCCCAGCGCGTAAGCCAA
>JBAPOI010000129.1:0-2488 GCA_049279555.1 Candidatus Sulfotelmatobacter sp.
AGCGCCTATCTCCTGCACCGGTTCTCCATCGAGGAAGGCGAAAGTGGTGCGCAGGACTTCATGACGAACCAGTATCCGGTCCAGCGCCCGACGAAGAGCTGTGCGGTTGAGATCGCCCTTCAGATGCAGGCCGAACGGGATGTGATAAGCCGCGCTGGCCCCTTCCATCTGCGCCAGGAACCACAGCCGTTGCTGCGCAAACGACAGCGGTAAACGCCCGCTTCGTTTCGCCGGCATGATGCGCGAAAGTTCGGCATGTGCCGCACCCTGGAGATGACGAGCCAGATCGGTCAACTCGGGATGCGCGAACAGATCGCGGACGGCCACTTCCACACTCAACACCTGTTGCAGGCGGCTGACGACCCGCACCGCCAGCAGGGAGTGTCCGCCCAAGTGGAAGAAGTTATCGTGGCGTCCGACCTTCTCCAGTTTCAAGACCTCGGCCCATACCTCGGCCAGCTTCGTTTCCATCTCGCCCACCGGCGCTTCATACCAACGCACCGCATAGGCCTCCTGTTCCGGCGCGGGCAGCGCCTTGCGGTCCAGCTTCCCGTTCGGCATCAGCGGCAGCCTCTCCATCCGCACATACGCCGCCGGTACCATGTGGTCAGGAAGAACGGCCGACAGGTGCGCACGCAACCGCTCCGCTCCCACGCTCTCCACGCTGCTTTCGCTCACCCCGCCGCCGCTCTCCCGGCACGTGTAGTACGCCACCAGCCGCTTCTCGCCCGCCGTATCCTCGCGCGCCAGCACCACCGCCTCCTTTACCTCGGCGTGCTCCATCAACCGCGCCTCAATCTCTCCCAACTCGATCCGGAATCCCCGGATCTTCACCTGATTATCGTTCCGCCCCAAAAACTCAATCGTCCCGTCCGCAAGCCATCGGCCCAGATCCCCCGTACGGTACATCCGCGCCCCCGGTTCCTCCACAAACGGATCCGCCACAAACCGCTCCGCCGTCAGCTCCGGCCGCTTCAGATAGCCACGCGCCACTCCCACTCCCCCAACGTACATCTCCCCCACTACCCCCACCGGCACCGGCTCCCGGTTGGAATCCAGTATGTAGATCCGCGTGTTCGTGATCGGCCGCCCGATTGGCGGCTTGCCGCTTTTCTCCGCCACGCATCGATGCATCGCAGTGCAGATGGTCGTTTCCGTCGGTCCGTAGGCATTGATCAGCTGGCGTCCACGACCCCACCGTTCCGCTATCCAATCCGGCACCGCCTCTCCACCCACCATCAGAACCCGGAGGGAATCGACATGGGTTCGTTCCGACACCGCTGCCAGCACCGTCGGCGGCAGCGTCGCATGCGTAATCCCATCACGCGCCGCTGCCTCGATCAGTTTGTCGCCTGCCACCAGGCGCTTTTGAGGGAGAAGATAGAGCGCGGCACCCTGGCACAGCGCCATTAGCGTTTCCCACACACAGGCATCAAAGCTGAACGAGGCAAACTGCAAAATACGGCTGCTGGCTTCGACCTTTAACTCGCGACTCTGCGTCAGACTGATATTGCACAATCCGCGATGTTCGACCATGACGCCCTTGGGCTGGCCGGTGGAGCCCGAGGTGTAGATCACATAGGCCAGATGGTTTGAGGTGAGCCCGACGGCGTATGCATCCGGGTTGCTCTCCGGGAAACTCTGCCAGGTGGCAGTAGCATTCAGATCCAGGACCGGCACGCCGTCGCCCATACCCGAGAATCGATCTTCCAGATGTCTCTGCGTCAGCAGCACCACCGGTGCGCTGTCCTCCAGCATGTACTTCAGCCGTTCGTCCGGGTACGCCGGGTCCAGCGGCACATACCCTCCTCCCGCCTTGAGTACGGCCAGCAAACCCACGATCATCTCAAAGCCGCGCTCCACACAGATCGCCACCCGCGCATCCGGCTTCACTCCCAACTCCCGGAGATAGTGCGCCAGCCGGTTGGCTCTGGCATTCAGCTCCCCGTAGCTCAGTTCCTCCTCTTCAAACGCCACCGCCGTTGCCTTCGGACTCCTGCGCACCTGCTCTTCGAACAGCTCATGCACACACTTGTCCCGCGGATACTCCCATTCCGTCGCGTTCCACTCGTACAAGGCCTGATGACGTTCCGTCTCCGTCAGCAATCGCAGATGATCCACCACTTGGGTCTCGTCCGCAACCATCGCTTCCACTATCCTGAGGAAGTAGTCTCGATAGCGCTCAACCGTCGATCGTTCATACAAAGCGGTGGCGTACTCCAGACCTCCCACAATCCTTTCGCCCACCTCGTGCAGCGAAAGCGTGAGATCGAACTTCGCCACCCGGTACGAAGCGGAAGCCAGCGGTTGCACTTCCAGCCCCGGCAACTCCAGCCTGGCTTCGGTCGCGTTCTGCCAGGCGAACATCACCTGAAACAGCGGACTGTGCGACAGGCTGCGCACCGGTTGGGCCAGCTCTACCACTTGCTCGAAGGGGATATCCTGATGCCGCTGTGCCGCCAGCGACTGCGCTTTGGTTTGCTCGAGT
>JBAPOI010000130.1:0-10029 GCA_049279555.1 Candidatus Sulfotelmatobacter sp.
GTCTCGGCCCGTCGTCAAACACATGACCGAGGTGCGCTTCGCATTCTGTGCAGGAAACCGCTGTCCGCATCATTCCAATGGTGCTATCGGATTTTTCCCGCACGTTTTCTTTCGCCAGCGGCTCCCAAAAACTCGGCCAACCGGTTCCAGAATCGAATTTTGTCGCCGAGTTGAACAGTGCGTTATCGCAGCAGATGCAGCGATAAATTCCCTTATCGTGCAAGTTCCAATACTTCCCGCTGTAAGCGAATTCAGTATCCGCATGCCGCGTGATCTCAAACGCGCCCGACCCCAGCTGCTTCTTCCACTCATCGTCAGTCTTGATCACTTTCGCAATCTTCACTTTCGCCAGCCGCTTGCCATCGTCCGAGAACTGCACAACCGTCACATCTCCCGGCTCGACTTTTGGCATCGCGGCTGCAATCACACTCACGTTATGCCATCGCCACACCAGCGCTCCTCCAATCGCCGCCGCACCACCCATCAGAAACACCCGGCGCCTGCTATCGATCTCTCCCTTGCGATCCGTCTCAAACATAAATTCCTCCAAAATATCTCATTGTCATCCTGAGAGAGCGCGTTCTTCGCGCGAAAGAAGGATCTGGGCGAGCCGCGAGAAGCGTCGTGCTCTTTGCGACGCAATAATCGCGCTTGGCTCGCTTCCCTGACTACTTCGCATTCCACAACTCGGGAAATTCCTTCCTCAGATTCGCCACCTTCGGCGCATCGTTAAACATGATGTAAGGGTCGTTCGGATGAATCGTTGCATAGTTCTGGTGATAGCCCTCCGCCGGATAAAAAGCCTGCAGACCAACCACCTGGGTCACAATTTTATGGCGATACGCTCCCGCCTGCTCAAGCTGCGTGATATAAGCTTCGGCAATTTTCTTTTGCTGATCGTTTCCATAGAAAATCACCGACCGATACTGCGTCCCCTCATCCGGCCCTTGCCGGTTTAGCTCCGTCGGGTCATGCGCCACCGAGAAAAACACCCGCAGCAACTCTCCATAAGTAACCTGCGACGGATCGTAAACAATCTGCACCGACTCCGCATGTCCAGTTGTCCCCATGCTCACAGTCCGGTAATCGGGATTCTTTACCGACCCTCCCGAGTATCCCGACGTAGCGCTGATCACGCCCTTCACGTGCTGAAACACAGCCTGGATTCCCCAGAAACATCCGCCCGCCACCACTGCTGTTTCTTTTGTGTGGCCGCCAGCCTTCGCCTCATCCACCACCGGAGCCGGCAACGCTACAGTTGCGCTCCCGCCTGCGCCACTCGCCGCCATCTCATTCCGAGCCCGCCAAACCATCACCCCCGCCAGCACTGCCAAAACCATCGCTACAATTCGCAACGATCCTCTCGACATAAATCCCTCCCGGCTTCATCCATTAGAGTTACGAGTCCAAGGGAAGTTTCGGATGTCTGCAGGACTCATAGATATTTGAACTTATCCGCGCCTCGGTCCAGTTTGTATGTGATAGTATCTGCAACTAATTATCTGTAGCTAATTAGAAGTAAGGTAATCCTGAACAGGACCGCCTTGACTCACTTCTGCCCAAGGATTACCGTTATCGCAAGCGCCTCAAATAGTTTAGAGCCCGGGTTCAGAACGCTGTTTCTCCGCTGACGAGCCAACCATCCTCAGAACGCTAAGGAGACTCGCAATGAGTGAGCAAAACGGAAGCCCTTTCGAGAGCATTGAGAGCGCCCATGAATTCGTCGCATTGCTGGCCGAAACGGTTCGCCAGGCAAAGCAGGATGTGGAAGCGGACGTCAAGAGAGAAGCGAGTTCCGGCTCTCCCCGCCATTTAGACGCGCTGCGCACCGCTTTGTACAGCATGGAGAAACTCGAACAGCACATGAACAAAAGCCGCCGTATTCTGAACGATCTTCGTTCCCTGCGCCGGCTTCTTTTCGAGGAGCGTGCCACCAAGCCACAGCCGCTAGCTCCCGTAAACTCCGAAGCGGAAGTGACCGTAAGCGTAGACGTGGAGCCTCCGCCCCGGAAGGGCCACGGCTTCGGTCCCGATCCCAACATGCCGCAGCCTAGGGCCGCGAAGCCAGCGGCAACCCGTCAGTCATCAGTTCGCCTCTAGGTCAAAACCTATCGCCTAGGCTGAAATGATTCTTGTGCAGCCCAGCCACTCAGCGATCAAAATCCCTGCACAAATCTCCGCCCGCTAATTTGATCCCCGGCACGCCGCGCAGTACCCGCCAATCTCCAGTCGAGACACCACAATCCGAAAGCGGCAGTCTTTTTCCACCTGCCCTTTGAGCTTCTCAAAAATATCGCTGACAAATTCCATGATCTTTCCGCAACGTAAACAAGCCATGTGAATGTGGTCACGATTCAATTTGCGTTCGTAGTAATGGCCCTCGCCGTTGATGTGCATCAGGTCGAGTTCGTCGATTAGCCCGTGCCGCTTCAGCAACTGTAACGTCCGATACACCGTGCTGCGATCCACGCTCGCATCCAGCTTCTGCGCTTTGCGCAAAAGCTGCGCTGCATCCAAATGCTTGTTGGCAGTTTCCATCACGCGCAGAATCGCCCGCCGCTGCTGGGTCATGCGAATTCCGCGCGCTTCAAAGTGGGCCTGCAACCGGCCCGGCATTTCGGTTTGGGGAAGTGGCATAAGTCATTCCTCTCACGTCGCAACTGGTCGCAAACACAGTGCGACGGATTCTTTCGCTGCAACTGGACATCGCAGCCGCAACTCCGGCATGATGTTGGAGCTTACTCCAGATGCGACTGTGTTGCAACTAATACCGAACTGCGAGGTAGGCCCAATACTTTTAGTGGAGGTAGACCTTCCGCGAATGCCGACTCATATGACAAATACCGTCTCTACTTGCGACCAAGTTGCAACTGGAAAGCGAATTCAGCCGCCTCGCCTCCAATTGCCGGTGCGACTCTTCTTCCTCTTCTTCTTTTTTCTCACGCTGGCCTCACTCGCGCGCGCGCAAGAGAGCCCCTACATCGTCACCTACGATCACTACCTCGAAGAGCCGGGCAGTCTCGAGGTGGAATACTTTTCAACCTTCGGCACCCAGCGCGGCGGCAATGATTTTCACTCCTTCTGGGCCGAGTTCGAATATGGCGCAACCGCCTGGTGGACCACCGAACTCTATTTCGACGGCCAGACGACCTTCAACGACAGCACGATCTTCACCGGCTTCCGCTGGGAGAATCGCCTCCGCCTGTTGCAGCGCGAGCACTTCATCAATCCCGTTCTCTATATCGAATACGAGCAGACAAGCGGCGCCGACAAAATTCTGAAAGAGGTCGAGGGCCACGACGTGGAAGCCGACTACGCCGATCCCAACTCGATCGCGCGCCAGGACCACAATCACGAAATAGAAACCAAACTGCTGCTCTCGAAAACTTTTCAAGGCTGGAACATCGCCGAAAACACCATCGCCACCAAAAACGTGACCGGAGGCAATCCCTGGGAGTTTGGCTATGCTATCGGTGCCAGCCGTCCGCTGGCGTTGAAAGCCTCGGCGCATCGCTGCAATTTCTGCCGCGAGAATTTCATCGCCGGAATTGAAATGTACGGCGGTCTCGGCGACCGCTACAGCTTCGGCCTGCACGAAACGTCCCACTATCTCGCACCCGTCGTCGCCTGGAACCTCCCGTCAGACTGGACCTTGCGCCTGTCTCCCGGTTTCGGCTTGAATGACAACAGTCATCGCTTCCTGCTGCGCTGGGGCGTCTCGCGCGAGTTCCCAAACTTCGGTTCAGCGATCGCCCGTCTTTTCGGAGGCCGGAAGCAATGACATCGACAATGCCGGCCACCAAAGCAAATCTTCGTGTGATCGCTGCGGCCTTTGCGCTCGCCATCGCCACCGTACCCGCGTACGCGCAGGGCGGAACTTACGTCCCTAAGAAAAATGACGGCAAGGTCTACGCCGAATTGACGAAGGCTCCTAAGAGAGCGATCGCGCGTCACAACCCGATGGAAAAAGATCCCGACGCAGAAGCCGCCGGCGCCAATCTCTATGACCAGCACTGCTCCGAATGTCATGGCGAACTCGCCGAAGGCACGCACAAGGGACCGAGTCTTCGCGTCGATCAAGTACGGCAAGCCACACCCGGGACGCTATTTTGGCTTCTCACCAATGGAGTGGTGCGACGCGGCATGCCGGTTTGGTCCAAGCTTCCGGAACCGGAGCGCTGGCAGATTGTGAGCTACCTAAAATCCCTCTCGCCCGAGACCGCGACACCCAAGGCTCCTCAATGACCCCCGGTCGCTTTTGCGACCTTCCGTAAGCCCCACGCATCGAATAGCGGTGATACGATAATGAGTTGCCCTGAAAGTTAGGGAGCACTTATAGATCGCCGGATGCGGCTACGACTCGTCGTTGTTTCGAAACATTGTTTCCAAAACATTGTTTCCAAAACATGGAGCGTCCGCTGACAGTGCGACGTTTACAACGAGGAGAATTAACATGGCAGGCAATGGAATCGTCGAAGTCACCGATGCAAACTTCGACCAGGATGTTTTGAAATCAGATACACCCGTGCTGGTGGATTTCTGGGCAACATGGTGCGGCCCCTGCCGCGCAATCGCTCCCATCGTCGAGGAGTTGGCCAAGGACTACCAAGGCAAACTCAAAGTCGGCAAGATGGATGTCGACGCCAACAGCTCCACTCCCATGCGCTACAAGGTCACCGGCATCCCCACGCTGCTGGTCTTCAAGGGCGGGCAGGTGGTCGAGCAGATCGTAGGCTACCGCCCCAAGGAAGCCATCGCGCAAGCCATCGACAAGCACGTCGTGGTAGGCGTGAGGTCGGTAAGCTAGTGATTCAGTATCGGGCAAGGTTCGCGTGAGCCTTGCTCAGTACTTCCGTAGCACTCCAATCACGCGTCCCTGCACTTCCACCGACGCAGCCGGAACGATGATCGGCTTCATCGTCGCATTCGATGGCTGCAGCCGGATGTTGTCCCCTTCGCGATAAAAACGCTTCAGCGTAGCATCGTCCCGGTTCACCACCGCGACCACAATGTCGCCGTTGTGCGCCGTCTTCAACTTCTCCACCAGCACGTAATCGCCGTCGAGGATCGCTTCATCCTGCATCGAGTCGCCGCGCACTTCCAGCACGAACACTTCTTTCGAGCGCACAAAATCGGCGAGTGAAATCGTCTCGTTAGTCTGCACCGCCTCAATCGGCTGGCCCGCGGCAATGCGCCCCAGCAGCGGCAGCACCAGCCCTGTGTTCACGCTCATCGCCTGCTTGAGCCGTCCCTTGGGCGGCAACAAGTCAATCGACCGGCTGCGGTTGTAGTCCCGCGTGAGCAATCCCTTTTTCTCCAGGTTGGTAATGTGCTTGTGCACCGTGGCCAGCGAGTTCAAGCCAAGCCCCTCGCCAATCTCTTCAAACGACGGAGAGTATCCATGCTCCGCCACGAAGCGGGAGATGAAGTCATAAACTTCGCGCTGCCTGCGAGTAATCGCCATGCCCGTTATTGTTGGCGAATATAAGGCGAAATGTCAAGGAGAATCGGCGATTAGCGATTAGCCATTCGCCCTTAACTCAGGACCATGCACTGCTCATGTGGAGACAGCCGCCTTCGGCTGTCCGGGCAGGGCGAAGCCCGCCCGTGTGGAACGGACACTCCTGTCCGCTGCCTTTGACTTTGATTTTGATGTCTGGATTCTGACGACGCTGATTTCGACGGGATTTCAAACCCGTAGCTAACACACGAAATAGAGTGGCCCCATGTTTCGCGTCCTTTGCGAAACATGGGAATCCATAATGCCGTCCACTTGAATCTCAATCGGGCCGCCAGCTCCCGGCCGTACGGGATGAAAGCCAAGCCACTGTGAAGATCGCAACTTCATATAAGAAATAAAAAAGCGTCCCGACCATTCAGTCGAGGACGCCTCGGCAGCCCTCCCCCAGAACTGCCAAACCACGTAATGGATAGTAGAGGCGGGCTCGTTTCGTGTAAACGTCACTTAGGTAATCGGGAAATGCAACGTCGAATCAGTGCTAAATCGGCAGTATGGATGGAGTTACGGTTGCTTCTGCCAGGTTTGACCATCATCCGCAGTGGTCCAGACTTCTGGAGTGGATGTTGTGATCCTGCCGTGTTGCAGGTCGGAGAAATCCACGGCTGTGATGTCGCCGGTTAGCTCGGTGCCGGCTGATGATGGCAGGACATGCGTCCAATGGGCTCCGGCGTCGAGGGAGTGATAAAGCACGGAGTTCGAACCTCCGGCCCAAACCTCTGAACCGTTGGCGGCCAAAGCACGGAATACCGGGTTCGGAGTGGAGAGCCAGTGCTTCTGATTTTCTCCTGCTTGCATTGCTTTCTCTTGCCGTAGCCGATTTTTCTTCATGTTCTCTAGGCCGCTAGACGAGGTTTCAACCTGCATGGACGTTGCAGCCGCAACTTCGACGGCCTCGCTGACCTGGCCGACCTGGAGCGCAGCGTCGAGGCGGGCGGTCTGCTGCGCAGCAAGCGCGACGGGGCTTTGCACAAGGTGGTTGAATCCCGGCTTCTCCACGTCGATCCGGTAGCGTCCGGGAGATAGGTTTGCGAATGTGAATAGTCCGTCACCGCTGCTCGATTGGATATGCTTTTCGGTCGTGTCCAGGTTGGTCAACGTCACGCTGGCATCAGCGATCACCGCCCCGGAGGCATCCTTGATCGAGCCGGCAATCGAACCAGAATTGACGTTCACCTCCTCCCAAGTCATCCCGGCGTCAAGCGATCGCCGTAAACCGCCGGAGGATGTGATCATCCAACGTGGCACCGCATGCTGCATGAGAGATGGCGAAGTATGCAGAGCGATGCTAGGGGCCTGCATTGCTGCAGCCGCAGCAGGCACGGGGGCTTTGGCTCTGGCCACGCTTAGATCGATGGCGTCACGGCCTTGCAACGGTTGCTGCACGTTGTTCTTGGCGAGCTGGTCAGAAACTTGAGCGCTTGCTGTATTCGTCGTTGGTGCTGGTGCAGATCTTTGTGCCTCAACAACCCTGGCCGCCGGTGCGTTCGCCTCGACGCCGGCACCGGAACCAGACACTATCCCTCCGCCGGAACCGGACATCGCTCCCGGCGAAACACGGGATGCTCCGCCCGCTGTCGCTCCCGCATCGGAGGCAGATTTCGATTGCGGAAACATGCTGGGGAATTGTTTTCGCGCCACTACTCGCTTGTCGAGTTGCATCTTCTCTTCGGTATGCGGGAGAGCGGCCGGCGCAACCGACGTTTGCGCCGAGGTCGCCGGAATTTGTACCGGAGTCGAAGTAATTGTTTCGCGCGGAATTACAGCAGCAGCCAGCTGTTTTTCTTTCCCCGGATGCGTTTGCCGGTATTGCAACACTCCGAACGAGGTAACGATTAAGACTCCCGCAGCGACTACACCCCAGCGTAGAGCAGGCGTAGTCAGCCAACCGACGCGAGCCGGGCGGGCCGAAACGGCAACATTGACGGCTTCGGTCGCGGGTAGAGCGAGCGCGATGACCTCACGGCAATCGCTGCAGAGCGAAAGATGATTGAGCACGAGGGTGCGCTCAGACTCCGGCAGCGACCGCTCGGCGAAGGCGGTGAGAAGATCCGCGTCAGGATGCTCGCCGGCCGGCGCTTCCAACTGCTTCAGCACGGTTTTTGGAACGTTTGACATTAATTGCTTCTAGCTTTTGGCTTCTAGCTTTTGGCTTCTAGCTTTCTCATTCTCTTTAGAGAACGGCGCCGGCGACGATTCTTGCGCGAGACTGTGGCGAATGTCTACCCGCAAATCGCGCACGTCCACTTCCAAAGCTTCTTCGGCCTGGCGGCGGTCCATGCCTTGCTGGACCATGCCCGCCAAGATCTTCTTGCGCAGGAACTTGGCCAGCTTGTCCACTTTGCGGCTAATGGTGGATTCGTGGACACCAAGCATGCGGGCGACCTCGGCTAGGGTGCGGCCATCGAGATAATAAGACGCCAGCACGGTGCGGTCTTCGGCGGAGAGCGCGGCTAACGCCGCGGTGGTGGCCGATTCCAGGCGCGAGTCGGCGGACGGAAGCGGCTCCGGATCGGGCGCGGCGAACTGCGATCCTTCTTCACTCTCTTCGTCGAGACTCACTAATCGCTTGGTGCGGCGGTAACGATTGACAAACTCCTGCGCGAGAACAGTGCGCAGCCACCCCTCAAGCGATCCGCGCCCTGTGAATGAGGCGAGCTTTGAAACGCGTTCGCCATCGCGCGTGTTTGTGCCGTAAAGTTCGGCGTAGAGAGTGTCGGCCAGGTCGCGCGCGGCAGAGTCCTCGCGGGCGATACGCAATGCGGATTGATAAAGCTTTTCGCGATAACGCGTAAGAAAGATTTCCCAGGCATAATTGTGGCCGCCAGCGCATGCCCGGGCGAGCGCAAGTTCTTCGATGCGGAGTGTTAATAAGAAGGTGCGAGCTTCGGCGTGACTTGCGCTGGCAGGTAAATATTTTGCGGCCACGTCGCAAAGAATGACGGAGAAAGAATCGAGCGAGAGACTGATCTTTTCGCAGCCGCCGGCGGAGTGAAGCTCCACCAACAAATCTGAGACGGCCGATTGCACAGCAGCGGAGATCGGTTTCGTGACGGGCATGCAGAGACAAAATTAAGAACTAAAAACTAAAGATAAATACTCAAGAGCAAAGATTACGACGAGTACTTCCTTTGACGCTACAAGTTCCGAACGTTACCAATTCCGATGCTACTAGTTCTTAGACGCGCGTAACCCTCATTTTCGCCGCAAGCCGAGAAATTCTTTTCGTTCTTCGGACGAGTCGAGGTAGACGGCGCGCCCCGGAAGTCCTCCTGGGGTGGGGCGTGCCAGCCTGCCCGGCCGGAGGAACCCTATGAAGTCGAATGTGCTTCTGCTGGGGATGGTGTCGTTGGTCGTGTTGGGAGTGATATCGGTAAGTCTTTTGCCAGTGCGGGCAGGAGAAACGCCTTTTGCCTCGGGCTATAAAGTTTTGGAGCCGATCCGGCACGGAAGCCTGACTGTGTTTCCTGTGATCGCCTCCAGGTCTTATGCAACCAGCGAATTTCTAACGCTCGATGAAGGATTGCGATCTGGCGATGTAGTCGTAACCGAGTATGGAAATGTTCGCGGACTGATGCGACGGCGTCCGGTGCCAGCAGTGCCGCGCCAAGGCGCCGAAGTCAACAAGTTGGTATTGATCAATAACTCGAAGCGTCCGCTGCTGCTGCTGGCTGGCGAGATTGTTGCCGGAGGCCAACAGGATCGCGTAATCGGGAAAGATCGAATCGTCCCGGCAGAAAGCGATCCCGTCGATCTCAGTGTGTTCTGCGTCGAGCCGGGACGGTGGGTCGCAACCAGCGATCACTTCGGAGCATCGGGAGCGACTTACGGAGGTGGGAGCGGGAGAGGCGCCGGCACATCCGCTGGAACGCTGATGGCTCAGCCGTCCGTGCGGGCGAAGGCTATGGGAGATAAGGATCAGAACCAGGTTTGGGCAGAGGTGAGAAAACAACAACAATCGATGACCGAGACGGTAGAGGTGTCGGCCGCGCCCTCTCCCCAGAGCGCGGAAGAGATCCGATCCACGAGTTCGTACGCGCGAGTGATGGAGAACAAGGATGTGAAAGAGCAGGTGGACCGGATCGCCAAGCCGATCGAGCAGAATTATCAGAGCTTGATTAAGCAGCTACGCGATCAGAATGCAGTGGGAGTGGTGGTGGCGGTGAATGGGCGCATCATCTGGGCCGATGTTTTTGCCAGCACGGAATTGCTGGAGAAATACTGGCCGAAGCTGGTGCGCTCGTATGCATCAGAGGCGGTGGTGTCGCGCGCCAAGGGTAGTGAAGCGACGACGAAACAGGCAGAGATGTTTCTGGCCGACATGGAAGGGCGCAAGGAGACGATCGAGAGCGAGCCGGGAATCTATCGGCACACGGAAGTGAACGGAGATGGCTTCAAGGCTTTCGCGCTGACTTCACTGTTGCCAAAGACAGGGTTCGATGTGCATGTGGCGAAGATGGCTGAGTAGGTGGGCTCTGGTTGGTGACTGGCGACGCCGGTCAGAGCACTGC
>JBAPOI010000131.1:0-2198 GCA_049279555.1 Candidatus Sulfotelmatobacter sp.
GATCAGCCGCGTACTGGGTTTGGGAGGCTCTTCCTCGCGAATGATTCGCAACATCTCGTCGAAGGCGACCGATCGGAGGCGCTGGCGGTCGAACGGCGTTTCGCCGGAAAGCAGTTCATACAGCAGCACGCCCAAGGAATAAATGTCAGTGCGGGTATCGATATCGAGCTGATTGAGCTTGGCCTGTTCGGGACTCATGTATTCGATGGTGCCGATGACCTGGCCAAATTCAGTGAACATGGTTTGCTCGGTCAACTGCTGACTGATGGCTTTTGCCACGCCGAAATCAATGATCTTTGCCACCGGCCGATCGTCGTAATCAGCCACCAGAATGTTGGTGGGCTTGATGTCGCGGTGGATGACGCCTTTTTGATGGGCGTGTTGGACGGCCTGGCAGACCGGGATGAAGAGCTCCAGACGCTGGCGGGGAGTCAGGCGACGCTCGTCGCAGTACTGGATGATGGGAATGCCCTTGACGAGTTCCATGACGAAATACGGGCGGCCGTTATCGGTTGACCCCGCATCGAGGATCTTCGCGATATTCGGATGGTCCATCAGCGCCAGCGCCTGCCGCTCGGCTTCGAACCGGGCGATGACCTGGCGGCTGTCCATGCCCGGCTTGATGATTTTTAGCGCCACTTTGCGCTGGACCGGCTCGGTCTGCTCGGCCATGAACACCGTGCCCATACCCCCTTCGCCGATTTGCTGCAGGAGCTTGTAGGGACCGATGATCGTCCCTGTGTGTTCGACGAGTGGAGCTTTAGCGACATCAAGCACACCGTGTGACCGCTGGTGAGACAGAAGCAACGCCTCGACTGCGGCGCGGAGTTGCTGATCGTCGCCGCACGCCCGTTCGAGAAACACCGCGCGTTCGGTCGGGGAGGCAATTTCGGCCGCCTCAAGAAAGATTGTTTTTTCAGTGTGCAGTGGAGCTGACATCATTTAACTCCTGCCCAGCAGCGAGCTAGGCACTCAGTAATGCGAGATCGGCGCGAAACGCAGGCCACCGATTCCTGAAAATCCGCAACTTCTATGACACTCAGCGCTGATGCAAGGTATTGTCAGCCAGTTCTCGTCCCAGCCAGGCCCGGGCGTAGGCCCAGTTTCGCTTGGCGGTCCGCGACGAGACCCCTTGCAGAGCCGCCGCCTCTTCGACGGTCATGCCGGCAAATACCCGTAGCTTGACCAGTTCGGCAGCTTGCGGGTCAACGGCAGAGAGTCTCGTCAGCGCTTCGTCGAGGTCCAGCAACTCGTCGCTGATCGGCACCGTGACGCGATCAGCGTCCGACAGTTCGCAACGCGGCCGACTGCCGCCCCGACGTTCGCTAAGCTTGTGCCGTGCCAGGTCGATCAGAATTCGCCGCATGGATTCGGCCGCTGCAGCGAAGAAATGGCCACGGGAATCCCAGTGCTGTGCCTTCTCTGCACCGACTAACCGGATATAAGCCTCATGCACCAGCGCCGTCGCCTGCAACGTTTGTCCGGGTTTTTCTTGAGCCAGTTTTGCTGCCGCCAGATTTCGCAATTCGTTGTAGACCAGTGGCAACAACTGCTCGGCCGCTGACGGATCACCGGATTCGATCTGGCTCAGGATTTTGGTGACGTCGGTCATGAGAAGTGGCCTTGCATCTCGTGGCCAGATCGCATGATTGTAACAGTTTCGTCTGAGAATAGCGCTTACTGTCTTTCCAGGAGATTGCGCCGAAGGCTAGAACTGGTTTCAAAACCTAATTGAACTAAACTTGCGCCCCGGTTGGAGTTACGTTATCAAGGTCGTTGAAAGGAGAGCTTTCAATGGCCCGACGACAGGAAGTCTTTATCGGTGACGAACAGTGGAAGAGGATTGAGCCGTTCCTTCCGAAGCGCAAACGATCGCCACGAGGAGGCCGTCCACCGGCAGATGATCGAGCGTGTTTGGAAGGAATTTTGTGGGTGCTGCGCAGCGGCGCTCGCTGGCGGGATTTGCCCGAGCGGTATCCGTCACCGAGTACCTGTTGGCGACGATTAGTCGAGTGGGAAGGAGAAGGCGTGCTTGTGGAAATCTGGCACGCTTTCCTCGACACACTCGATAAGCGAGGACTTTTGGATTGGGACGAAGTGTTTGTGGACGCCAGCTTTTCGCCAGCCAAAAAAGGGGCGAAAGAGTCGGCAAAACCAAGCGTGGAAAAGGTACGAAGTGGATGGTGGTGGCAGATGGT
>JBAPOI010000132.1:0-4239 GCA_049279555.1 Candidatus Sulfotelmatobacter sp.
ACTGAGAACAGGGTCCTAGTACAAAGCGGCCGAATAGTACGGTTCCTCGGCTTCGGTGACTACTCTTTCTAGATTTGGACGGTGAACGTCGAAATCGACAGTACGGAAGCGCTTGTAGCTCTGTTGAGTATCAAACAAGTACCAAAACGAAATGGCAAAGAAGGTACGCTAGGATTTGGGGTCTGAGTCGCCAATGAGTCCGAAAAGAGCACCACCTTAAGAAGCCCTTATTGGTTTTTAGAGGGGGCGGCGTCCTGCTCTTCCGCACCGCGATCCGGCTCATTCGGCTTCCGCGCTGAAGCCTTGACGGCGCATCCTCTCTTCTAAGTCCGCAAACTCCGAGGGAAGGCCGTTGTCGCCAAAGCTTGGTCGGTGATTCAAAGCGATTGCGCGGGCGACTAAGCCTTTCGTCGACGGCTTGCAAAGAACAAGAGGCCCGTGAAGCCGGATGCTGTCAAAAAGACGGCACTTGGTTCGGGCGTCGTCGTACCAACAGAGCAGCCGGATTGGCAAACGCCCGCTGTCAGGGTATTATCCGTAGTCCCGAACTGGAAGCTGACCCCAGAGAGGAGAGTATTCACGTTGACGCCACTGGTGAAGGCGAAGGTAAAGGTGGCCGAATTCGCTAAGAAGGGATTATTCGCTGCGCTCCCTTTGATACTTGAGTTTGCGGCGGAATACACGTTGCTGCCATTCGGCGAACCGATGATGGTATGCGCCGGGCCGGCATGCCCAGTCCCGTTCAAGTGTGCGTCCAGCGAAGGCTGGCATGAACAGTGGGTGAAAGTCCCACCGGGGTAAGAGTTCAAAACCCCGTAGCTTGAATAGCAGGAAGGAAGGATGAGCAGCCGACAAGGCTGAGAATCTAGCAGGGTGAAAGTCCTTGTGCCGTCAATTGCCTGTATTCGGACGGTTAGCATATCCGGTGCGTGTGGAGGTAACGAAGCGCGTTCTGCCCGGAAGTAAAAGTCTCGGCTGCCCTGCGGCAGTATTGCAGCGGTAGGAACGATCTGGGAGACAAGCAAACTTGGAGGCCTGAACATAAAGAAATATCTGCAGCCTCGAAATCCTGCCTCGCGGAAAGTCGTGTTCGCGAGAAACTGCGGAAGCCGACCCGTTTCCTTCTTGGGGGAAGGCCGATGCCACAGAAGAAGCAACAGGTAAGAGCACTTTGTGGAACCGCCGGGGTATGGGATCAAGCATCCAAGGAAAGATTCACAGAGATAACGTCGGGAAGAACCCGTTGGCAGCAGGGGCTGGAAGCGACCTGCAAAGACTCCTCGAACGAGGCTAAAAACCGAAGGAGGGGAGAGCCAGGCGGGTTTGGCGCATGAGTCCGTAGGAGCGATGAGGGAGGGGCAATGCCCTCCAAAGAGGTGGGACACGCCTCTCCAGTGGAGGTAACGCAAAACTGGGCAAAGGGACTCAGGACACTTGGTGGTTTTCATCGCCAGTGAGGTGGCCGGCTTGATAAAACCGGCGCAACGCCGGTGCTGGTGTGGAAACGAGGTTGTGGGCAAACCACAGACGTAGGGGCGTACGCGAACCAGCGCTTAAACCTCGCGGAAGACGGGAAGGCTCACAACGGATATGCCAAGGTTTCAAACCGGACCCGGGAAATCTGGCCGTCCGGGATTATAGGGGGGCTTCGGGAAACGTGGCCATGGTGGAACTGTGCACCCACCTCGCAATCGAAAGAGCGAGACTGGTAACCTCCCACCTAAAGTTGGCGCGCCTGATCTCTATCCCAGCGACTGAAAATCCTGAAGCCTATTGACAAAGCCATCTCATAAGGATGGTGAGCGAGTGACCGGGCCGTAACGCAAGTGAACCCATATGGCCTCGAAAGGACATCGACCGAAGGCCGAGCCCTCACTTAACGGGCGAAGGCAGCATGGAGCGTCGCACGAACTGAAGCGGCGCAACACTTCGGCGGGGCTGGTAGGGACAGCACGGTGACAAGGTCATGCTAAGCAACTGGAGAAACCCTCCTCGCCCCGTCGAGAAATGGGCGGAGCAGGGAAGCCGTATAACCGGTAACACCGGGAAGTCGGTGGACGGCGAGAGGGATTCGGCTGGGTCTGTAGTAGCGAGGAAGCGGAGTAACGTCCGTGGAGCGAAGAGGCCCTGCTGTTTGTAATGGCTCTAACAAGAAGGGAGGCAAGGGTGAAATGACAAAAGCACCCATCGGTTTGCAAGACCTGAGAAGGAGTCTATATGTCAAGGCGAAGGCCGAACCGCCATGGCGTTTCTGGGGACTATACGTCCATGTCTGCAAGATGGAGACTTTGCGGGAAGCCTACCGGATGGCGAGAAGTAATGACGGGGCACCGGGCATTGACGGGGTCACGTTCGAAGCCATCGAGGAGAGCGGAGCGGAAGGTTTTCTAACGCAGATACGGGACGAACTAGTCACCAACACGTATCGGCCCATGCGGGCACGGAAGAAGGAGATTCCGAAGGACGGGGGAAAAGTCCGCGTTCTTTCGATACCTGCCATCCGTGATCGAGTGGTCCAGGGGGCTCTCAAGCTCATCCTGGAGCCGATCTTCGAAGCTGATTTTCAAGGTGGGTCGTATGGATATCGACCGAAACGGACAGCCCATGAAGCCGTAGCCCGAGTGGCCCAGGCAATCGTCGAGGAGAAGACACGCATCATTGATTTGGATCTAAAAGCCTATTTCGATAACGTGCAGCATTATCTGCTGTTAGAGAAAGTGGCCAGACGGGTTCAAGATGAAGCGGTCATGCATTTACTCAAGATGATGCTGAAAGCGACCGGAAAGAAAGGCGTTCCCCAAGGCGGGGTGATTTCGCCGTTGCTCAGTAACCTCTATCTCAATGAGGTAGATCGGATGCTGGAGAAAGCGGTGAGTACAACGCGGAGGGGCAACAAGTCCACCAGCGTCCAATATGCACGTTTTGCGGACGACATGGTGATCTTGATTGACGCCCAACGGCGGAGTGACTGGCTCGTGAAGGCGGTAGACAGGCGGCTGCGCGAGGAGTTGGCGAACTACGCGTTGCGATCAACGAGGACAAGAGCCGAATGGTGGATTTGAAAAAGGGAGAAAGCTTTACCTTTCTGGGTTTTGAATATCGGCGAATACCGACCTTTCAAGGGAAGTGGCGACCGAACTATGCGCCGAAGCTGAAGAAGCGGACCGCGCTATACGAAAGCCTAAGGAAGATCTTCCGGCAGTGTGTGAGCTGGCCTGTAGAGAAAGTGATTGCAAAAATCAATCCGATCCTGCGCGGCTGGGTCAACTACTATCGAGTCGGTCATTCGAGCCGTTGTTTCTCAATGGTCAAACAATGGGTGGAGAAGAAGATCAGGCTACATCTGATGCGTGCCCGGGGACGCACAGGCTTCGGCTGGATGCGGTGGAGTAGCGACTGGTTTTACGATCGGCTCGGTTTGTTTAAAGACTACCGGCTTGTTCGATGGTCAGTTGTGACAGCGGCCCCAGCACGATAGGCCACATAACTCTTGGCACCAAGCAAACAGGTGCGCCCAGTGCGGGAAATCCGCACGCTGGGTGCGATGTGGCGGGGGCTGGAAACGGATTTACGGTCGAGTTAGTGAGGCACTCCCAGAGGAAACGGGGAGTAAACAGATAGGCTTGACCTTCGGAACACCGCGCCAGTCCTCGACCCGACCGTCGAGTAGGTAGGTGCCAGAAGGCGTCGAGTAAACCCACCCGACGCCTGCCACAGTAGAGGGACCAGCCGCATCCGAAAAGGTGCCGCTTGCACTGACAGTGCGAAACGCTGGGCTGCTAGCGCCCGTCAAGGAGCCGCCGATTCCGCCTGCAAATGTAAAGGACAGGGCGCTCAGGTTGCGGGCTACTTCGGTAGGGTTGACAACAGTGTCATTGACCACAACAGTTAAGCTGTTTGTGCCAAAGGTGAAGGTCGCCGTGCCCGATGAGCTGCCCGAAGTAATTGAGTAGATGGTTGTCGCGTGCCCAAGAGTCGCAAACGCAGCCAGCCCCGTCAATAGCTTGAAGTAAGAATTCGTCACGTATTAGTCCTCATGGTTGACTTGGCTTTTCAAGGCGACAAGCCTGATTCTAGAGGCCTTACAGACACTTTGTAAAGGATCTTGTACCGGTATTCGCGATATTCGCGCACTCCGGCCTTCGAAACACTTGCGAATGTTGGGTCGCATACAATACCGTTGGATTGTGGGACACATTTCCGATGGTGGCTTGCCGCTGCACCACTGGGACTGGTGCG
>JBAPOI010000133.1:0-5221 GCA_049279555.1 Candidatus Sulfotelmatobacter sp.
GCGATCGAACACGCCAATGTTGTCCAACCCAAGGAATCCTCCGGCAAAGACGTTCTTCCCCTCCGGGTCCTTGCGGTTGACCCACCAGTTGAAATTCTGCATCAGGCCCTGGAACGATTTTTCCAGGAAGCGGAGATCCGATCGTCCGAGTTCCTTTTCGATGTTGAAGAGGAACAATGTCGCCCAGGCATGCACTGGCGGGTTCACGTCGCTAAAGTTCCACTCGTAGGCGGGAATCTGCCCGTTCGGATGAGCATACAGATTCCGAAGCATAAGCAGAAGTTGGTTTTTAGCAAAATCGAAGTCCACTAGCGAAAGCGAGATGGTGTGGAAAGCTAAATCCCACGCGGCATACCAGGGATACTCCCATTTGTCGGGCATCGAGATAATGTCGCTGTTTAACATATGAAACCACTCAGTGTTGCGGACATTGCGATGAGTGGTGCCTGTCAGGGGATGAGCTTCATGCTCTTCCAGCCACTTATCCAAATCGAAGTAGTAGTACTGCTTGCTCCACAACATTCCGGCCAGCGCCTGGCGGTGTACGCGGCGTTCATCTTCCGTCAAAGAATGCGGAGTGATCCGGTCGTAGAACTGGTTCGCGTCAGCGAGACGACTAGCGAATGTCTCGTCAAAACCGCCAAAAGGGTTCGCTCGTGAAAGCGCGCTTAAGCGCAACCGAACGACCTGACTGCCGCCTGCGGGTACCTCCAGTCGATAATGCGCAGCGGCTTTCGTTCCTATCAGTAACGGATTCACAGCTTCTTGATTGCCTGAAATAACGTACTCATGAAAAGCATCTTTCACATATTGCGACGGGTTTGACTGCCCCCATAGACGGCTGGTATTCGACTCGTTCTCGGTAAACAGCAATGCTGGATTTCCCTCGCAATTAAGCGTGCGGTCGCCCAGTTGAGTGTGTGAAGCCAGGATCGTTCCCATTTCCACCTGGTGCATCGCTGGCTTGATTACTGCTTTGTCCCACGCCCAGGTGTTGCGAAACCAAAGCGTAGGAAGCAGGTGGAACTCCGCCGTCTCTGGACCTCGGTTTTCCACCGTGATTCGGATCAGGATGTCTTCCGGATCTGCCTTGGCATATTCGACGAACACATCGAAATACCGGTCGGTATCAAACACCCCAGTGTCGAGTAGCTCATACTCGAATTCATCGCGCGACCGGCGCCGATTTGTCTCGATAAGATCGCAATAGGGGAATGCTTGCTGAGGGTACTTGTATAGATACTTCATGTAGGAATGCGTGGGCGTGCTATCAAGATAAAAGTAGTATTCCTTTACATCCTCGCCGTGGTTGCCCTCGCCGTTGGTCAGGCCGAACAACCGTTCCTTCAAAATTGGGTCTCGGCCATTCCACAACGCAATTGCGAAACAGAGTTGCTGCTTGTCGTCACAGATTCCTGCCAGTCCGTCTTCTCCCCAGTGGTAGGCTCGCGAGCGGGCCTGGTCATGGCTGAAATAGTCCCAGGCGTTTCCATCCTGGCTATAGTCTTCCCGGACGGTCCCCCATTGTCGTTCGCTGAGATAGGGCCCCCACTTCTTCCACGGGACTGCTTTTTCGCGAGTCTCGTTCAAACGCCGTTGTTCGATGGTTTCCGCGTAAGCGATCTGGGGCCGCGTCTGGCTTGATTTCATAGTATTGCTCTCGCGTGTTCTCCCAACGTTGGCTCGTCTTGTGCTCATGTCAGAAACCTTGGTTATCTGAAGGACCGCATACCAGGTGCTGATCTCGCGCAATGAAGCGGAATCGCGGCCCGACAAAGACGGCGTAAAGCTCCATACTTGGTTACACACAAGCTGCATTCATAGAATTCTTGGCCTCGTGAACGGCGAGGGTCGCACCTCAGAGTTCAGCTCCGGTGCGCCACTGTGGAGTTCGGTGCATGTTCAATTCTTCTAGGTCAGCAGTCAGAAGTACGCCTTCCCACGTGTGAGCTGCATCTGATCACTTCTCTCACCGGACCGCCTTGGTCGTAAACTGTTGCTTCTGCCAGTAAGTTGTACGTGTCGGCAACTCGATACGAGCTCGTTCGACGAGATGACGGTAGAGAACTAGGTGATTGGTGAATGGCTTAAAATGAGTGGCAAAGTTCACTGGCGGGGAAACCCTGACAAATTGTGGCGCTGAAACTTCACATCTGCTAGTTGTGCCCTTCGGTACGAATAAATTAAAAAGCTGTAGAGAAGCCAGTCCGCATTAAATTCCAACGAATCTGACATGCGCGCGTCCTCATGGTCGCAAAATGTGCAAATCCGTCCTGCGGCACGTTATTTCGCTATCTCCGCGGAGGGAGGCTTTTCCGGATTGAGCCGCCTCCGTACTCGGCTAATTCGGCATCGCCTGTGTCAACTCCAGAAAGAGAATTCAAGACGACGGTACGGCGTAGCGAATACTTCTGGCTTTGCGAACAGTGTGCCAAGTGCATGACGATCTCTTCCACCAAATATGGGCGCCCGGTCGTCGCAGCCTTCAATCGATCTCAAATCGAACCTCTCATTTCCAGGGCCGCCTGACTTTCTCTCCGCGCTCTGCAAGTTACCTAGCGTGAAACTCGAAGCGATAAGCTTGCAGAAAAACTGTCAGTTTTGGCAGTCGCACTCTCCTATGCCGCCATTGATCATTTATCCGGCGATCCAAAAGGGCGCAGCTCGCACCCAGAGCGAGAATAGGGCCTTGAGGGTAAGACTGTTGGGACTGGCAGGAAACTCTCCTTATGAACGTTATGAACGTCGACCCATTTCGCACAAAAGGCATCATGCAAAGTTTCCGACAGTTCTTTGCGATCGTTTGCGCAATAGCGCTCCTCTCCGGAGACCAAACCGCATTCGCACGCGAAGCCTCGCAGGAAGCTTCTACCGAAGAACAAGCGGCGAAGATCCCATCGGAACAACTCGATTCCCTGGTTGCCCCGATCGCACTCTATCCCGACCCCCTCCTGAGCCAGACACTGGTGGCCTCTACCTATCCTCTGGAAATCATTCAGCTTCAGCAATGGATCGAGAAGAACAAGAATCTGAAGGACCAGGCGTTGGCTGATGCCGTAAAAAAGCAGGATTGGGATCCAAGCATTCAGGCTATGGCGGCGCTTCCGGATGTGGTCAAACAAATGGCCGATAACATCAAGTGGACGACGGACCTGGGCAATGCATTTCTTGCGCAGCAGGGCGATGTGATGGAGGCAGTGCAACGCATGCGGAAGAAGGCGAAGGACGGCGGGAACCTAAAGTCTTCCGATCAGCAGAAAATAGAAACAAAGGTAGTCGAGAGCAAGCAGGTTATCGTCATTGAGCAAGCCAATCCCGAAGTTGTTTATGTCCCGAGTTATAACCCGACCGTGGTCTACGGCGCGCTGGCTTACCCCTACCCCCCGATTGCTTATCCACCACCGGGTTATTACGCTGCGGGTATGGCGATTTCATTTGGTGTCGGGATCGCAATGGGCGCGGCTTGGGGCGGCGGTTGGGGCTACAACAGCGGATGGGGCGGCGGCAACAACAATATCAACATCAATAACAACAATAATTTCGTAAGAAACTCCAACCGGCAAAACGTCTCGAATCGAACCGCCAATGGCACCTGGCAGCACAATCCTCAACACCGCGGCGGAGCTCCGTACTCTAACGGGGCGACAGCGAGAAAGTATGGAGGCACCTCGCGGGGTGATTCCATGACCACACGCCAGGCAAAAGCACGTCAGAACCAGGGTCAGCGGGGAGGGCTGCAGCAAGCGGGCGATCGCGGTTCAGTGGGAAATCGTGCACAACCGGGAGCCAGTGATCGCAGCGCAAGAGGCGGGAATTCCGGCAACCGAGGGGGGAGCGGTGGAGCGGCCAATACGGGTGCAAATCGTGGAGGTGGGGATCGAGTAGGGAATCGAAGCACCTCCAGCGGCGGAGGTTCCCGTAATTCCGGGGCCTTCGGTGGAGCTTCCGGAGGATCCAGCGGAAAGAGTGCACGTGCCAGCAGTTCGCGTGGCTCGTCAAGCATGGGCGGCGGAGGCGGGCGCAGTGGAGGCGGCGGGGGCAGACGAAGATGAGAGAGCGGGTAAACTGGGAGGTATACATGAGATCACAAATACGTGCGGGTGCGTGCTTCCTTTTTATAGCCATGCTCGGCTCGTCGTGCCCGGCTGTAACTGTTTCTGGCCACGCCCAGCCTACGACTGAGAAAGCTTCATCTTCACCGATTTCCCCGAAGACTTTCAATACGCCGAAAGAAGCGGCCGATACATTGATCCAAGCAGCGGAGAATTACGATGTTTCAACCTTGCTGGATATCTTCGGTCCGGATGGAAAGGACTTCATCTCCTCATCCGACCCCGTTCACGACAAAAGCATTGCCGCCGATTTTTCTGCGAAGGCGCGGAAGAAACATGTTGTGACCATAGACACCAGAAACAACGCGAAAGCCGTCCTGTCTGTGGGCAGTGACGACTGGCCATTCCCCGTACCGATCATCAAAACGGGTTCGACATGGCATTTCGATGCCAAACAAGGACATGATGAAATTCTCTTTCGCCGCATAGGATCCAACGAACTCGACGCTATTCAAATCTGCCGCGGCTTCGTGGAGGCTCAGAAGCAATATGCCGCACAGATTCACGATAATTCTGGAGTTAATCAGTACGCGCAGAAAATCATCAGCACTTCCGGTAAGCAAGACGGCCTCTATTGGCGGAATGCCGATGGTACTACTGGCGGTCCGATCAGCGAGGCTATTGCACGTGCTATCCAGGAGGGGTACTCGCCGGGGAAAACCTCTGGATACCATGGCTATTATTTCAAAGTATTGAAGGGCCAAGGGCCGGCGGCGAGACTGGGGCAACTCGATTACGTGGTCGAGGGAGTCATGATAGGGGGCTTTGCCTTATTGGCATTCCCTGCGGAATACCGCGTCACAGGAGTCAAGAGCTTCATGGTCAGCTACGACGGTGTCGTTTATGAAAAAGATATGGGGACTGACACCGTGAATATTGCTCAGAAAATGGAGCGATATAATCCAGACAAAACCTGGCGCCGCACCAGTGATGAGTGGCCGGCAGATGTATTGGCTGCTGCCAACTGACGGACTATTCAAATCAATATGTTTGCTTCAAAATCGGCCACTCTTGCTTCCATTCAATAGCAACTGCCACCCAATCGTAAGCGACTTGGCAATCATCGTATCGCTGTCAATCGTCTCCCCAGCGTAGTGCAGCGTACATAC
>JBAPOI010000134.1:0-10378 GCA_049279555.1 Candidatus Sulfotelmatobacter sp.
CGCCGGCGCCGCCACCGGCAAATGTGCCGCAATAGCAGGGTTGCATGCCCGAGCCGATCGGCTGCTGACGCCGCCGCGAAAGTATCATCGGACCGACCGTGCCGACTTCGCGACCGATACCCACAAACTCATACAAGAACGGCCGCGGTCAATAACATTGAAGGGGTCCGTCATGCTCCCGCGCCGATGGCTTAATTGGCTCCGCTATTCGCCCTTGCCCTCGACCGAGGACTTGGTGGCGCGTATTGCGGCGTCTTCCGCCTACTCCAGCCAGCAGGACATTTGGTCGCAAATCATTCAGCAGGCGCATGCGAAAATCTCATCCTGCCGCCGGCGCGGCGCACTGAGCTGGCGCAATCGCTGATGATGTTCTTCACCGGCTTCTCGCGCTTCGCCACCGATTTCGCCCAGGACCAGATCAAGAATATGAACAGCCGCAAGAACCAGCTGCGCATGATCCGCAGCCTGGTCGACAGCGCCGCCGACATATTGCTCGATCCAAAGACGCCGCTGCGCGAGCTCGGCGAGCTAATGCACCAGTCCTGGCTGATCAAGCGCGAGCGCGCCTCGAGCGTCTCGAATTCCCAGATCGACGAGATCTACGAGGCCGGGCGCGACGCCGGCGCCGTCGGCGGCAAGCTATTGGGCGCCGGCGGCGGCGGCTTCATGGTGCTCCTGGTCGATCCGGACAAGCGCGCCCAGGTCCGCGAGCGGCTGCGCAAGCTGATCCACGTCAATGTCGGATTCGACACCGACGGCAGCAAAATCGTCATCTATCAGCCTGACGAGGTCTAATCCCCAGGTGTCGCCGACCCTTCTAGCTCCTTGATGGGCGATGATTTTAGGTTTTTCGCCAGTCTTGGAAATGAGATTTTTGTTAGGTGTGGCCAAATTGTCATAGGTGCAGAAGCTGTGTTGGGCCTATGTTTGCAGGGTAAATTCCTTCTGCAGAAGGCTGTGATTCCTTCGCACGGTGCCGATCATGAACGTGAAAAAGCAGCTTTTACTGGGTTGCGCGTTCGGTGCGTTCGCGGCGATCAATCCTGCGATCGCTGCCCCACCCGCGCCGGTCATTTATCACTGGACCGGTTTCTATGCCGGCGGCAACGTTGGCTATAGTTGGGGAAATGCCAACAGCAGTTACAACGAACCTGCGTTTGGCACCGTGACCGGGCTGCCGACCTCATTTTCGTCAACAGAGCGGCTAAATGGCGTTATTGGCGGTGTGCAAGCCGGTTATAATTGGCAGGCCAATGTTAATACGGTCTTGGGCTTTGAGACGGATATCCAAGGCACCGACGAAAGAGGCAGCACAAGTTCCAGCAATGCCTATACCTTCCCCATTAGTGATTGTGAAGGCATATGCATAGGGCATGGCACGCTCAGTCAAACTCAACAAGCCAAGATTCTTTGGTTCGGTACGGCGCGCGGCCGGGCTGGTATACTCGTCAATCCGACCACATGGCTGTATGCAACCGGCGGGCTTGCCTACGGCAAAATAAGCGCATCAGGAACTGTTAGCGACACCGCTTGTACGCCTTCTCCCACCATCGCTTGCATGTGGTCATATGGCAATTCGGCGACCAATGTCGGCTGGACCGTGGGTGCCGGGATCGAAGGGGCCTTCCCAAACAGCCGCAACTGGACTTGGAAACTTGAATACCTCCACGTCGACCTGGGAACTGTCAGCGGGAACGGCTTCGACACTGACTTCGGAGGACCGTATAGCTGGAGCACGAGGATCACCGACGATATATTTCGCGTCGGCTTCAACTACGGGTTCCATTGAGCTAACTGCAAATCGTCATCCACACGGCTCGCAATAGCGCTCTGGCAAACCCGGCCAATGCGCCGGGTATTTGTTGCAGGCGGTTGCATTCGCTTCAAATGATGGATCAAAACCCAGTGGCAAAGGTCGCCTCAGTTACTCCTATTTCCATGTGAGAAGGTGCCGAATTTAATATTTGCATCGGCCACGAAAAGTAGTTGGATCATATCATTTACTAATTTCACGCCTTCGAAAGAAACGCAATGAGATTCGATTTTTCGCAGGTCCCGCTCAAAAATAGAGCATTTAGCGAAAGGCCGATGGCTTTTATTGATCAGGAGCCGAAAAACTTTCTAGCAGCAATCATCGACCTAGTTGCGATTGAGACTGGGAATCGTATCGCACGTGACCATTGGCAGCAAAAGCAACTGCAAAATCTCTTACAGCATGCCTCGCAACGATCAGGATTTTGGCGGAATCGGATTGGAACGAGAAAAATAAATGATATCAGCCTTTCGGACCTTCCTGTTCTCACTCGCAGCGACGTGGACAAGCAGGTGACGCTTGAAGGAAGTCTGCTGCCCTCCGGTGGCACAATTCCTGTAAAGAAACACGCAACATCAGGTTCTTCCGGCAGACCTGTGCAATTTTTTGTGTCGGAAATGAACAACCATTACAACAACGTCAGGACTATCGCGCAGTATTTCATGGAGGGGCGCGATCTAACTCTAAACAGGACGCGATTGCAGTCGAGGCAGTCCAACAGAAACGGTTTCACGGTAAAGAAAACAGAGTCCTGGCTCGGTTCTCTCGGATCCTTCATCAGAAGCGGCATAAACAAACATATTGAATATTTTCATCCAGACATGAATTTACTGCGCAAGGAGCTTGAATGCGATTCAATTGGATATTTGACAGCTCCGCCACGTATGGTCGAAATGATGCTTCAATACATAGACGCTGTCGTTATGAAACGCGCCGGGATGGTGATGTGGATTCCATTGTCGGAACCAGTGGACCCGACGCTACGGGAATCGTTTGCTTCATCAAATATACCAGTGCGCGCAAATTATTCTTCAGAAGAAGTTGGAATGATCGGCTCTGAATGTGAAAGGTTTCCTGGAAATTATCACGTCGCGACAAGTAACGTGATCATTGAAGTGAGCAAGGATGATCATATTGATCTTGGAGATAAACAGCTGGGTCGAGTGCTAGTGACGCATCTTCATTCATACGCAACGCCGTTCATTCGCTATGATGTCGGTGACCTGGCTTCTCTTGCCGATCGTTGTTCCTGTGGCCATGATGGTCCAACTGTTTCAAACGTTTACGGGCGTTCAAAAGCTCTACTGAAGCATCCTGATGGACGCGTATCGGCTTTCTATATTCGAGACTACCGGCTAAGGGATGTCACTAAATTTGATGAATACCGTATTAGGCAGATTGACGTTAAAACCATCGTTGTCGAAATCGGCGGCAGACAGTCTTTAACCTCAGATGAAATCGCTGCGTTTATAAGTCTTATCAAGAGGGTTGCAGGGGGCGACTTTGACGTGCGGGTGGAGCCCGTTTCCAAAATTGAGTGGGGACATAGCATCAAGAGACTTGGGTTTCATAGCGAGGTATTATGATGACTCTCGGCGTCTCATTAGGCAGGTTGGCTGATGTTGCCGCAAACACGGAGCGTTTCTATGTCGCCGCTGTCAGCCACCGCTCTGGCGAGAGATCCGTCGGTGCAGGGGCAAAACTTTGGCGGCACTGGTCGTGTACGGCGCGCGCCTCACGACCCGTACCGTGTTGGCATCCTGCCAGAAATCGGCCATGAGCTGCTCGCCTGGACGTGTCCGCAGCCAGTCGTAGACGGCGCCTGAAAGGGCGGCGACTTCGACCGGTCCGACGCGCGGACTCACGACGATTTCGATGAAGGGCATGCCTCCGTCCTCCACCTCCACCAATTGATAATCGGTGGCGTTGCCGCCGAACCGTTCGGGCAATATCTGCTCGACAAGCGGCACCAGATCGCCGCGCAGATAGCTTAGCCCTTCGCTGGTAATTTTCTCGAAGCTGCGCAGATCCCACGCGTGCAGGCTCAGTCCCAGCGCGCCCAGCGGGCATCCGCAATCTCGGCGGCGAATTTCGCCGCAGTCTCCGCTGTCCACGTTGAGCATGATTTTGCCTACGCTCGGCAGCAGAGTTGTAAGCAGCAGTGCCCCGTCCTCCTCCGGACTACCGGCAGTATCGTTGGGAGCCGCGCGCTGCAAGACTGCGAACTTGTCGGTCAAGAGATGCACCTCGTCGACATGTTCGGGCGCCGCGCAGGCCGCCCCGATGCGGCCAGCCTCCGTTGATGAATAATGGCTGGCAGCCCAGCAGCCGGCCCGGTGAATGACCGCAGCCTTCGCCTCGGTGTAAGGCTCGCCGCCAATCCTGAAGAAGCTCTCGGAGATGTCCAAGCCATGGTCGAGCGCTGCCAGGCAAACGCGAACGCCGGAACTGGAGTTGGTGTCGAGTTGCGCGGGCCGGCCGGCAGCGCGACAGTCTGCGAGCCAGCGCGCGATTGTGACGGCATCGTCCTGGTGGACATATTCGGGTTCGGGCAACGGCCAGCCCAGGTTCCGGGCAGCGTCGAGCACGTCTCGGGTGAATTTGATCGATGCGGCGGTGTCTGGCGTCTCTGGCAGCTTGTTCTGCGCGAACCATCGTTCGACCTTGAGACCGACCTTTGCGTAGCTCAATAACATTTTGATACCCGAGACAACCGGAGGCACACCTCGCCAGGTGGCAACGGGCCGTTCGCACAATCCGAAGCCTTCAAGGAACACAAGTAGGGAACTTGCTTCGTGCGCGAACCTCCGCAAGTCGACGGGCACGGGTAAGGCTGGGCCGTGCGAACCGCCGGTTCGCCCGTCGAAATGCCCTGCCGCCAGTGGATTGTCGAAATCATGCGGGTTGATCGGCAATTCCAATCCCGGGCGGCGGATCGGGCGGCGGCCTTTGAACTCCTCCGGCGTGACATGAACGCCGGCCTCGTAGAGATGCCCGAGCGTTGCCTCGAGGCCATCGCGCGCCACCAATTGCGTGAGGTCACCAAGCGCAATGCCGACATGTTGCAGGAGAGCGCGATACGGGCTGTGCAGATTTCCGTAGACGGTGTGTTGCATTAGCCGCAAAAAGGATCGCTCGCGCTGCCGCAGGCGCCGCCTTACTGCGGCTCTCGCTTGCTCTATCGTAAGCGGGTACCGCAGAAAACGCCGCAGGTCCGAGGTGATATGTGGGACAGTCATTATGCCACCAAGCAGTGGTCGCCCTCATCGAGGAGCGTCCAGATCGACATTGTTAGTTACTCTTCGGCCGGGGGCTCTTTGGATGCGCAACGTCAGAGTAGAAGATCGAGATACCGTTGTCTCGGAGAACCCTTCAAGAATGTAAGTTAGAAGGCGCAACGAAACTGAGACAATCCTCCGCCGCCCGGCCCATTAAAAAGGCATTTCGCTGACGTATTTGTGCTGCTGGCGTTATCGCACAGCACACGATTGTCCGCAAAATCGCAGGCCATCGCCATCGAGAACGACCTGCGCAGCGCCTTACGCAACTTCGGCCTTAAGGTAGGGACGGTCGGAAAAGCGCTTGACCCCAACCGGCCGATTAGGGAAGCGACCAGATCGCTGCGCCGCACTAAGTGACGCGCAGGGCCAGACCTGCCGATTGGCGCGTGATATTCTTGCAGCGAGCAACGGCGCCAACCGATGGAGCAGGACTCGTGCTTACGCAAGGCGAAAATGAACTGCTGACTCGCGTCAGTTTTGGGACGCCCATGGGCACTTTGATGCGTCGCTATTGGATTCCGGCGGCGTTTTCCCATCAAATCCAGAACCCCGATGATCCGCCGGTGCGGGTCAGGCTTCTGGGAGAGAATCTGGTGCTGTTCCGCGACACGCAGGGCCGCATTGGTCTTCTGGACGAGCGCTGCCCGCATCGCACCGCGTCGTTGTTCTTTGGCCGCAACGAGGAGAGCGGCCTGCGCTGCGTCTATCACGGTCTGAAGTTCGACGTCGAAGGAAACTGCGTCGACCTGCCCTGTGTGCCGCAAATGAACGATGCCCAAAAGGCGAACGTTCAAAATCAGCTCAGGGTCAAGGCCTACCCGTGCTTGGATCGCGGCGACGTGGTGTGGACCTACTTGGGGCCTCCCGAGCACAAGCCGGAATTTCCTGCCCTCGAATGGACTCTCGTTCCGCCATCCCAACGTTACGCGACCCGCCACATCCAGGAATGCAACTGGTTGCAGGCGCTCGAAGGCGGTTTCGATGCGACGCACCTGACTTTTCTGCATGGCGGAGAAAGCGATCCCAGTCGTCGTATCGTTGCGACACACTACGATGTGATCCCAACGGATTTCGGGTTCGTCGTGGGGACCGGACGCGAGCGCGTCGATGGAACGATCCTGTGGAATATGAATGTGATGCTGTCGCCGTTCCATAAAATCATTTCGTCGATCCCACACGCCGCGCATGTTTGGGCGCCGATCGACGACGAGAATACAATGCTCTACAGCGTCGATTTCCACCCGTCGCGGCCCCTGACGGAGGAGGATCTTGCCCGCTCAAAGACCGGCCTTGGCATCCACACAGAAAATATCCCGGGCACGGATCATGCCGTTCGTAATAGAGCAAATGACTACCTGGTCGACCGCGAACTACAAGCCAGTGGCGAGTCCTATACCGGCATGAAGGGATTCGGGACGCAAGATTGCGCGATCCAAGAGTCAATGGGACCGATCGCCGACCGCACCGCCGAACATCTGCTCGCTTGCGATGCAGCGATTGTCAAAATCAGGCGGCTGCTCCTCCAGATGCTCAAGGACCATGCCACAGGTAAACCTTTGCCGGGGATGAATCCCGCGAGCTACCGAGTGCGTTCCGGTCGTTTCGAGGCGGCGAAAGGAGTTCCATTCGCGGACGCTATGAATCAGTACATTCGCCGCGACGCGCCGATTGCAGCCGAATAGACGCCGGTCGGGCAATGCCGGCGACGAGCGCGACACATACCCAGGTGATCGAGCCGATGGCCGAAGCAATGAATGCAAAGATCACGCCGAGGACTTTAGGATACGCATGGTTTGGGCGCATCCTCTCCTGGGCGATGCTGTTGTTGGCGGCGTGGCCCGCAGCGGCCGGGACGCCAGATCAGCCTGAGTTCTACAAGGGCAAGACCATCACGCTGATCACCAGCACGGGAGCCGGCGGTACCTACGACGTCGTTGCCCGCCTGGTCGCGCGCATCATGCCGCGTTACATTCCTGGCAATCCCACCATTATCGTCCAGAACATGCCGGGTGGCGGCAACATCCTCGCCACCAACTTCATGTACAGCATCGCGCCGAAGGACGGCACCGCTATCGCGACTATCCACAGCGCCATGCCATTGCACCAGGTGATTGACGGCCAAGGTGTGCGCTACGACGCCGATCAATTCAACTGGCTCGGTTCGACCGGCCCGCAAAACGAGGTGATTCTGGTCTGGAGCACCGCCGGGGTCCGGACCATCGAAGACGCGACGGAGAGAGAGATCGTCCTCGGCGGCACCGGCACGGGGTCCGGCATGATCATCATTCCCACCATGATGAACAATTTGCTTGGCACCAAATTCAAGATCGTGACCGGATATCGGACGTCCGAAGAGGTCAATTTGGGCATGGAGCGCGGCGAAGTCGAGGCACGCGCTTTCAGCTTTGGTTCGATAACGAGCCAGCATCCGGACTGGCTCACTGAGCACAAAGTCACGTTTCTCGCGCAGGCCGGTGCCAAACGAGACAAGCTCTTGCCCGACGTTCCGCTCTTGACGGAACTCGCAAAGAACAAAGAGCAACGCCAGATATTTCAGCTCGTCTCCTCGGCACCAGCGCTCGGCCAACCCTACGTCGCGCCGCCAGGCCTGCCGGCGGACCGGCTCGCTATCCTGCGCGGTGCCTTCGCCGCAACGCTCAATGATGAGGCGTTCCTTGCCGAGGCGGCAAGGATCCGGTTCGATATCGATCTGCTGAATTCCGGGGAAGTGGCGCAGATCGTACGCGAGACCACCCACTCGCCGCCGGATATTATCGCCAAAGCCAAAGCGGCAATGGGCTTGGCTGATTGATAGTCACCGGCTTTTGCCGGTGAACGACCCCTGCCGAATTAGAGAAGTTCGCCGCTGACGCTTCGAGTCGGGCAGCCGACGTTTTCGCCGGATGAATCTATCGCAGTGCGGCAATTTGCTATGGCGAAGTGTCGCTAGCGACCGAATCGCTGTGCAGCGATAACTGATGAAACGAGCACGAATGCTTCGTGCCTCGGACTCGGTTCGGAGGGTGATCGGGGCCACCCGTTCGCTCGCGGTTTTTGCCATCGTGGTCGACGCGACGGATGATAAGGCAGCAGTATTCTATCGCAACTTCGGATTCGTGTCGTTTCCAAACCGCCCATTCAGACTTTATATGCCGGCATCCGAAGCGACAGAGGCTGTTTCCCGCGCGCTGTCTCGATAGCTGTCGCCATCCGCATCCGCAGCAGTCCAATTTGCTATAATCCCGTGCCAGTAGAGTTCATCAAGGCGAATGGCGGTGGACCGGGTGTTCGGTTGCGAAAGCGGCAACAGAGAAGGGCTAGGGGGCTTTGCTCAATCGTTTATTTGCCTGGCGGAATATTATGGTACGGGTCAGCGACTGCTACGCCCATTGGCGCGAAATGACGAATATTGCGCGAGAGGATTGTTAGCCCGTGCCGACGTGCCGTCGCAGCAATGGCGATATCGGCGAAGCTTGGCGAATGACCGCGGCCGCGCGCCAGATCGGCCAGAACGCCGGCAATCTCAGCTGTCGACGCGTCGAAGGGCGGCACACGATCGCCATAGAGGTGTAGCACGGTTCGCAGCCACGCTGATAGGTTGGCTGCCTTCCGCTTCGCACCCTCGCGTTTGGCTTTCGCGATACCATCGGCGATCTCCGCAATAGTGACAGCCGACAAAAACAGATCAGATGAATGCGAATCCATCCACTCTATGAGCTCAGGGCGCCCTACGACGATAGTAGGTGATGTAGCTGAGATGACGTTGGTATCGACCAGATAGCGCGTCACAGACCGGCGTCGCGCATCGAGGTGCGGTCACGCTCTGGCAGGTCGCCAGGCTCAAGCGGCGCCGACATCAGCAGCCGGCCAAAGGACGGGACGCGGGATAACCGCTCCCAATCGGCAAAGCCAAGTACAACCGCCTCCGGCTTGCCGTGCCGGGTGATAACGGATGGTTTGCCTCGTGTGGCTTGGTCTACCACCGCCGAAAATTTTGCCTTGGCATCTTTCAGTTGGATCTTGCGCATGACGTCCTTCATATGACTAGAGTAGTCATACATGGTAATGGCACAGGTGGCAAGACGGATCGTCGTCCCATTTCGCGATCGCCAGCGGAGGCATGCGTTCTTGTGTCCCTTATCCTATTGGGACGCCGCCATCGTCGCTGCAGCTCGTGCGCTCGGGTGCCAGGAATTGTATTCCGAAGACATGAGCCATGGCCGGGAGGTTGAGGGCGTTACGATCATTAATCCATTCCGATAAACGGTAGGACGTGCTGATGGATAGAATCGCTTGCTTGGACATCCGTGAAATCCAAATTCATCGTTCTCCCCGGGGCCAACTCCTCAGGCTTCGCTTGTCAAAGCGTTAGCGGAAACTAGCGCGAAAATCGAACCATATTGTAATTCTGGGGATCCGACCTGCCAGCCGCTCGCCGCATCTGCGGCATCGAGTGGGCATCTCGGCACTAGTCGGGTAACGGATGCGTGCCAAGCCACAGGACGCGGGCGATGACCCTCGGATTAATCCTCGTCTTGGCCCACCAAGCAGCTTCATCGCCGCAATGGTGAACCTCGCGATGGTGCCCCCGGCATAGCGGCACCGTGAACTCGTCACTGACCTTGCGCCCGAGAGCAGGAGGTTGCGCGAAGCGCAAATGGTGAGCGTCTGAGGGGCTTCTCCCGCAAACGAGACAGGGTTGCTGGGCAATGTACCTGACGTGATCGCGGTCCCGGATGCGGCGCGGCTCAGACAAGCTTAACCTGCTCTTATCAATTCTCCTTTCTCGTGCTCTACTCGGCAGCCGCGTTCGACGTGATGCTGGTGGCGTAGATGCCTGCTCAAGTCCCCGCGTTGTTTCAGGCTGGTCTATAGTGGGCACCGCAAATGTCGTGAGTTTTGCCTGGAAGGCGTCCTCGACATGCTGGGCATCGGCGGACGTCAGTTTGTTCTTCTCCAGTAGAGAGCGATGCGCCCAGACCGCGGCGTCATCACCGGTACTCAGATCTTCGAGTTCGGTAACAAACCGATCGCGCAATACTGCCGAGGCCTCAGGTTCAAGCATCTGCTCAGCGGAACGCGAACGGGCTGTGTGGACCCGGTGGCCACCTGCGCGTTGCGGGCTGTGCTGTCGTCCTCCGTTCAGTTGGCTGTTGCCGGTTCGATTGGGTTCGTCATGCTTTGCCACCGGTTGCTCCGGAGGCAGGAGATCAGGCGCGTCCAGGTCATCTTCGCCAGCAATGCCGACAAGGGCGAACAGCGCATAGCGTCGGGCGTAAGTCAG
>JBAPOI010000135.1:0-1966 GCA_049279555.1 Candidatus Sulfotelmatobacter sp.
AAGAAGTTATCGGCGCGTCCAATCTCTGACTTGCCCAACAGACTCGACCAAACGCCCGCGATTAATTCTTCCGTGGCGGTCAACGTCAGACTGCCAGTCTCCATTGCCTTTTTGCTCTCCAGTTCGATGAGAGCCTTGCGGTCTACTTTGCCATTCGGGGTAAGCGGCAATGTGTCCAGCTGCAGCAGGGCCGCGGGGACCATGTACTCCGGTACGCGTTGCTGTAAGTGGCTTCGCAACCTGTCAATATCCAGTCTCTCGCTACCGGCCACGTAACCTACCAGGCGCACGTTTCCAGGCTCGTCCTCTCGCGCTATCACTGCCGCCTGCGCAATCCCGGGATACCCGAGCAGTGCCGCTTCGATCTCTTCCGGCTCAATCCGGTGCCCTTGTATCTTCACTTGAGAATCGAGCCGCCCCAGAAACTCCAGGTTGCCATTCTCCTGGTAGCGGGCCAGATCGCCCGTGCGATACAAACGCTCGCCGCTGGTTTTACTGAAAGGATTTGGCACAAACTTTTCAGCCGTGAGTTCCGGCCGGTTCAGATACCCGCGAGCCCGTCCTGAACCGCTAATGTAAAGTTCCCCTTTGATCCCGACCGGCACCAGTTTCATGTGCCCGTCCAGAACGTATGCTTGAGTATTGGACTGGGACCGCCCGATCGTTACCGCACCTTGTTCATCGTGCTGTACTTCGGCATAAGTGGCATCGGTCGTATCCTCGGTGTGCGCGTAGAGATTCAACCATCGTTCTACTGATGGATTCTGATCCATTGCATCGATCAAAGCCGACTGCATCAAGCTCACCGCACTGCGGTGAGGTATCGCCGTTCCCTTGAGCTGGCCAGCAGAACTTGAGGTGTAAACTACCGAGGCCAGATTCTCCGCATCCAGCTGAAGTCGCAGGTTTTCGCCGCTCTGCTTTTCGATTTCTTCTCTCGCTTCTTCTAAATCCACCACATGTTCGGTACACCCAGCTATCTGCTGAATAAATCGTTCATTGGTCAGCACAAACTTAGCCCCGGCATCCTTGACCATGTAGCTTCGCCGTGCGCTGGGATCGGCCGGGTCCAACGGCACGTAGGCTCCGCCCGCCTTCAGCACTCCCAAAACGCTGGCTAGCATCTCCAAGCCGCGCTTCATGCAAATGCCAACCCTGACCTCGGGACCAACGCCCATCTTGGCCAAATAATAGGCCAGCTGATTGGCGCGCCGGTTTAACTCCCCATAACTGATCTGTCCAGTTTCCCAAACCGCAATCGCTTGCGGCGTCTTTGCCGCTTGCTCTTCGAACAACTGATGCACACACTGATTGGTCGAGTACAGCGCCTCCGTGCGATTCCACTCCATCAGCAACTGCTGACGTTCTGCTTCGCTCAGGATTTCAAGCTCACCGATCCGGGCATCCACCGAAACTGCAATCCCTTCCAGCAGCGTTCGATAGTGCAGCAGCAGCCGCTTCATGCGTTCCGCGTTGAATAGTTCGGTTCTGTACTCAAGCGATAACTCCAACTCGCCATTTTCTTCGCGCGCCGACAAGGTCAGATCAAACTTCGCCGTGCCAGTCTCCAAAATACTGGCGGTGGCTTCCAGACCATCCCAGGAAACCGTCGGCAGTGGAGCGTTCTGCAGAACAAACAAGGCCTGGAAGAAGGGCGTACGGCTCAGCTCGCGAACCGGATCCAGAGCTTCGACGAGGCGCTCGAAGGGAATATCCTGGTGAGCGTAAGCCTGCAACGAAACGTCGCGAACCCGCTGCAATAACTCGGCGATGGAAGAGTCTTCCGTAAACTGGGTGCGCAGCACCAGGGTATTTACAAAGAACCCGATCAGTGGTTCCAGTTCCTGCCGGTTGCGGTTGGCAATCCCCGAACCAACTGAGATATCTGTCTGACCCGTGTAGCGATACAGAAGAATCTCAAAACCCGCCAACAACGTCATAAATAATGTAACGCCCTGTTGGTCGC
>JBAPOI010000136.1:0-1872 GCA_049279555.1 Candidatus Sulfotelmatobacter sp.
CCGCACTGGGCGAACTGGAAGCCGGAGCGTCCTTTGACCTGGAAGCAGGTCCGCTGATTCGCGGGCGGCTGATTCGTTTGGCCGAAGACGAGCATGTGTTGCTGATCACCATGCACCACATCGTCTCCGATGGCTGGTCGATGGGCGTGCTGGCCAGCGAATTGAAGGCGCTCTACGGAGCGTTTTTAGGCGGGGAAGCCGATCCCTTGCCGGAGTTGGAGATCCAGTACGCGGATTACGCGGTATGGCAACGGCAGTAGATCGAGCGAGAGGGTATTGGGGTCGAGGGGACCTGACGGCGGAGTGGTTCGTTCCCGACGGGTTGAGCGGCAGGATGGGAGAGCGGCTGTACCGGACCGGCTGGAGGATGGAAACCTGGAGTACCTGGGCCGACTGGATCAGCAGGTCAAGATTCGTCGACCGAGGTCTGGCTATCGCGGTGTAAGTCCAATGGCGCTCTAGCTCCGCTGCTTGAATCCCTCCCACAACAACCGAATAACGATAACGGACGGCACCTAAAGTTCGACTGCCAGGGCGCGTTGAGCCTGTTGCAACCAACAGGAATCTGCTGTCCGCCGATCACGCAACCCCTGCTTCGCCTCTATATTTCCGATCTCCGAAACCATTTGGCGTAGGAACGCAAGTACTTGGTGTATAGCGCTACTTCTATGAATATTAGTAACGTTCTCATCCCAAGCGATCACACGAGAGACGAACTGTGAATCATCGATGATTGTTGGATAAATCAGGCGGACAATTCATAAGTTACAGGCTTGAGTCTTTGTTCGTTCGGCTTTCAGAAATTCTGAGTACCTTGCAAATTTGCAGTATCGTGTCAACTGGCTCGCATGAAGCTGATGATCGTTCCTCGAATCGTAAAGCGGATCAACAGGTCACGATTCAACGTTGTCGCAAAACACTGGACGTACCGCAGCGATTTCATAATCCCTTGTTCTCAACACTGATCTGGACGGAGTGTTTTGCATTATTTTATGATTTATTGGGCTGGCTGAAGGACCACTCGCGAGCTCATGCTGAGAATGAGTTCGTGGTTGCCATCTGTAACTCGCTTGTTCTCGGAGACGACTTGTTCACGAGTGGAGGACCTTGCGATGGATAGCTTTCTTCGGGACGTTCGTTTTGCATTCAGGTTATTAGGGCGTGTTAACACTAAATAAGGTTCTGTTCTGTGATATTGACCGAGAGGATCGTCTTCATGGGGACTTTACTTCAGGACGTTCGCTATGGTTGGCGCATGCTGGTCAAGAAGCCCACATTCACGATCGTGGCTGTCCTGACGCTGGCCCTGGGAGTGGGAGCCAACACGGCCATTTTCAGCATTGTGAATGCCGTGTTGCTGCGTTCTCTGCCCTACCGCGATCCCGATCGTTTGGTAAGAATCTTCTTTAACGAGCCCGGCGTAGGATTGCGGGACGTTGGGTTTTCCAAGCCCGAAATGGATGACCTGCAGACGCGAGCGGGCGTATTTGAAGATGTGACCCCGATTCTCGAGGGTAGCGACATTTTGACCGGCGCCAAACAGCCCGAGCGTCTCGATGGGCTCAGTGGCAGTTTCAGCTACTTTTCCATGCTGGGAGCGACCCCGCAAATTGGACGGTTGTTTGGTCCGCAGGACTTCACGCTCGGTTTCGCTTCAGTGGTCGTGATCAGCGATGGCCTATGGCGCCGTGCCTATGGCGCCGATCCGAATGTTCTCGGCCGTACCCTCCGTCTCGACAATGATCCCTATACAATTATCGGGGTTCTGCCACGCGGATTTCGCCATCCTGGACCGACGGTTTCCGGCGACGTGGAAGTGTTTGGCGCCGGCGGATTCAGTGCAGATCCCTTTCCCCCGCCAATACGTGGTAA
>JBAPOI010000137.1:0-3010 GCA_049279555.1 Candidatus Sulfotelmatobacter sp.
TTTCCCCTTTTTACGTGATATTTCGAACCAACGACAGGCGTGATTACTGGGGCCCAATCCGCTTCTAAGTCCAGCGGAACCATTTCAGCGCCAGCACAAAGGAAATTCCGCCCCACAGAAACATCACTAACAAGCGCGGCCACTGCTGCAGAAGCGGGGTGCCTTCCAGAATACTGGCCCTCAGTGAATCGTTCAAAGCTGTCAACGGCAGCGCTTTGATCAGCGGCCGAATCACTGCAGGAAATCGTTCGTACGAAAAGAACACCCCAGAAAAAATCCACATGGGCATCATCACTAAGTTCATCAGCCCGCTCACGCTTTCAATTTTCTGTGCCCGGCTCGCCGTCACTAACCCCACTCCGCCAAAGCACAAAGCTCCCATGGCTCCCAGAAAGAGGATCGCAAACAACGATCCCAACACCCTCATGTGGAAGACAATGACTCCCAGCGTCAGCAGCAATCCTATCTCGATAATCATCAGCAACAGCCGGCTCGACATGAGCGCCAGCAGAAAATCGCTCCTGCGCATCGGCGTTCCGACAAAACGCTTGAGCAGTTTGCGCTGCCGCATGTCCACCAGAGCAAATCCGATTCCCCACATGCCCGAGTTCATCAGGTTCATGCCCAGCAAGCCGGGGATGAGAAAATCGATGTAGCGCGAACCCGGCTCGGAAGAAGTCACTAGCGTGGTTGCAACCACATCTTTGCGTCCCGCTGCGGCTTGCAGCGCATCGTTAACCTGAGCCCGCGCCAGCACGCTCTCCGGCCGCGCCGGGTCGTAAAGATATCGCAGTCCACCGGCGCCGTCGGGTTCAATGACGACATCGTATTTCCCCAACCGAAATCCTTTTCTCGCCGCGTCCGCATCCCGCACATCGGCCTTGATGGAATCATGCTGAGGCGAACGCTGCAACAGCGCCTCGGCTTCCTGCGCTCCCGCGCCCGCGACAATTGCGACCGAAGATGCATCACCCGGCTTGTTCCGGAAAGCGATTCCCAACCCGGCCGCCAGCAACAACGGAAAAACAAACACCCAGAAGACAACTTCCGGTTCACGCTTCAACTCCAGCATGCGCGCCCCAAGAAGATGAAGGTACCCTGCCCACCGCCCATTTTGTTTAGGCGGATACTTCCGTGAAGGCGCTTTATCTATCGCCGGCGTTTGCTCTGCGATGCTCATAAGTTTGCTCAGTCTGGACCAGGTCAAAATCAAGGCCCCTAATATCAAGACCTCGGCTTCCACTTATTCAAGAACTCCAGCAGCGCCTGTGGAGCGAGCGACCGCGCATCTTCGAACTCACCATTCTTCTGACTCATGAGCAATTTGCCATCGCTCTCGATCACCGCCAGCACCGGAATACCTTTATTCAGCGGCACATCAAACTGCTTCACTACATCCGCATTCTTTTGTTCATCCGGGCCAAGGTCGACATGCACCACTTCAAATCCCGACGCGACGATTGGCGCCAAATCAGGCCGCTGAAACGCCAAATCCAGCACGTGGCAGTCGTAACACCAGTTAGCACCAAAGACCAGCAACACGCGCTTGTGCTCGCTCGCCGCTTTTTCTTCGGCTTCTTTGATCTCCGTGTGCGCGTCGGCATCCGCGGGATAGATATTCTTGTTCATGTCCGAAGGCTGATTCAGTTGTGGCGCATCCGCCCGTTCCACGCCGATCACGCGCCACTGCTCACCCTGCTTTCGCCACATTTGGCCATCGGTCACACTCAGCGTTTTACCGTCCGGCAACTTGACCACGGCTTTAAAGACAACGCTGGTTCCCTTGGGCCGATCTAACACGGCAACGGTCTGCAACTCAATGGTTCGCGCCTTCAGGCCCAGCCAGTGAATCGCTCGATCACTCTTCCCGCAAATGCCGCCCCGTCAGCCGCACGAACACGTCCTCCAAGCTAGCCTGCCGAGTGGTCAAATGTTGCAACTTGGCGCCCTGCTTCCCCACTGCCTCCAGCAACGCCGGAATCGCCAGGTGCGGCTCCTTCACATTCAACGCCACCATTCCGTTATCTTCACGCACGGACTCGACGCTCGGAAGCTCCCGCCATACCTCGAGAGCTGCGCCATCGGAATCCCCATTTCTCCCACTCACCGCAAACTCCACTACATGATGGCCACCCAGCCGGTCGATCAACTCCACCGGAGATCCCTCCGCAATGACTTGCCCTTGATCGATGATCGCTAGCCGGTCGCACAAACGCTCGGCCTCATCCATATAATGTGTAGTCAGCAGAACTGTCCCGCCAGCCCTCTGAAATTCTCGAACAATATCCCACAACTGCCGCCGGCTCTGCGGATCGAGCCCCGTGGTCGGCTCATCCAGGAAAAGAATTTTCGGATTGCACACCAGCGCCGTGGCAACCGCCAGCCGCTGCCTCTGCCCACCGGAAAGCTTTCCCACCCACGAGTCAGCCTTCTCGGTTAGCTGCAACTCTTCAAGCACTTCCTCAGATGAGCGCGGTTCCCGATAGAAGCTGGCAAACAGTTCAATGGTTTCGCGAACCGTTAATTTTTCGGAGAGCCGGGTCTCCTGCAGCGAAATGCCCAGCCACTCCCGCATCTCGCGCGCATTATCGCGCCAAGTGTGGCCGAAAATCGACACTTCGCCCGAAGTCGGTTCCAGCAAGCCCTCGAGAATTTCGATGGTTGTGGTCTTCCCCGCCCCATTCGGCCCGAGCAGCCCGAAGCACTCACCGGTCTGAATCTCAAGATTCAGCCCGCGCACGGCCTCAACTTTGCTGTCGTAGGTTTTGCGCAAATCGCGACATTGAATGGCTACAGCCACGCAGGCATTCTAACGTACCCGGTCCTTGAATTCGCGAACGGAAATCGAGCGACAATCTACTCTGCTAAAATAGGGTGTCGTCGGACTTACTCGGCACCCTCACCATCCATGCGCACACCCAAGCGAGGCTTCACTTGACGGCTTTCCCTCTAAGACGCCCGTGTGTCGTTTCTAACTAAATCCTGACTCTCCGTTCTCACTGATTTGCTG
>JBAPOI010000138.1:0-3589 GCA_049279555.1 Candidatus Sulfotelmatobacter sp.
GACTCTAAGCGAGAACAACGACCAATTCGGCTTGCGCGTGGATCATTATCTTTCGCGCGCGGACACGTTGAATTTCCGTTACATGTTCAGCGCAGGGCCAACCACAGATCCGCTTTCGCCGATTGGAGCGAATGTCCCCGGCTTTCCCGTAGGTGAGGACGATCGCGCGCAAAACTTTGTCGTGCAGGAGACGCACGTCTTTTCGCCAAAGACGATCGGCGTTGCCCGCTTTTCGTATCTGCGCAATAAATTTCTGCTCGACGAACACTTGAATCATGAGTCGCTGACGGACTTAGGTTTTCAGTACGCCCCCACGCTGGCCTCGGCAGTCGGACCACCGTTTATCCAGGTCGGGGGATACGCCTCGGTCGGCGATCCCATCACGGGGCCGCGCAACACGTTTCAGAATACCTTTGACCTCTCCGGCTCTTTGAGCCGGATACACGGACGCCACGAATTAAAATTTGGCGGAGGCTACCGGCGCGACCAGATCAACGCGCTGCAGGGCATCGCCACCAACGGCTTTTTTGTATTCGCCGGCATTCCCTCGTTCGAGAACTTCATCTACAACGATGGGTTCGCCAATTTCCTCTCCGGCAATCCGGTGGTCTTTCTTCAAGGTGGTGGTAACTTTGCCCGTGAAATCCGCGACCGCGCGCTGGATGCTTATGGCCAGGATACTTACAAGGTAAATTCTCGCCTGACAGTGAACCTGGGACTTCGTTACGAGCTGCCATTCCCCTCTACCGAACGGCACAACCAGGTAAATCTTTTTGTCCCTGGAGCGCAATCGACAGTCTTGCCGAACGCTCCGACAGGACTTCTTTATCCCGGCGATCCGGGTGTGCCTGCGGGTTTGATTCCGACCCAGAAAACAGCCTTCGCTCCGCGCTTCGGGTTAGCGTGGGACCCGCGGGGTGACTCGAAGACAGTGGTCAGCGCGGCCTACGGAATTTTTTATGAGCCCTACTACACAGGGGAGGGCGGCCCACTGCAGGATCCAGTCAGCTCTCCTCCTTATCTGAAGACGCAGCAAATCGGTTTTCCTGTCAACTCATTTGCCAATCCGTTTTATACGCCCAATCCCTTCGGCCAAGCTTTCCCCGAGCCGATGACGTTGCTCGTGGTCGCTCGTAACCTGCATCTGCCCTACGCGCAGGATTGGAATCTGAATATTCAGCGGTCCTTCGGCCAGGACTGGCTCTTTCAGGTTGGGTACGTGGGCACGACCGGTGTCAGGCTGCCGCGATTCATCGAAGGCAATCCACCAGTCTTTGTCCCCGGCGTGGACACGACCAGCTCTGGGTGTTCGGTGGCAGACCCGTGTCCGATTTCCAACGAAAACAACGTGAACCAGCGGCGACTCTACTCTGGATGCACTTTGGCGACCCCGAACAATTGCGTCTACAGTTCGGTCGGTGAGATCGCCAGCGGAGCAAATTCCAGCTATAACGCTCTCGAAACCAGCCTGCGAAAGCGCTTCAGCCACGGCCTGTCGTTCCTCGCGTCCTACACGTGGTCGCACTCCATCGATGACGTTTCTTCATTCAACATCACCGGCTCCGCGTCGCAACCCGTTGCCGGAGAAAATGACCTGGCGCAGAACCCATTTGATCTTGCCGCCGAGCGCGGTCGTTCCATGTTCGATTCCCACAATCGACTCGTACTGAGTTATCAGTGGAGCCTTCCGTTCTTGCAGCGCTCGAATACCTGGTATGGCCGCGTTATTGGCGACTGGCAGCTGAATGGAATTTTCACTGCGATGAGCGGCGGGCCGTTCACGGTATTCGACTCGAACGACGTTTCGCTGCAAGGGCAGGCACCGGAGATCACCGGATTTTCCGCGAACCGCCCTAATCTGGTTGGCAACCCAAACTCTGGTCCACGCACGCCGCAGGAGTGGTTCAATGTAAGCGCCTTTCAGCAACTCCAACCGGATCCTCTCGGCCGCTTTGAGGTGTTCGGGAACGAAGGCCGCAACGTAGTCCAAGGCCCAGGATACGTAAACTGGGACTTCTCGGCCTTCAAGAACATTCGGCTTACGGAATCGAAGGAACTTCAATTCCGCGGTGAATTGTTTAATGTGCTGAACCATACCAATTTGCGCTTGCCGGTCAGCGACATCGAATCACCAACGTTCGGGCAGATCCAATCGGATGTAAGCCCTAGGGTGATTCAGGTTGCGCTGAAGTTTTTATTCTGATGCTGAAATTGAGTCCACTCGCTCGAAGGCTCCTGCTCGGGCTATTTGCCAGCCTATGATCGGGTACGTCTGTTTCGGGGCTTATATTAGGTGGGCGATGCATCAGCCTCCCGAGACCTTCGGGCGGGTGATGAATGGTGGGGGCGACGGGACTCGAACCCGCTGCCTCCGCCGTGACAGCGCTGCGTGATTAAGCTTTTCAACGACTTAAAAGAACCGCGGGGACTACCAAAGCTCGCGGAAGTCGTACAAGACATTGCATTTTGTGGGTTGGGTTGTGGGTTGAGAATGTTTAGCGTTGCCATCTTGGGAGGAGGTTTCACAACCGCATCCAAGGAGTTGCTCGTTGACATGTCAGCGGAACAGCTTCAAAACCTCACCTCTCAGAGCTTCGGATCCACCGAACAGGTTGCGTCGCACGGATCACTCCAGAAGTTCGTATTCGTCCGCCGCAATGAGAACTGTAAGGAGAAACCGGTCGAAACCGATTTGCGCACCGGTCAATTCTCCGTTAATTGGGAGTTGTCCCCAGCCTCGGCGGAGGCCCCTAAAACGCTGAGTGCACCGGCAGCAAAGGCAGCGGCCGTTAAGTGAAGCTGCAAGTGGGGCAACGATAAGAGAAATCCGAGAATTGAGAGCTTCGGGAATAGGAAGCGAATCGGCCGATCAGTCTGTTTGGTAGACCGAGCCGGATGAGGAACCGAATGCGACATGAGAACCTCCGGGAGTGAACCGCAATTGGGCTGATGTGTTGGTCACCCTAGCGGTTCGGAGTTGGTGTCGTCCAATCACTTCTTGGCCGAGTCTTATTCCGTCTGGTTATAATCCCGCCATTGCGGGCCTTTCCCAATGTCACGAGAAGCTGTTAGGATATTTCTGCTGAAGGTTGCTCAATTCTTGTTGGCGGTTTCGCCAAGACTGTCGATATGGTTCGGCCTCCATCTGGGTGTCTCGTACAGCTCACAGATGCCGGGACGGAGCAGAATTTATTGGCGGTTTCTGCCCGATGGGAGACAATCTGGGTCGCCTGGGCAATCGAGGCATTTTATGCAGATCGCGCAAAGCCGCATAAGCACTGGCGAGTCTGCATATCGTTGATTTGGCGAGTGGGGACGTAGTTCAGTTGGTTAGAACGCTGCCCTGTCACGATTTGTCATAATTATCTTGCAGTTACAGCCCTTGGTAGCTATTATGGTGGCGGTTAAGGCACGACTTCGCCGAACCCCACTTTATGCCCAGAGTCGGCCGCGTCAAACTCCTCAAGAAAATCAAGCAGAACGATAAATGGATCTTCGCGCCCGCGCTGTTCGACAGCAAGGGCAGGGTGCGCCGCGACCACGTCACGCTTGACGGCCAGGACGCGCTTCACACCGAAGGCGTCTACTT
>JBAPOI010000139.1:0-2040 GCA_049279555.1 Candidatus Sulfotelmatobacter sp.
AGGCTGAGGCGCGGTCCGGTATAGACGATGCCGAGTTACGTCAGGTTCGGGATGCGTTTGCTGCGACACAAGCAACCCTTGCCGAGCGCGAGCAGGATCTTGTCAAAGCCAGCACGGCCATCGAGGCGGCGCATCAACGTGAACTGGAGCGGATAGAGGCTGCGCGATCGAAAGCCGAAGCGACTTGGCGGGCCAATGAGGCGGAGCGGTTGGCCGCTGCTGAAAGACAATGGCGGGGAGAGCATGGCAAGCATCTGGCAGAGGCAAAAGCGCGCTATGAGGCTGCCGAATTGGCCTTGGCCGATATGCGCATAAAATCGCGCCAAGAGGGCGCAGCTACTGAAAAGCTAAGCAATGAGCTGGCGGTTCTGCAGTACATTCTGAATAGCCGGGATATCGAGTTGGCACGCATGCGCACAACGTTCGAGCCTGATCACCAGGACATTTCCGATCTCATCAAGGGACAACCCAGAGCTGCAGCCGAGCTGGACGATGAGCAACAGGTTATACAATCCGAGCGCAGTCTCGTTCGCGACGCCGTTGTCGTGATGGGCGTAGTGATGACTTTTTTCTTGATCTATTTCCGTGTCGACGCCTTTCTGCCTGAATATTTGCGGATAGCTCAACCCACCATCGCAACGGAAAACAGTGTTCCGGCCGTGGGGTCCGCTGCGCCGCAGAAGCCCGCGCCAGCACTTGCATCTTCAATGGAGCACGACACGGCCATCGTCACCCGCGGCGTCAATCTTCGCGCCGGCCCATCTACGGCGGCAGACGTCATCGCAGCATTGCCGCGCGGTGTGGCAGTCGAAAAAATCGAGCAACGCGGAAACTGGACGCGCGTTCAGACTCGGGGCAAGCGCGATCCGTCAAAGCCTCTACAGGGTTGGATGTACAATTCCTATATAAGTATGACTGGCATGCGCCCTGAAAAATAGGCCGTTGCAAATCTAGACCAGGGACGAAGCCCCTGAGAGGACATTTCATTGATTGGGACCGTGTGTCTTTGTCGTTAGCCTCAGGTTGGACAGCAACGTATGCGACAGTTGACGGCGTGGACCCATCGATATCTTGTTATTGATCGATTACCGGCCTCATTTGCAGTTCAGAGAGCATCTCCTGAGATTGCCACCACCACTGATAAATTGCTCGCCTCCGAGATACCGATGATGCCGATCTTGGCGCCGGGATAGAACGAGAACCAAATATCCTTCAGCACCTGCGGGCCGCCCGGATAGGTCTTCGACAGGCCCTTCATCAAATAAACAAATAGCCCGGCCATCAGGATTCCTTCACTGGTTGCGGGAGGCGCGCCTTTTAGCGGAGGCGCGGTCGAAACTGCAACTCCATTCGCGCGCGGGCGAGTGAACGCGTGGATAGATGTAATGAATTCATCTGCTCTGAAGCATATCGCTACCGGCGCCCTCAGACGTTCCGTGGCTTTTGGGGTATTCGTTTGTCATTTTTTCGCTGCCATCCCCCGACGGGATGTTTGAGTGGGGGATAAGTCGCTGACGAATGAACTTCAGAGATCGCTTCTACCATCACTCAGCACCGATGCCGTAGCGCCAGAGATAAGTCTGGATCGCGCAAATTCATGGCGTGCGGGCAGCTGTGGCGTCCGAGTTCGGATGTCCGACTATCGCCACATGCGGACATTCATCTCAGTCCATAAGCGTAACCGCCCGGATGAGGTTTTCGGAAGGGACAAGACGCATCGGTAGGGATTACACTTGCTTTCTTGCTGCGACGCACCATATATGCACCAGACCTCGCGGTCGCACGACGGCGCTCACTTACTCGGCGTTTGTCACGGCAAGGCAATTCTCAACATACCGTTCGCTCCAGATGTGCGTGGAAGACGGCAAAATAGCCGTAGCACGCGTATTGCGTTGTTTGCTGCTAGTCAAAAGGAACGAACGTGACCAACCTGTGTTTTTCGATGCTCGGTGTGACGGAGCCGCTTTGCCGCGTGCTCGTGGCCGAGAATTATCTCACCCCGACCCCCATCCAGGTGCGGGCTATTCCGCTCATTCTATC
>JBAPOI010000140.1:0-8431 GCA_049279555.1 Candidatus Sulfotelmatobacter sp.
GCCGTCGATCACGAACGTCCCATTCACTTCGCCTGGCGTAGTAAAAATCTCTCCGCCCGGCAGGTTCCCCCATTTTTCCGGAGAAATAATTCCGCTCGTCTTCAGCCAGTGGTAATTCGGATTCAAATCGGCGGTCAAATCGGTTCCAGCCGCGGTCTTCGCGCGCACCCGCTTCGCTTTTCGCACCATCGCCACAATCTTCGCGCTCAACCGGTCCACCTTCTGGAAGTCCGCCCGCATTCCTTCCAGCATGATTTGCCGATTGATGTTCACCATGTGCGCATGCCGGATCTTCCGCCGATTCACCACGTCCGTCATCTGCATGCGCGTGCGCAGCTCATTCTTCTGCGCCCACACCGCAAAGATCGAAACCTGGCTCGTCTCCAGGTCGTCTAGAATTTCCTTTGGCAAATCTTTCAACGGACGCGGCGCCAGATCCTCCAGCACCCACGCATGGTAGGGCGCTCCCAAGTTTTCCAACTCGTGCACGATGGTCGCCGCAATCTCAATCGTCGCCTCATCGGTGATCACGCAAACCTTCTCCTCAGGCTGCACTCGCAGGCAAACACTCACTGCATTACGCGCCCCCTGCGTGTACTCGGGATCGAAAGAAACCTGGTTTCGGCTGCCCCAACCACGTGCTTGGCTGGCCCATCCTTCGCGTTCTTTGCGAAGGGTGGGAGTGTCGACTTGCTCGTCAGAACTCCCCATAGTAGTAGTCATTATCCTGCTTTTTTCACGGAAGCTGGCTCGTCCTCCGCCAGTCCCGCCTCCGTTTCTTCGATTACGTAATCGACAACTTTTTTCAAATCTCCCGTGTCCTGATATACGCGTAACTGCCGGTCGGCTCCACTGCCTTGCTCGAGAATCGTATGGATGTACTCAATTTCCTCTCGCGAATCCAACTCATCCACCACATCGTCCACAAAATCCAGGTATTCAAGAATCAACTCTCGCGCCGGCACTTCCGATTGCTTGCCAAAATCAATCATCTTCCCATCGAGCCCATAACGCGACGCTCGCCACTTGTTCTCCATAATCAGCGCCCGCCGGTACAAGCGAAATCCCTGATTCGCTGTATGCAGCTTATACAGCTTCGCCACGGTCGCCTGAATCAGCGCCGTCAGCGCGATCGTCTCGTCGGCCCGCATCGGAATATCGCATACCCGGAATTCAATCGTATTGAAAAACGGATGTGGCCGGATGTCCCACCAGATCTTCTTGGCATTATCGATGCAGTTGGTCCTAATCAGCAGCTTGATGAAGTTTTCGTACTCGCCCCAGCTCGGAAAATAATCCGGAATATTCGTCCGCGGAAACTTGTCAAAGACTTTGCAGCGGTAAGACTTCAACCCCGTATTCATCCCCAGCCAGAACGGTGAATTCGTGGAGAGCGCCAGCAGATGGGGCAAAAAATACCGCGCATGATTCATCATGTGGATCGCGGTTTCGCGATCCTCAATCCCGATGTGCACGTGCAGCCCAAAAATCAGGTTCGCCCGCGCCACTAGTTGCATGTCCTCAACAATATTTTTATAACGCTCGTCGGGATGAATCTCTTGCACCCGCCAGTCCGCAAACGGGTGCGTCGCCACCGACGCCAGCCTCAACCCATTCTCTTTGGCCAGCCTCACAATGTCGCGCCGCAGCATCTTGATTTCGGCTTTGGCCTCTTTGATATTCGCGCAGATCCCAGTCCCCACCTCCACCACCGACTGGTGCATCTCCGCCTTCACACGCTCTTGTAAGATCAGCTGGCCCTTCTCGAGCAGCTCCGCCTGAATATGCGACCGCAGATCCCGTGTCTCCGGATCTATGGTTTGATATTCCTCTTCAACCCCGATGCTGAAGGTGGGTTTCATAACTCCCGCTGTCCCCAGAAGCAAATCCAAGCGCCATCCATCCTTAAAGGGTGGCGATTCAAGCCAAAACAGTATAACAACTAGGGTGGGTCAAATGCGGATAAGGCGACCGTGTGGAAGGGAGTGGCGGAAGCCCACAAAGGCATTGGCGGCACCGACACCGCAGCCTGCTCCGGCGATCTCCTGCTAGGTGCACTGGCCGCCTGCGCGCAACTCACCTGTCAACTGGTCGCCACCGCCATGGGAATTAGAACCCAGCACATCGCGGTCACCGTCGAAGGAGATATGGATCTCGCGGGAACCCTCGGAATCTCAAAAGACGTTCCCGTAGGCTTCGACGTCATTCGCGTTCAATTTAACCTCGCCGCGCCCCAGGCCACTCCCGATCAACTGCGTTCTCCCAGGAAAAAACCGAGCAGTATTGCGTAGTCCTGCAGACCCTCCTCCACCCCCCCAAAAAAATCACCGCCCACTGGAGCACCCCCAGCGCGGCTAAGTTCATTCGTCACAGACAAAAGCCGTGGAGAATGCAATGGTCGTGTGGGTCGGACACTCTTGTCCGACGCCTTTGACCTTGCTCTTGATCTTGCTTTTGATTTTGATTTTGCATGTGTCCTTGCCAGTGAATTCACTCCTCGCCGGTGGCCCTGAAATGCCAAAGCCTACGCTCGACCGAAAATACGAATACCGCCGCATGCTCCCGCACTATCAGAAAGCCGGACGAGCAGTATTCATCACCTTCTGCAGAGCTAATCGAATTGCCTTCATCCCAGAAGCCCAGGACGCTATCCTTCTCCACTGTCTGCACGATCACCACAAACGCTACGGCCTTCACGCAGCCGTAGTGATGCCAGATCACGTACACATGCTGCTAACACCACTGCGAGATGAAAATGGCTGGCCGTACTCTTTGCCGACAATCTTGAAGGTGCTCAAGGGCACCTCAGCCCGAAGTATCAATAAGCTCTCAAACTCGACCGGCCCAGTATGGCAGGAAGAATCCTTCGACCACGTCCTACGATCACAGGAAAGCCGCGAGGAAAAACTGGAATACATTCGGCAGAATTCAGTCCGAAGAGGACTAGTAAAAAGACCAGAAGACTACAAATGGCTCTGGATCGACCAAACAGTAGGGAAGTGAAGCACCCCCGTGTTTGTTGTTCATGTTGCTCGTGTGGGTCGGACACTCTTGTCCGACGTTTTGATGTTGTTGTTGATCTTGCTCCCGCCGTTGGGGTTGATGTTGCCCGTGTGGGTCGGACACTCTTGTCCGACGCCTTTGACCTTGCAGACTCTGCAAAATGATGGAATTCCATGGTTGAGCAGCGCTTCAGCGTGCGATAACCGGCCATGTTTCAATGCTTTAGACCCCACGGGGACGCTCTCATGGCGCCACCTCAAAGCCGGCAGCCCCGTGGAAGAGCGGCGCTTCAGCGCCGCGTCAAGGCTCCCGGGCTTTAAAGCCCCGGGATAGCCTGCATCGCGCCTTACCCACACACATTGTCATTCCGAACCGGGTGAAACCCGGTGAGGAATCTGCTGTCGTTCGCCGCTGCACGTAATCCGCAAAATCTTGTCAATACCCCAAACCTCAAATTTTTCAACTAACTCACTGATTCGCTAATAGATATAATTCTCCAACCTATGTCACTTTTACCCCAGGCAAAGTGATATAATGGATATATAGCTTAAACAATGGCGCAGGAATCAATCCCTGCGCCATTCGTGTTTTCAGGCGACGTAGTACTGACCAACCTCACCCTTATGCAAAAGAACCTCAACAATTCGGAGCGCCACCTCGCGCCAATCCTGATCCAACCACTCCCCATGCAACAACCCCTCAAAGCCGAACCCATCACCCTCCACGCCTCCGCCGAGCCCACCCGCAAGCGTCGCGGAGAAGCCGCCGAAGCCGCCTTCCTCGCCCGTGCCACGCACCTCGGTTTCACCGTCCTCATCCCCTGGGGAGACAGCAACCGCTACGACTCCGTCGTCGAACTCAACCACGGACTCCTCCGCGTCCAGAGCCTGCCCTGAGAGAGCGACAGCGACCGAATGGGTGAAGTCCGCCACTCTCTACGCCGAATCCCGCTACCGCGTCAAAACCACCGGAGCCAGCGGCAAAGTCTATACCAGCAAAGAAATCGACTTCTTCGTCGCCTACATCGTCCCCGAAAATATCTGGTACATTATCCCCGTCCAGGCCATCGGACAGCGCAAAGGCATCCGCTTCTATCCCCACACCCGCCGCCAATCCCGCGCCACCTTCGAAAAATACCGCGAAGCCTGGTGCCTCCTGGATTCCTGCCCCAAAGTCCGCCTCCGCAAAGCCCTGCCCGCCCGCTGCCGCAGCAAACATCTAGACCTCCGCTGCGCCCTCTGCCCCCAACGCGGCTAACAGCTCTGATCCGACGATAGCTTTGAGACGATAGCTTTGAAAGGGCGCGGCTTCAGCCGCGCCGTAAGAATTGCCTTTGGGCGGAACAGCCCTCGGGTGGAGCAGCGCTTCAGCGCTGCGATAACCGCCTCGTTTCAATGCGGGCTTTAGCCCCTGCGGGACGCTCGCAAGAGCGCCACCTCAAACGCCAGCAGCCCCGTGGAAGAGCGGCGCTTCAGCGCCGCGTCGAGGATAAGATTACGAACCGGGCTTCAGCCCCCGTGAGCCTGCACTGCGCGTCCCACACAAGTTTGTAATTCCAAACGGGGCGGAGATCCCGGGTTCGCACAAGGCAGCCCCTCGGTCGTCGTGCACGTTGTACGTGGAACACAAACGCGCGTACGGCTTCAGCCGCAGAGGGTACGCTCTACGGCGAAACTCCTAACGGAGGAGGTCGCGTCCGATCTGAGACATCGTGTTTCCTAAATCCTTTGTTCCTCAGCTGTGAGGTTTGCGGATTTCGGCGACTGCCTCTTTGACGAGCTTGACTATGTGGATAAACACGATCAGCGCCACCACGATCAAGCCACCGAATTTGATCACCTGCCATTGAAAAAGATCTAAATCCCAGTGCATCGCAGTCACCTAGTCACGCGGTTGCTCACACCTCATCGCCCCTTGCCTTCCGTCAATAGCCGTGGATGCGTCTTAACCCTCGGGCCCTCGGAGTGAGCGACTTCTTGCCATCGGTCGGCGGCCCAGTATTCGTACTGACCAGCAGAATCTCGCTCCCGGTGCAGCCGAGCATCACGGATCAATCGAAGCAGGGAAATTGAAAGTTCATTCGACCCGTAATCGTGCCCATGAGAGTCCCTCAGATACGACTGGATCTCAGGCAGGCCGCGCCTTGTTGCAAAATAGCCGTCGTCGAGCAGTTGGCCGAGCACGGACTTTGGGCCGACGCGATGAGATCGCGATGAGCGCCCTCGGCCCCGGGGATATTGCCTTGCGGCGCTCCGCTTGGGCGCCGAGCGGACACGCTGCTGTGCAGGGGCCTCAACCTGGCTTAGCAGAACGTCGAACGCCTTGGAGAAGGCGACCTGCCGGATGGACTCCGGAAGGACGGAGGTCATAGCTGAAGCTTCCTCAAGGATCGACCTCAGAATTTCACTGTCCATCGGAATTCTCCACTTCGGGCCGTGGCTCGCCAGCACCAACGACGAGCATAGCCATGAAGGCGGTGAGACGGCTCACATCCTGTTGTGTGAGATTCGAAGGTAATATCAACCGGGCCATCACCCCAGGACGAAGGGGAAACGGATACTCAACCTCACCGGGACTCACCCGGCCTGTCGCTGCGCCCACACTAACCGTTTCGGTTGCTACCGGGCGCTTTGGAGAGCGCTCATTGCGTTGAGACGCTGCCGATCTTTCCTGGCTGCTCGGTTTCCATCCACTGGGACTCCGCAGGTAGTCCAGATAGGAAACTACGGCCTTGCGGAACCTTTGTTTGTACACTTCTAGCACTTGAGGGCGGAAATCTTTCTTCTTGAGGTTCTGGAAGCGGACCAGCAGATCTTCGATGTCAATGGTGGTGACATCCATTTTTTCCCAGCCGTCACCGGCAACTTCCAGCACTCGCGTGCAGGCGGAGCGAAGTCCCGCTGCGGTATTGCGGTTCATGACGCCCTTTTCAGCGGCCCAACTCCAATGATCAATGAGCGATCTCGCATCTTTCTCCATGGTTTAACCTCTTTTACGTCGCATCTCGCTTCCGATCCCGTTGCATGTATGCTGGAATCGGAAGGCAACTAACTAGACCCCTATTATAAGCGGTCATAGTCAAGAATACTAGGTAATGAAACTAGCATAGATTGTGCTGTTGCTCCCGAGCAGCATCAGTAATTCCGGCGCGTCACCGTTTACTATGTAAACCGTTTCGGTTGCTACCGGGCGCTTTGGAGAGCGCTTATTGCGTTGAGACGCTGCCGGTCTTACCTGGCTGCTCGGTTTCCATCCACTGGGACTCCGCAGGTCGGCGGGCCGGGTTCCCCATCCTTCGCGCACTTTGCAAGGGTGGGATTCCACCAAGGTAGACGCCATAAGGGTTGGGGGCTCCACGACGGGCCGTGGCGTTGCACCAAAATGGTGTACACTGGTGTAACCATGGCATTAACGAAACGAACCCGCACAAAATCGCCCCGCGCAAAGCATATCCGGCGAAGCGTGACTTTGCCTCCAAAGATAGCCAAACAAGTCGAGACCATGGCAAAGGAACGCGACCTCAGCGATAACCGCGTCCTGGTGGAACTGATCGAGCAGGGAATCGAAGCCCGTCAGCAAAAGGAAAAAGCATTCTTCCAGTTAGCCGAGCGCTTCCGCGCCGCCAATGATCCGGAACAGGTCAAGCAGTTGGGCAACCAGCTAGGCCGCTTCGTTTTTGATAAGTGACGCCCCACACCAAAAAAAGGTTTCGCAGTAGCCTTTCACGACCCAAGTTCGCAACTTGCAACTCGAAGCCTCTCGCGCGCGAAGGTCAAAATCCCCGCCCTGTCCCCGCGAAAAGCGCGGGCAAGGACGCGGCACCCTGCGGCTTGAGCTAGTAGCTAGAGGCTAGGAGCTCTGTCAGCGTTATACTAGGCCCATATGTCCGCGCACTCTCACAAGACCTTCTACCTCGAAACCTTCGGCTGCCAGATGAACGTCCATGACTCCGAAAAAGTCATCGGCACGCTGGTCCACGAGGGCTATCGACAGGTAGAAACGGTCGAGCAGGCCGACCTGATTCTTTACAACACCTGCTCCATTCGCGACAAAGCCGAGCAGAAAGTCTTTCATCGGCTGGCCGACTACAAGAAGCTCCTCGCCCAGGGCAAGAGGTTCGGGGTGCTCGGCTGCGTGGCGCAGCAGGAAGGCGAAAAGATTTTCGAGCGCGCCCCGCACGTGTCGCTAGTCTGCGGATCGGCCAGCTACCGCAACCTGCCGCAAATGTTGGAGCAACTCGAAACCGCGCAGCCAGAAAAACCGCAAGCAGAAGCTCGCAGCTCAAAGCTCGCAGCTCAAAGCTTGGTCCGCATCACCGGCCTCGACGACCGCGAAACCGACCAGTGTTTCGAAACCGAATTCACCGCCCGCAGCAATCCGCATCGCGGATACATCACCATCATCGAAGGCTGCGACAAGTTCTGCGCCTACTGCGTCGTGCCGTTCACCCGCGGCAAAGAGCGCAGCCGCACTTCCGAGTCCGTGCTCGCCGAAGCCCGCCAGATGGCCGATCTCGGCTATACGGAAATCCAGTTGCTGGGCCAGAACGTAAATTCTTACAAAGATCCAGCAGGGAAGCCGGGTGCCAGATTTTCCAGAAAAAAGAAGAGCTTCGCCGAACTGCTGGCCGCAGTGGGAGAAGTACCAGGCATCCGCCGCGTGCGCTTCACCACATCGCATCCCCGCGACTTCGGACGCGACATCATCGATGCCATCGACGCCGTTCCCGCGCTCTGCGACCACGTCCACCTGCCCGTACAGAGTGGTTCGGATCGCGTCCTGAACGCCATGCAGCGCCTCTACACCCGCGAGCAATATCTCGAACGCATCACTTGGATGAAGTCGGCAAAGCGCGACATCAGCATCACCAGCGACATCATCGTCGGATTTCCCGGAGAGACCGAAGAAGACTTCGCCGAGACCTTGAGCCTGCTCGATGAAGTCGGCTACGACGCCGTCTTCACCTTCAAATACTCTCCGCGCCCGAACACCCCGTCGCTGGCACTAGAAGATGCGATCCCGGATCAGGAAAAAGCCCGCCGCCTGGAAGTCGTAATGGCAAAACAGCGCAACATCCAAATATCACGTTACAAGAAATATATAGGGCAAACATTGGAAGTAATGGTTGAGGGTCGAAACGAAGCCCGCAACCAATGGATCGGCCGTACCAGCCATAACAAAACCTTGAATTTCACAGCTCCGGAAGCAGCCGCTCCCAAGCCGGGAAGTTATGTTCCGGTAAAGGCGACAGGAAGTTTTCCCAACAGTCTTTTGGGTGAAATGGTGATATAAGAAGCGAAGAAAGGCAGACGCAATCGAGGTCGCACAGTCCCAGCAGTTTTGCAGGCGTCTTGCGTATCGAAGGCTGCAAGTTTTACAGGAGTCTCGCATAATCGAAGACTCCTCGCAGTCGAAGGAGCCCCAATGG